>NZ_JAZGGG010000056.1:0-8482 GCF_036480315.1 Polaribacter sp.
GATTTTATAAGCCTCAATTCTTTACGAATTGAGGCTTTTTTTATGAAAATAATTTATATAGTTTATAAAATAATCAGTTTTATTTTCGTTATTGATTTTATACTTTGTTTATTTGCATTTCTATGAAATTTAAAATCACTTTTTATTTATTTATTCTTACTTCAGTTAATATAATTGGACAAGTAGGAGGAGAAAGTGTGTATCAATTTTTAAACCTTTCTACTTCTGCAAGACAAATTGCTTTAGGAGGTGAAGTCTTGACTTTAACTGATGATGTAAATCAGCCAATTTGGAACCCATCTGTTATTAGTGAAGATATTGATGGTAAGTTTTCTGTAAATTATTCTAGTTATTTGGCTGGAATAAATGTAGGCTCAATTACTTATGCAAAAACAATTTCTAGAAGGTTTGGTACCATTCATGGAAGCATAAAATACCTAAATTATGGTTCCTTAATAGGAGCAGACGATCAAGGTAATGAAACAGGAAACTTTAACGCTAGTGATATTGCAATTTCAATAGGTTATGCATTTAATCTTCCTTGGACTAATTTGTATATGGGTACAAATTTGAAATTAATAAATTCTAATATTAGTAATTTTTCATCAATTGGTATTGCTGCAGATTTTGGAATTCTATATAATAATCCTTATCAACCATTTTCTATTACTTTAGTTGTAAGAAACGTTGGAACTCAAATTAAATCATTTAATAGTGAAATTGAAAAACTTCCACTTAAAATTGCTCTTGGAGGTTCTTATAAATTAGAACATGTACCATTAAAGTGGCATTTTACTTTAGATAATTTACAACAATGGAATGTTTCTGTTTCAAATCCTTCAGATCAGACTACTGATCTAGAAGGTAATGTGACTGAAGAAGAAGTTGGTTTCATAGGTAATACTTTTAGACATTTTGTAATTGGTGCAGAATTGTTTCCAGAAAGTGCAATAAATTTTAGATTTGGTTATAATTTTAGAAGAGCAGCAGAATTAAAATTACAAAATGCAAGAACTTTTAGTGGGGTATCATTAGGCTTTGGTATTAAAATGAGTAAACTTAAATTTAATTATGCATATTCAAAATTCCATTCAGCTGCAAATACGAGTACTTTTAGTTTACAAATAGACCTAAATAGAAGATAATGATGAATAAAATTATAATAGCAATTGATGGCTTTTCATCAACAGGTAAAAGTACAATTGCTAAATTATTAGCAAAAAAATATAACTATATATATGTTGATACTGGTGCAATGTATAGAGCGGTTACTTTATTCGCAAAACAAAATAATTTTGTAGCTAAAGATTTTTTAAATAAGGAATCGCTTATTTCAAATTTAAAAGATATTTCTCTTTCATTTAAATTTAATATTGATTTAGGTTTTGCAGAAATGCTTTTGAATGGAGTAAATGTTGAAAAAGAAATTAGAACTCTAGAAGTTTCTCAATTGGTTAGTAAAGTTTCAACTATTTCTGAAGTAAGAAAAAAGTTGGTTGCAGAGCAACAATTAATGGGAGAAAATAGAGGAATTGTAATGGATGGTAGAGATATTGGCACAGTTGTTTTTCCTGATGCAGAACTGAAACTTTTTATGACGGCTTCTGCCGACAAAAGAGCAACAAGGCGTTATAAGGAATTGATAGATAGAGGAGATAAAGTGTCTTTTAAAGATATTCTTTTTAATGTTGAAGAAAGAGATAGAATAGATTCTACAAGAGAAGATTCTCCATTAATGAAAGCAGAAGATGCTATTGGTTTTGATAATTCTGATATGGGAATTAAGGAACAATTTGAGAGAATTTGTGCTTTGGTAGATCGAAGAATTTTATAATTACCAAAAGTTTATAGATTATTCTAGCCCAGATTGAAACGGCATCCTTTTTTTTTGATTAAGGTGTGTCAATATCTTTTACCAATAACAAAATTACGCATAAATATAATCAGATGCTGAAATAAATTCAGCATAAAAAAGATATAGTGTAAAGCTGGAAATTGCTTCAAATAGAAATCTTATGGAATATTCAGATATTTATGCGTTTGTAAAGAAATTTTCCATTTTGGGTTTTTCATAACATAATCTACAATAAGTTCCGTCATTTTTTCTTTTTTACTCCATTCTGGTTGTAAAAAAAGTTGACACTTTTTACCAACTTTAGCGGCTTCTCGTTCTGCAAAATCAAAGTCTGATTTGTTTTGAATAATCATCTTTAATTCATCTGCTTCAGGGTAACATTCTTCTAAAGGCAATTTTGTTTTCTTTGGCGACAGGCAAAACCAGTTCCATTTTCCAGAAAAAGAATATGCTCCAGAAGTTTCTATATGCGTTCTTATATTATTTTTTTGAAGATTTTCTGTTATGTAATCCATAGACCACATTAATGGTTCACCACCAGTAATAACAACAGTATTTGCGTATTTTTTTACGTTTTCTACAATAGTGTCTGTTAAAGTTGGTGGATGTAAATCTGCGTTCCAACTTTCTTTAACATCACACCAATGGCAACCAACATCGCAACCACCAACTCTTATAAAATAAGCAGCAGTTCCGGTATGAGAACCTTCACCTTGTATTGTATAAAACTCTTCCATTAATGGAAGCATTATTCCTTTATCTACTAAATCTTTTGTCTTTTTATCCATCGTCATTAAAATCAACCAAAAAGGTTTTAAAAATGCAAAGGTAGTTTTTTGTGTATCAAGAATAAAAAGAATAATAATTTAATTCTAAAGTGTTTAAAATCAAGTATTTTTTGTAAATTTGCACTCCTTTTTACGAGAACAGATTTATAAAAGGAAATGTACAAAACAATTTATAAAAACAACTCTTTGCGTTTTTATCGTTAAAAATCTGAAAAACAATAAGATACAAAATTATTTTAGACACATGTCTGAAGAAACAAAAAACACTGAAGAGCAAGTAGTTGCTACTGAAGTACAAGAAACAGCAACTCCAGCTGTAGATCCAACACAATTTTTAGCAGATTTTAACTGGCACAGATACGAAGAAGGTATTGACGCTGTTGATGAAAAAAAATTAGTTGAGTTCGAAAAAGCGTTAGAAGGTACTGTAGGTTTTGTAAACGAGCGTGACGTAATTGAAGGAACTGTAATCAGAATTACTGATAGAGATGCAATTATCGATATCAACTCTAAATCTGAAGGAGTTATTTCTTTAAACGAATTTCGTTACAACCAAGGTTTAGCTGAAGGAGATAAAGTAGAAGTATTAGTAGACAAAAGAGAAGATTCTTCTGGTCAATTAGTATTATCACACAAAAAAGCAAGAGTAATTAAAGCATGGGAACGTGTTAATAATGCTCATGAAACTGGTGAAGTAGTTAACGGTTTCGTTAAATGTAGAACTAGAGGTGGTATGATTGTAGATGTTTTCGGAATTGAAGCATTTTTACCAGGATCTCAAATTGACGTTAAACCAATTAGAGATTACGATCAATATGTTGAGAAAACAATGGAATTCAAAGTTGTTAAAATCAACCACGAATTTAAAAACGTTGTTGTATCTCATAAAGCTCTTATTGAAGCTGATATTGAATTACAGAAAAAAGAAATTATTGGTCAATTAGAAAAAGGACAAGTATTAGAAGGTGTTGTTAAAAACATTACTTCTTATGGTGTCTTTGTTGATTTAGGTGGTGTAGACGGATTAGTACATATTACTGATTTATCTTGGTCTAGAATCAATCATCCTAATGAGGTTGTTGAATTAGATCAAAAATTAAACGTTGTAATTTTAGACTTTGATGATAACAAATCTAGAATACAATTAGGTTTAAAACAATTATCTGCGCATCCTTGGGAAGCTTTAAATACTGATTTAAAAATTGGTGATATAGTAACTGGTGAAGTTGTAGTAATTGCAGATTACGGTGCATTTGTAGAAGTAGAACAAGGAGTAGAAGGGTTAATTCACGTTTCTGAAATGTCTTGGTCAACGCATTTACGTTCTGCACAGGATTTCGTAAAAGTTGGAGATAAAGTTGAAGCTCAAATTTTAACTTTAGACAGAGAAGACAGAAAAATGTCTTTAGGTATGAAACAATTACATCCAGATCCTTGGACAGACATTACTACTAAATTCCCAGTTGGTTCAACTCATACAGGAACTGTAAGAAATTACACAAACTTTGGAGTATTTGTTGAGTTAGAAGAAGGAATTGATGGTTTAGTATATATTTCTGATTTATCTTGGACTAAGAAAATTAAGCATCCATCAGATTTTGTAACTGTTGGAGACAAATTAGAAGTTCAAGTATTAGAATTAGATGTAGAGAACAGAAAGTTAAATTTAGGTCATAAGCAAACACAAGATAATCCTTGGGATGCACATGAAGCTACTTATACAATAGGTTCTACACATGAAGGTACAATCAAAGAAAAGAATGATAAAGGAGCAGTTGTAACTTTCGCTGATGGAGTAGAAGGATTTGCACCAACAAGATTCTTGGAAAAAGAAGATGGTACTAAATTAGGAAAAGGAGATACAATAGCATTTATTGTAATGGAATTTTCTAAAGAATACAGAAGAGTAGTAGTTTCTCATACTTCAATCTTTAGAGAAGAAGAAAAGAGAAATATTAAAGTTGCCGCTAAAAAATCTGCAGATGCAGAGAAAACAACTCTTGGAGACATTGGTGGTTTAGCAGCTCTTAAAGAAAAAATGGAAGCAGGAGCAAAAAAGAAAAAGTAATTTCTTTTAAGTAAAAGCCGATATTTATAATATCTAAAAGCCGATGCAATTTGCATCGGCTTTTTTTGTCATAAATTTAATTTGGGCGTTACCTAAAAAGGTCGGGCTTTACGCACTCGCTTTTTTTAAGAAAAATAAAAAAGAGCTCAAACAAATGCTTCAACCCCTAATGCAGGATTATTTTCCAGCTTTTAGAATTAATCAATTTAGATAGTGTACTTTACGTTTTTTATTTCTATCAATTCTAAATAAATTAGTTTTTTTAAAGAATGAAAAACCTCCTAACTACTAAAGTTTAAAAACAAACAACACTTTTATCTCACGGTTTTCAGTGAGTTGGTATCACTGAAAACCGTGAGGTGTTCTCACGGAAAACAGTGAAATTTAGCTTTTTAGCCAAAATAAGCAGTATTTTCTTGCGTGTTTGATTTTTTTTTTACATTTAACTGTTTATAAGTAGTATTTGATCACTTCTATTTAAAAAATGCTAGCAAAAAAAGAAAAAGAATGTTTTAAAAATTGCGCACATTCTTTTTTAAATTTAAGATGTTATTTATATAAGTAACATTTATTTGAATGAAAACATCATTCATTAACCATTAATTAATTAATTAATTTAAAAAATAATATTAAATGAAAAATTTTAGAAAACCATACTTGTCAATAATTATGGCATCAGTATTTTTATTTGTATCTTGTAGTCAGTATGATTCAGAATCGCAAGATGTTGAAATAGTTAATAAATTTGATGATACAATATTAAATAATTTTAAAAACAATCTTTCAACCTTTCATAATGTAATGAAAGAGGTAACAAAAATTAAAACGAATAAAAGATCTACGAACTCAATTGAAAGTCAAAATGAAATTTTAGGCATAATTAATAAAAACTATAATACCAACATTCAGATCGAAGGAAACTTATTAGAGTTGTCAAATCTTAATTCTAATGAAATTTTAAGCTCATCTTTAAAAAATGGATGGATAACAAAAAAAGATGTTGAATTAACAAAATCATTAATTGACAATATTGAGCTAGAAGGTTTTGATTTGGCAATAAAAAAGTACGCTGAAGATGTAGAAAAATTAAGTTTATCTAAAGAAGAGTTTTCTAAAAAAAATATTTTCGTTAATACATTAAAATTTATAAACTTTCAAAACCCTAATTATTTTAAAGTAAAAGGGTTTTTACAAAGAGACGATCCTGATGGAGATGTTGGGGTTGGGATTGTGCATTAGCTACAATTTCTTTAGCAGGTGCTTCTGCCGGTCTGTCAGCTTGCGCTACAGTATTTGCATGTGGTTTAGCTATAGCTTGTTTTGCAATAGCTGCAGATAATTTTGCAGATAAATGTGTAGGTGGTTACTTAGAAGATTACGATGTAAATTAAGAAAGTTATGATATATAATATAATTCAATGATTATGGTGAAATTTTCCAAAAAAACAGCTTTTTTTTTAATGATTATAATGTCCTTACTTTTAGTTTTTTCGATGAGAAACGTGGACTGGGAACTTATTTATAAAGGAGAGAGCCTCTATAAAGAGTTAAGTATTTCAATTGTTAATTTACTTTTGACAATTTATTTTATGGTTTATTATGTAAATAAACTTAAAGAAGAAAGCAAAAATTAAGAATAAATTGAAAACTATGATAAAAAGCCGATGCAATTTGTATCGGTTTTTTCTTGTGCAGAATTTATTTCTGCATCACAACAAATACTTTATCTTTGCAGAGCTAATAAAAAAAGACAATCAAAAGCATGACATTAATAAAATCAATTTCAGGAATTAGAGGAACTATTGGAGGTAAAACTGCAGACAATTTAACACCAATAGATGCCGTAAAATTTGCAGCTGCATATGGCGCATTTATCAAAGCAAGAAATGCTGATAAAAAAAACATAAAAGTAGTAGTAGGTAGAGATGCTCGTATTTCTGGTAAGATGATTTCTAGTTTGGTGTCTAATACTTTAGTTGGTTTAGGAATTGATGTTATAGATTTAGGTTTGTCTACAACACCAACTGTAGAAGTTGCGGTTCCTTTAGAAAATGCAGATGGCGGTATTATTTTAACAGCATCTCACAATCCAAAACAATGGAATGCTTTAAAGTTATTAAACGAAAAAGGAGAATTCTTAAACGGAGCAGAAGGAGAACAAATTTTAGCTTTAGCAGAAAGTGAAGATTTTTCTTTTGCTGAAGTAGACGATTTAGGCTCTTATAAAAAGAACAAAAAATACCTTAAAAAACATATTAAAGAAGTTTTAAAACTAGATTTAGTAGATGTTAAGGCTATTAAAAAAGCAAAATTTAAAGTTGTTGTAGATGGAGTAAATTCTACAGGTGGAATTTTTATTCCTGCTTTATTAAAAAGATTAGGCGTAAAATGTATTGAATTATATTGTACTCCAAATGGGCAATTTCCTCACAATCCAGAACCTTTAGCAGAACACTTAACAGATATTTCTGAATTAGTTGTTAAGAAAAAAGCAGATTTCGGAATTGTAGTTGACCCAGATGTAGATAGATTGGCTTTAGTTTCTGAAGACGGTTCTATGTTTGGCGAAGAATATACATTAGTAGCTTGTGCAGATTATGTTTTAGGGAAATTAGGTGGCGGAAATACTGTTTCTAATTTATCATCTTCTAGAGCATTAAGAGATGTTACTCAAAAACATGGCGGAACATATACAGCTTCTGCTGTTGGTGAAGTAAATGTTGTAATTAAGATGAAAGAAACCAATACGGTTATTGGTGGAGAAGGAAATGGAGGAATTATTTACCCAGCATCACATTATGGAAGAGATTCTTTAGTTGGTGTTGCGTTGTTTTTATCGCATTTAGCAAATAAAAAAATGTCTTGTAAAGAATTAAGAGATTCTTACCCTAGTTATTTTATGAGTAAAAATAAAATTCAGTTAACACCAGAAATAGATGTTGACAAAATTTTAGAAACAATGGCTTCAACTTATAAAAATGAAGATGCAAACACAATAGATGGTGTAAAGATAGATTTTGCTGAAGAATGGATTCACTTAAGAAAATCGAATACAGAACCAATTATTAGAATTTATACAGAAGCAAAAAGCCAACAAGCTGCAGATGATTTAGCAGTTCGTTTTATCAATGAAATTAAAGCAATTATAGCATAAGTGATTTTTAAAAAAAATATAATACTATTATTGATAACGTTATTAGCGTTATCAATAAACGCTCAATAAACGCGCAAGAAAATCAAATAAAAAAGGTTTCTAATAAAGGAAAGTTTTTTGTTTATTGGGGTTGGAATTGGGCAGGTTATACAGATTCAAATATTCGTTTTCAAGGAGATAATTACGATTTTACATTGCAAGATGTTACTGCGCAAGACACACCATCAAAATTTACTTTCAAAAAATATTTTGGAATTAAAAACCTAACCAAACCGCAAACAAATGCAAGAATTGGTTATTTTTTTAAGGAAAACTATACAATTTCAATTGGTATAGATCACATGAAATATGTAGTTGATAATGATCAATTTGTAGATATAAATGGAAACATAAATATCGGAAACACAAAATATGATGGCGTCTATACTGGGCAGCAAGTTCAGCTTACAAAAGATTTCTTACGTTAAGAACATACAGATGGTTTAAACTATATTAACCCGTTGTGCATTTAAATAATACTAATTTTTAAGTTGTTAATATTTCTATCAAAAGTAAACTTATTAATGAATTGAATAATTGTTAATGAGGTTAATTTTGAGAGTATTCTAGTCTTAAAA
>NZ_JAZGGG010000057.1:0-10090 GCF_036480315.1 Polaribacter sp.
TTAATACCTCTAAAATTTTCTCGTAATTTGCTCTAAAGCTGTTCATCTATTTAAATGTTTGAAATTCAATTAAATATACGATTCTCTTAATCAATGAACAGCTTTTTTATAATGCACAACAGGTTTAATAAAACAAAAATTCACCTTTTCTATGAATAGAAAAGGTGAATTTTAATATAAAAAGTATTCATCAAAAAAAATAAATGAAAACTATTTCTAATTGGCTTTCAATGCCATATTACTTTAACCCAAACATTAGTTTTAAATTAAAAATGAGCTTTTTTCATGGCTTATTTATTTTTCTATTTCTTTATATTTTTAGACCTTTTTACCTTTCTCAATTTGATGTAATTATTCTAGAATACACTTTAGGTATTGGTATTATCGCTTTTTTAGGAACTTTTATTGTTTTATACATTCCTGCGCTTATTTTTAAAAATTATTTTAATGAAGATAATTGGACTGTAGGTAGAAATATCTTCTTAATGACGGTAGGAATTACATTTGTAGGGGTGTTTTTATGGTATTTGGGTGAAACCTATAAAGAACCATATAACTTAAGAAAATTAAGTCTTTTTGAATTTCTTTTATATACCTTTTTAGTTAGTTTAATACCGTTAACTCTCTTTATTTTTATAAATGAAAAAAATGTAAGAGAAAAAAGGAAAAAAAGAGCTGAAAAAATTAATACACATAACAAACTTAAACAACAGCAAAATAAGAATACACTAAAAGATACTATTATTATTTATTCTGAAAACAAAAAAGAGTTTATAGAATTTAATATTAAAAACCTAGTATATATTACTTCACAAGGTAATTATGCAAGTTTCTTTTTACTAAAAGATGATAATGATCTAACAGAAAAAATATTAAGAGTAACATTAACTAAAATTAATAAAGAGTTAGAAGAGTATTCTTGTATTATAAGATGTCATAAATCTTATATTATAAATTCTAAATTTATAAACGATATAAATGGAAACGCAAGAGGGTATTTATTGAAGTCTAATTACATTTCTTTTAAAATTCCTGTTTCTAGAAGCTTCAGTAAACAATCGTTAATTGGTTTATTAAACTAAACAATCTTCCTTTTCATCCCAAATATTGCAAAAACCTTCCTGTTTATAACATTTAATTGAAAATACAATAATGTAAGTCTATCTTTGCAGAGATTAATCGAATTAGAAACATTGGGGGATATTTTTAATTTGTAAAACTAAAAAACTCAACTTGTATAATACAAGTTGAGCTTTTTTTATACCTTTAAGTTTTTTAAAACTTACTTTTTTTCTTCTAAATTTTCTTCTGGTTCTTCTTTAGCAGCTTTTTTAAATTCTTTAAGTCCACCACCAATTCCTTTCATTAATTCTGGTATTTTTCTACCACCAAATAATAATAAAATTACCACAACTATAATAATTATTTGTGGTCCACCAATCATTCCAAAATATATAGATAAACTATTCATTATTTCTTGTTTTAATAATACAAAGATACAAAAAAGCATATAACACGCACTCTGTTAGTCTCTTTTTTGAATAATACCTCCAATAACTTTTTTATCTTTAGTTACTTCTGGGTTTCCTTTGTAAAAAATTGAACCTCCAAAACCAATTTTAGCGCTTAATGTTTTACCAGCTAAAACTTCTGCTTTTGCTCCTGTACCAGATTTTACAGTAGAATTACCAGTAGCTTTTAATCCAAAACCATGATATACACCATATAAATCTAAATCTATCTCTTGATTTTTTGCAGTACCCGTTAATTTAATGATTCCTCCAGAAGAGGCTCTAACCTTTAAATAATCTGATGTTGTCGTTAAATTAATAAATGCTCTTTCTTGTGCGTTTACTTCTACTTTAGTTTGATTAAAATCTTTACCAGTAATTGTTGCACCTTCATTAGCATCTACAATTGCAATGTCTTTATTGTAAAAAAGTTTAATTAAAATTTTTCCATCAGCAGAATTATCTGAAGGTTTTAAAGAAAAAGGTAAAGACAATTTTAATGTATTATTTACATTCTTAATTTTTACCATTTCAGATTTTTCACCAGTAATTTCTAGTTTTTGTTCATCAGATTTTATCAACTCTAATTCTATACCATTATAGACTTTTAAAGTTGTGTAATCTCCTAAATTTTTAGTCACTTTAGATTGTGCTACTAATACAAAACTGAACATTAGTGTATATATAAATACTATTCTTTTCATCATTATAAAATTTTGATTACTATACTTAAATCAATAAGTATACCACTATAAAGACTTTATTAGTCTTTTATTGTTGCAAAGATGAAAAAATTAATGAAACTAAAACTTTAATTCTTTATTATTTTTTTGAATGTAAAACCTTTATTTGTGATGATTTTTGTAAAGTAAATACCTTTTTGATACATTGATATATCAATTTTTGAACTTAAAGTAGAAATAATTTTCTTTCCTAATTGATTATAAATAATTACTTGTTTTAATAATAAATTATTTTTTAACTCTATAGATAAAACTTTTTTAACAGGGTTTGGGAATATTTTTGTAGAATAATTTACAAAGTCATTTACACCTAAAGTTAAACCACTTAAATCATAAACTTCTACCAAGGCACGAGATTGGTTTAATCCTAAAGCTAATGTATTAGCATCTTTAGATAAATGAAAATCTAATTTTGTGTTTCTTGAAACAACCCCTATTTCCTCCCAATCATTATTTTTAAACTCATAAATATGTGCAAATCCATTTTTCTTTTTTACAACAATAAATTTTCCGTCTCCAGACATAGATACCACTGCGTCTCTTTGTATATCAGTAATTTTACTTCCTTTCTGTATCCAAACATCGTTTATATTTTCATAAACTTTACAGTAACTATTCTCTGATGGAAAAGTAGATCCTGTTGTTGTAGGAGCAGCAATAACAATACTTGTTCCGTCTGATGACATCGAAATACTTTCTCCAAATTTATTTCCTGCTGCATCTCCAAGTAAATCAGTTCCTATTTGTGTCCAAATATTATTTATGTTTTTAAAAATCTTTACTTGACCAGAACTAGTACCATTTACATCGTTTAATGGTGTGCCAATTCCTATAATTGTTCCATCTGATGATAATGTAATGTCTGTTCCAAATTTATCAGCAGCAGCATCACCATTAATATCACTACCTATCTGAGTCCAAACATCATTTATGTTTTTAAAAACTCTAACATGTCCAGACTTACTTCCGTTAATGTCATTTAAAATAGCACTAGCGGCTACAATTGTGCCGTCTGATGATAGCGCTACTTTATATCCAAATTCATCAAAAGATTCTTTACCTTGTATTTGACTTCCTATTAATACCCAATTATCATTAACATATTTATAAATACCAACTGTTCCATTATCTAGATTTCCTGCTTTAATTGAACCCCCAGCTATAATAGTTCCATCAGAAGAAATTGAAACACTATATGGATGACCTGTAACACCACCTAACTGTACCCAATCATTGTTTTCAAACTTATAAACTTTAGTAAGCCCTGCGCCATTATATGGCCCACTAGCTACTAAAATATTTCCATCAGATGATAATGCTACAAAAGCTCTTGCGCTGTTCGTTGAAGATATTCCTGAAATAAGGCTTCCTTTTAAAACTTGTGAAAAACTTAAAAAAGGAATAAAAAAAAATAAAAGTAGTTTTGTTTTCATAATATTTGTTTGTTTTTACAAATATCAAGTAGATTTAAACCAAAAAAAATACGTCAAATGACGTATTTTTATAATTATCAATTTTTTTAAAATAATATTTATTCTTCTATTAAATTAAAGTATAAATGTTTACGTTCTAAATCTGTCTTTTTAACTTTAATTTTTACATCATCACCTAGTTGATATATTTTTTTAGATGATTGCCCAACAATAGCATATTGTTTTTCATCAAAAACATAGTAATCGTTTTTTATATCTCTAATTCTAACCATTCCTTCACATTTGTTAGAAGAAATTTCTACATAAATTCCCCACTCTGTAACTCCTGTAATTACACCTTCAAATTCTTCATCTTTATGATCTTGCATGTATTTAACTTGCATGTACTTAATTGATGATCTTTCTGCTTTAGAAGCAAGTTCTTCTCTATTTGAAGAATGTTTACATCTTTCTTCATAAGGAAGTGGTTTTGGCGTATCTCCGCCATCTAAATAATGCTGAAGTAATCTATGTGTCATTACATCTGGATAACGTCTAATAGGTGATGTAAAATGACTGTAATAATCAAAAGCTAATCCGTAATGCCCAATATTTTGTGTTGTATATTTAGCTTTAGACATTGTTCTAATGGTTAATGTCTCAATCATATTAGATTCTGCTTTACCATGCACATCACTTAAAAGCTGATTTAAAGATTCTGATGTAGATTCTTTTGTATCTGTATTAATCTTATAACCAAATTTACGAACCATGTTTTGTAAAGATGCTAGTTTTTCATCATCTGGTTCATCATGTATTCTGTATATAAATGTTCTATTAGTTGCTTTACCTTTAGAAAAACCAATAAATTCTGCTACTTTTCTATTTGCTAACAACATAAATTCTTCAATTAGTTTATTAGCATCTTTAGATTCTTTAAAGAAAACGCCAACTGGGTTTGCTTCTGCATCTAAATTGAACTTCACTTCTACTCTATCAAATGAAATTGCACCAGCTTTCATCCTTTTTTTACGAAGTATTTTAGCTAATTCATCTAACTTTAAAGTTGCTTCTACAATTTCTGGAGTTACTGTATACTCTTTATCAATAATAGAAATATCAGCTGGCATTGTATACGGTTTAATATCTTCTGATAATTTTACATTCTCTATAATAGATTGTGCTTCTTCATACGTAAAACGTTGATCTGAATACGTAACAGTTCTACCAAACCACTCACCAACTATTTGTGCTTTTTGGTTGATTTCAAAAACAGCAGAAAAAGTTAATTTTTCTTCATGTGGTCTTAAAGAACAGACGCCATTAGAAAGCATTTCTGGTAACATTGGTACTACTCTATCTACTAAATAAACAGAGGTTGCTCTTTTATAAGCTTCATCATCTAAAATAGTTTTTGGTTCTAAGTAATGCGAAACATCTGCAATATGAATTCCGATTTCGAAATTACCATTTTCTAATTTTGTAAATGATAATGCATCATCAAAATCTTTTGCGTCTTTAGGATCTATGGTAAAAGTTAAATCTTTACGCATATCTCTACGTTTAGAAATTTCTTTTTCTGTAATTTCTATTGGTAAGGATTCTGCTTCTTTTTCTACTTCTGGTTCAAATTCATACGGTAAATCATATTCTAATAAAATAGAATGCATTTCTGTATTATGTTCTCCTGGTTTACCAAGAACTGTAGTAATTTTTCCAAACGGATTTTTAGATTTTTTTGGCCAATCTATAATTTTAGCTTGTACTTTATCTCCATCTTGTGCACCGTTCATTTTATTTTCTGAAATAAAAATATCTGCGTACATTTTATGGTTATCTGGAATTACAAAACCAAAATTTTTGTCTTTATTCTTTTGTAAAACTCCAACAAAATCTGTTTTTGCGCGTTCTAAAACTTCTACAACATCTGCTTCCATTTTTTTACCGCTACGTTTTTTATAAACGTATGCTTTTACGGTATCTTGATGTAATCCTTTACCAAGATTATTATTAGGAATAAAAATATCATCTTCATAATCATCAGAAATAAAATAACCATTTCCGTTAGAAGTTACATCTAATGTACCAATATAATATTTTTTATCAACATTTACTTGAAACTTCCCTCTTTCTACTTCTTTAATTTTTTTATCAGCATTTAATTCTGCTAATTTCTGAATAATCTGATTTTTTCCATCAGTATCAGTAACTTTTAATTTTGCAGCAACTTGCTTATAATTATAAGATTTTGTGCTGTCTGTATTTAATACTTTAAAAATATTTCTAGTTAAGTCTTTTACAACATTCCCTTTCTTTTTAAATATTTTTTTCTTCTTTTTTGTCATTTATACTTTGTTATTTATGTTTCAGTTTATAATTTTTATACAAACTGAAGTACTCTGCAAATTACAATTATTCAATAGATTATATATTAAAAAAATGTTATGAATCTATTTTGTAATTTGGCTTATTATTAATTTATTTTTTATGTCTCATATTGATACTATCAATACTAATTCTTGGTTTATAATTGCAAACCCTACTTCTGGAAATCGGAATTTTTCTAAACTATGGAAGGAAATTCAGCAATTATTAAACAATAAGAATATTGACTATTCTTTTGCTTTTACAAAATTTTCTAAACACGAGGTTAAACTGGTTGATACTGCAATTCAACAAGGTTTTAGAAATATTATTTCCGTTGGTGGAGATGGAACACTACATCATGTAGTTAACGGAATAATGCTGCAAAGGTATGTAAAAACTTCTGATATAACTATTGGTGTAATACCTATGGGAACTGGTAACGATTGGATTAAAACATATAACATACCAAATTCAATTGAAAGCGCTGTTGAAATTATTAATAAAAAGGAAACTATTTTACAAGATATTGGTGTTTTAGAAACCGAAAATAAAACCATTTCTTATTTTAATAATGTTGCTGGTTTGGGTTATGACGGTTATATTGTTAATAAACTAAATTCTTTAAAAAGATTTGGTGCTATCGCTTATTTATTAAGCGGATTAGCGGGTTTATTATTTTATAAAAAAACAGTATTTAAAATTATTTTTGATGATAAAATAATAAAAACCAACTGTTTAATGACTTTATTCGGAATTTGTAAATTTTCTGGTGGCGGAATGCAATTCACAGAAAATGTAAATCCTTCGGATGGTTTATTAGATATTACCATTGCAAAAAACTTGAATATATTCGATTTAATTTACAACATAAAAAAATTATATAACGGAAATATAGTGCATCATAAAAAAATGGAAACTTATAAGACTAAAGAAATTACCGTAATTCCGCAAACTGCCAAGCCATTTATTCAAGCAGATGGTGAATTGATTGATACAGGAAAAATAACTGTAAAAGTTATTGAAAAAGCTATTTCTTTTTGTATTTGTTAAAGAAATCTTAAGAAAATTGTAACGTTTGTTAAAATGAAGCGTCTTTATAAAAAGAAGTTACAATTATTAAGATGAAAAATCTACGTAAAATTATCGCTTTATTCTTATTTATCTTTATTGCAGGCATTTTTGTTACTGTAATAACGGTAAATACTTCTTTAAATAAAACGGTGCATTCTAACGAAACTGTAGAAATTCAAAAAGACACGGTTTCTTTTTTAAAAATTGAAAGGAAAACGGTTTAATTACTTTTTCCACTTATTTTTCTTTTTCAAATTTTATTTTTACTAAACTTTACTGAATTCTTAAATTATAACTTTTAGAAAGAGAACGTTTTTTTATTTTTTTCACACTTATAAACATTCTATATTATAATACTATTTTATTTTATTAAATTTTAAAAAACTATGGTGGTTATAATAGTGTGTGAATAGCTACTATAAAATAATACCTTTTTACTTTTTAATATGAGTTATTAAAAATCATCTACATTTTATGAGGTAGGTAAAGTATTAAAAATCAATTAAATTTTAGAGTTGTTAACAATAGTTATAAACAGTAATTAACTAAAAATACTTAGTAGTTAATAACCTAATCTATGTAAATAAATTGTAAATTTTATGTTGATAAACTTTTATCAAAAACTAATAAAAAAAGTTGTGTATGTGATGTTACTCGCTGTATTGTAATAAAAATTAGATTCACCAAATAAAGTTACGAGTTTCTCATTACAACTTCTTAACATTCTCTTAAAACGCTAAAATCTTAAAAATTAAAGAGTTATTAAAAATGCTAAAATTAACGTTGTTTATAACTGTTGATAACCGTTAGTTTCTGTATTTTTGTAGCAGACAACTAAATTAAAATCAATCTATTATGACAATTGCCATTGGTAACGATCACGCCGGAACAGAATACAAATTCGAAATTATAAAACATTTAGAAGAAAAAGGTTATAAAGTGCTAAATTTTGGAACAGATACAAATGATTCTATGGATTATCCGGATGCAATTCACCCAACTGCAGATGCGGTTGAATCTGGTAAAGCAGAATTAGGAGTTATTTTATGCGGAAGTGGTAATGGAGCACAAATGACAGCAAATAAACACCAAGGTATTAGAGCTGCATTGTGTTGGAATAATGAATTGGTTGCATTAACAAAACAACATAATAATGCAAACATACTTACAATTCCTGCACGTTTTGTGTCTTTACAACAAGCTATTGGTTTTGTAGATATTTTTCTTGCTACAGAATTTGAAGGTGGAAGACATGGTAATAGAGTTGATAAAATTTCTTGTTAATTATATAAAACTTCTCGATATAAAATTCTTAAAAAAGAATTTCACTCGAAGTAATATTATATTTATTTAAACTAAAAAAATAACTGTCAGTTCGAGTGAATTTATGAAGAATTAATAAATTTTTATAGAGAACTATTTTACTTTAATATATGAACTTTATAACAAAATCATTTAGCGAATTAAATACAACAGAATTATACAAAATTCTTCAATTACGTTCTGAAATCTTTGTAGTAGAACAAAATTGTGTATACCAAGATTTAGATTTTAAAGATCAAAAATCATTACATATTTTTGGGTTAAAGAATGATAAAATAGTTGCGTACACACGTATTTTTAAACCAGGAGGTTATTTTAAAAATTCGAGTATTGGTAGAGTAGTAGTTGCTACAGAGGAACGTAAATATGGTTTTGGGCACGATTTAATAAAAGCATCTATTGAAGCTATTAAAACTCATTTTAAAGTTACTAAAATTACTATTTCTGCGCAAGTATATCTTCAAAAATTTTATGAATCTCATGGTTTTATAAAAGTTGGTGAAGATTATTTAGAAGACGGAATTCCGCACATTAGAATGAATAAAAATTAAAAATAAATTTATGAGTAAACCACTTCAATATTTTATAATATTAATAAGTATAGGTTCAATATTTTTCTCTTTATATGCAATCTTTAAAGGTCAAAAAGTTTTAGATGCTTTAGGAGGTGTTGTTATTGGAGTTAGTTTATTAGGTGTTTTATATTTTGAAAAGAGAAAGAAAGAGTAGTTATTCATTCTCTTTCTTTTTTAATCAAAAAGAATTCCTCGAGACTCTGCCTCGGGGTTTAGCTGAAAAGTTTGAAAAACGGAGAGTTTTTTATAACACTTTTTAAAAGTGTAATTTCGATTTATGTATGGGATAACATATTTTCAAAAGACATAACAAAACGTTACTATTTTATCATTTATTTTTTCCTTTGAAGTACAGTAAATCAGTTATAAATGATGAAATAGGAAAAGGTTTAAAACATATTTGTGTAGAAATATCAGCACGCTATGAAGTTCATTTTTTAGTTCAAAGTGTTCCAAATTATTAGGTTTCAAAAATGATAACAATGTTAAAATGTATCACATCAAAAGAATTGTTCAAAAGGTATCCAGAGATTAAGTTGAAACTGTGGGGAGGAAAATTTTTGACAAGTGGTTATTATGCAAACACTGTTGGTCAATATTCAAATGAGAAAGTTATAAAGGCATATGTAAAAAATCAAGGAATGGAAAAAGAATACATAAAAGTTCATTCTGATCAACTAACTTTATTTTGATACCTCGATGGTTCTGCCTCGGGGTAGTTCATTGCTTGAAGTATTTTGTCGTAATTTGCTTGAAAGTTGTGCATCTTAAAATTGTTGTGTAGGAACTTCAATTTACTGTTATTTAACAGCTTGCGCAACTTTTTTACATTATCATCCTAAATGCACAACGGGTGATAAAGAATTAAGTTTTATCATTCTTTTTAGTCATTTTATAGATTAAAAAACCAAAACCAACTACAAAGTGTACTATTATTACTGCAGCTACAATATATAAAGTCACCCGTTGTGCATTTAAATAATACTAATTTTTAAGTTGTTAATATTTCTATCAAAAGTAAACTTATTAATGAATTGAATAATTGTTAATGAGGTTAATTTTGAGAGTATTCTAGTCTTAAAACCTTG
>NZ_JAZGGG010000058.1:0-94017 GCF_036480315.1 Polaribacter sp.
TGATAAAATTAAATATTTTTTCAGGTATTTCTGATTTCTTTTTATAAACAGCATATGGTTTATGTACTTCTGTATTCTCTTTAACTATTGGTACAATTATTTCATCCTTCTCACAATTAAATAACAACAAGGAAACTCCAAAAAATAGAATTAAGAGTTTTAAATAATTAGCAATTTTTGTTCTTTTCATAATTTTTTAAATTTAGCATTTATTATCTTATAAAAATAAACTTAAAAAGTGAGCTTGTCAATCACGGAAAACAGTGAAATTTTTTGCTCACGGAAAACCGTGAGTTAACTCACGGTTTTCCGTTAGGTATAAATACCTGTTTTTTTTTACATTCAAAAATAATACCACAAAAAAAGACCTCTAATTGAGGTCTTTTAAATTCTTTGTATTTCATTTAAAATAAATTATTTACCATAATGATAACGACAAGCTGCAATAAATATTTGTTCGTTTTCGTATTTGTAAACCAATCGATGTTCAGAGGTTATTCTTCTAGACCAATACCCTTGTAAATCTCCTTTTAAAGCTTCGGGTTTTCCGATGCCTTCAAAAGGCGTTCTTAAACAATTTTTTATCAGTTCATTAATTCGTTTTACGATTTTTTTATCAACTTTTTGCCAATACAAATAATCATTCCAAGAAGTAGTAGACCAAATTAATTTCATTTATTCGATTAATTCTTTTTGAAATCCTTTCTCAGATTCTAATTCTTTAATGGAATTTAATAAAACATCTCTGTTTTTGCCTGTAAGCAAATAGGTTGTTTCTTTTAAAGAATTATATTCGTCTAAAGATATTAAGACAAGGTCTTTACCTCCTTTTCTTTTAATGATAATGTCACTAACATCATTAAAAACTTTATCGAACCAATGTTTTAAATTTGAACGAAAATCTGTATAATTTACTGTTTCCATGTTACAAATATAGTAAAAAGAACTTATTTAAGTACTTTTTATATTTTACTTCTTAAACTTTAAAACTTCACTACGCCCTTTTTTGAAAATTTTATTGCTATTTCCTTTGCCTTTTCTTAATTTTTTTTGCTCCTCAAAAGTTAATTGAATTATTTCTTTACAATCTATAGAACAAGTATTTTCCATGGTTTCTGAACATTCATCACATTGTATAAATAACAAATGACATGCTTCGTTTGCGCAATTTGTATGTTCATCGCACGCTTTACCACATTGGTGACAATTAGAAACTACATCGTCTGTAATACGTTCTGCTCTTCGATGATCGAACACAAAGTTTTTACCGATAAATTTATTCTCGATTCCTTCTTCTTTAACCTGACGCGTGTATTCTATAATTCCGCCTTCTAATTGAAAAACGTTTTTGAACCCTTTATGCTTGTAATAGGCTGAAGCTTTTTCGCAACGGATTCCACCAGTACAATACATCAATAAATTTTTATCTTCTTTGTTATCTTTTAAATCTTCTTCAATAATGTCTAAAGAATCTCTAAACGTGTCTACATCTGGTGTTATTGCACCATCGAAATGACCAATTTCACTTTCGTAATGGTTACGCATATCTACACAAACAGTATCTGGGTTTGCTAACATTTTGTTGAATTCCGCTGCATTTAAATGCACTCCTTTTGCGGTTACATCAAAAGTTTCATCATTTAAACCATCGGCAACAATTTTGTTTCTAACTTTTACTTTTAGCTTTAAAAACGATTTATTATCGTGTTCTACTGCAACATTTAAACGAATATCTTTTAGAAAAGAAATACTGTCTAATTGGTCTTTTAAGGCGTAAAAATTTTCTGATGGAACAGAAAGTTGCGCATTTATACCTTCGTAAGAAACGTAAATTCGACCTAAAACATCGAGTTCGTTCCATTCTAGGAATAACTTATCTCTAAATAATTGTAGATTTTCTATCTTATAATATTGATAGAAAGAAATTGTTAAGCGGTCTTTGCCAGCTTCGTCTATTAATGCAGCGCGTTCTATGGCGCTTAACTTATTGTACAGTTGCATGCTATACTAATTAGGTTTAACTATTTTAAATTGAATTTTTTTCAGTTTATCTTGTTGCAAAGTTACAAATTTTAGAAACAGATTTTATGATTTTTATCATGAGTTCAATGGTTATGGTATTTTATTGAATCGTTGAAAGATGGAAAATAGCTTCAAAAAATGAAAGTTTAAAATTAAACATCAGGATTTTTTGTGCTTCAATTTTAAACTTTAGTTGATTTATAAGGGTGTAAGTGATTTGTATGATTATTATTTTTAAGATATTTGCAACTCAATTTTTAATATTAAATTTTTAGGCGATGAAAATAGCTGTAGTAGGTGCAACGGGAATGGTGGGCACAGTAATGTTGAAAGTTTTAGAAGAGCGTAATTTACCAATAACAGAATTTATTCCTGTAGCATCTGCAAGATCTGCTGGAAAAAAATTATCCTATAAAGGAAAAAAATACACCATTGTAACACTGGAAGATGCTGTAAAAATGAAGCCGAATATTGCTTTGTTTTCCGCTGGTGGAGATACTTCTTTAGAATGGGCACCAAAATTTGCAGAAGTTGGTACAACGGTTATCGATAATTCTTCTGCTTGGAGAATGGACCCAACAAAGAAATTAGTAGTTCCGGAAATTAACGGAGACGTTTTAACAAAAGATGATAAAATTATTGCAAATCCTAATTGCTCTACAATTCAGTTAGTGGCAGTTTTATCTCCATTACATTTAAAATATAAAATGAAACGTGTGGTAATTTCTACCTATCAATCTGTTTCTGGTTCTGGTGTAAAAGCGGTTCAGCAATTAGATAATGAAGAGGCTGGTATTGATGGAGAAATGGCATACCCACATAAAATTGGTAGAAATGCAATTCCGCATTGTGATGTTTTTTTAGAAAACGGATACACAAAAGAAGAAATGAAGTTGATAAAAGAACCAAAGAAAATTTTACGTGATGATTCTTTTTCTGTAACGGCAACTGCTGTTAGAATTCCTACTGCTGGCGGGCATTCGGAAGCTGTAAATATTCAATTTGAAAATGAATTTGATTTGGCAGATGTTAAACAGATTTTAAGCGAAACTCCTGGAGTTATTGTGCAAGATGATTTGGCAAACAACGTTTACCCGATGGCAATAAATGCTCACAATAAAGATGAAGTTTTTGTTGGACGAATTAGAAAGGATGAATCTCAAGAAAATACCTTAAATTTGTGGATTGTTGCAGATAACTTACGTAAAGGTGCAGCTACAAACACAGTTCAAATTGCCGAATATTTAGTAGAAAATAATTTGGTGTAAAATAAACATTTTTAATGGCAACATTTCACAAAGTAAACATACAAGAAGTGATAAGAGAAACCGCAGACGCGGTTTCTCTTGTATTTAAAATACCCGGAAATTTAAGGTCGAAATTTGCTTTTCATGCTGGGCAATATTTAACGCTTAAAAAAACAATTAACGGTAAAGAGGTTAGAAGAGCGTATTCTATTTGTTCTTCACCAACCGATACGTACTTAAAAGTAGCAATTAAAGCGGTAGAAAACGGTACTTTTTCTACTTATGCAACTTCTGAATTAAAAGAAGGAAATTTTATTGAAATTTCTGAACCAGAAGGAAAATTTATATTAGATCCAAAAGCGAATAAGAATTACATTGCTTTTGCTGTAGGTTCTGGTATTACACCAATTCTATCGATGGTTAAAGATGTTTTAAATAATGAAACCTCTTCTACTTTTACATTAATATACGGAAATAAAACAGCAGAAGACACCATTTTTAAAAGCGAATTAGATGCTTTAAAAGAAGCAAATTCAGAACGTTTTAACCTACATTATATTTGTAGTAGAGAACAACAAGAGGATGCATTATTTGGTAGAATAGACAAAGCACACACTAATTTTTACATTAATAATAGTTACAAAAACATCTCTTTTGATGCAGCGTATTTATGTGGGCCAGAAGAAATGATTAATGAGGTTTCTGCAACTTTAACCGAACGTGGTTTTACTAAAGAAAATATTTATTTTGAATTGTTTACGGCTTCAGTTGATGAAAATGCTGTTTCTGAAATTAAAGAAGGAGATACAGAAATCACGGTACTTTTAGATGATGAAGAAACTACGTTTACAATGTCTCAAACCGATGATATTTTAGCTGCAAGTTTACGTAACAATTTAGACGCACCTTATTCTTGCCAAGGTGGAGTTTGTAGTTCTTGTTTATGTAAAATTACTGAAGGAAAAGCGGTAATGGTTAAAAACTCAATTTTAACTGATAGTGAAATAGAAGAAGGTTTTATTTTAGCTTGCCAAGCACATCCAACAACTTCTAAAATTTCTATTGATTTTGATGATGTCTAATTAATAAATATTTTACAATGTTTTATATTAAAAAAAGGATGATTTATTCATCCTTTTTTTTATCCCTCAATTAAAAGTATTAATTTTAGACAATGGATATTTACGACTTTAAAAATGCCTTTTTTATTGGGTTTTTCATGGCTTTTATGATTGGTCCTGTCTTTTTTATGCTAATTCAAACTAGTATTTTAAAAGGCGCAAGAGCCGCTATTGCTTTTGATATTGGTGTTATTTTAGGTGATATTACTTTTATTTTAATCGCTTATTATGGAA
The DNA here is from genome assembly GCF_036480315.1 of Polaribacter sp. Classification (GTDB taxonomy): domain Bacteria; phylum Bacteroidota; class Bacteroidia; order Flavobacteriales; family Flavobacteriaceae; genus Polaribacter. The sequence continues at coordinate 4,625 of NZ_JAZGGG010000058.1, forward strand.
GTAGATCACTTTTAGAAAAAATTAAAGATGATCCACGTTTATTTTTTATTGGAGGTTTAGTTCTTATTATTTACGGATTAATTACCTACTTTGATAAGCAAAGTAAAAAAGAGGCTTTAGAAGCTGCAAAAACAATTGAAGTTCCTCTTAAAAGTAATTATATAAAATTATTCTTTAAAGGCTATTTCTTAAACTTTATAAATGTTGGTGTTTTAGCAGGTTGGTTAGGTATTGTTGTGGTCGTTGGCCCAACTTTAAACATGAATCCTACTAGTATTTTTTGGTACTTTGCAACCGTAATTCTTGGTTATGCACTTACAGATTTAGGAAAAATACTTTTAGCTAAACAATTAAAAAGTAAAATGACTCCTTTAGTTGTCTATCGCTTTAAAAGAATAATGGGTATTCTTTTAATAATTTTCGGTGTATTTTTAATATTGAAAGGTTTTATACCAAATGAAAAAATTAATGAATTTATTCATTAAAACATAAATTGACAGAAAGAAAAAGGCCTCATTTATTTTAGTAAATGAGGCCTTTTTCTTTATAATAATAAAGTATTATTTTACTTCAAAAACATTATTCTCATCATTAATATCTGCCATTAATTTACTTTTATCAATAGTAACAGATTTTACGTTTTTTGCTGCTTTAAAAGAATATGTTGGCATTGCCCAACCCCAATCTTCAATAACAGTTGCAGAAGTCGGTTTGCTTCCTCTCATCATTCTTAAAGGAATATTAAAACTTTCTACAGAACCATCTACATACATAATTTCTAAATCTATTGGCATTGGCATTTGCCCAATTCTTTCTAAAGTAACTGTGCTTCCATCAACAGATTTAATACCGTAATCTATGGTGTGTAAAGTCTGTGTCCATTCATTTAAATACCAATCTAAATCAATCCCAGAAATTTTTTCCATAGAACGTTTAATATCATTTGGTGTAGGATGTTTAAAACTGAAATCTGTAAAATATTTTTTTAATCCTTTTGCAGTATTTTCTGCACCAATAATATATTCTAATTGTGCTAAAAACATACTTCCTTTACCATAACTAGCAAAGCCATAACCTCTATTTGTTTTGTATCTATCTGCATGTGTTGTTAAAACTTCTTCAGCACCAGATTTTACCATATAATTATAACCTCTATATGGTCCTGCATTTGGGTTTTTATCACCTTTACCTAATATTTTAGCCGATGCTTTACCTGAAATGTAAGATGTAAAACCTTCATCCATCCAAGGATGTTTGCTTTCATTTGTTGCTAATAAAAACTGAAACCAAGTATGTGCCATTTCATGTGCAGTTACCCCAAAAAGGCTTCCAAACTTACGTTTACCTGTAATTAAAGTAGACATTGCATATTCCATTCCTCCATCTCCGCCTTGTATAACAGAATATTGTCTGTATGGATATTGACCTACATTATCAGAAAAATAAGTCATTAATTCAGCCGTTTTTGGCTGTAAATCTTTCCAGTTTTTTAAATATTTCGCTTCAAGATTTTTCTTATATAAAAAATGTAAATCTATTCCATTTTCCATTGTTAATTTATCATGAATATATTCTGGATCTGCAGTCCACATAAAGTCATGAACTCTTGGAGCTTTAAAATGCCAAGTTAATTTATCTGTATTTGCTACATTTAAAGACTTTGATTTATCTTCATAACCATGACCAATTTCTTGTGGATTTTGTAAATAGCCTGTTCCACCAACCGTATAATTTTTATCAATATGAAGTGTAACATCAAAATTACCCCAAACACCTTGAAACTCACGTGCTATATAAGGTGGTGTGTGCCAACCTTCAAAATCATATTCTGCCATTTTTGGATACCATTGAGACATAGAAAGTGCAACTCCTTCTTTGTTATCTCTACCTGTTCTTCTAATTTGAACAGGAACTTGCGCATCAAAAAGCATCTCAAGAGTAACACTTTCTCCGGCTTTTATTGGTTTTACTAAAGTAACTTCTAAAATTGTACCAACCGTTTCGTAAGAAGTAGCGGCACCATTTTGTTTTAGTGAATTTACTTTTATATAACCTATTTCATTTGGTTGTAATTTGCTAATTCTATCTTTTACTCTTCCATCAGGATCTTTAATATTTAATGATCGAACATCCATTTGAGAACCTGGTTGAAAAGCATTAAAATACAAATGATAAAACACCTTATTTAATTCATCTGGCGAATTATTTGTATAGACTAACTCTTGCTTTCCTTTGTATTGATAGTTGTTTACGTCAACATCAATATCCATGGTATAATCTACATGTTGCTGCCAATAATTATTATTCGTTATTGATTTATTGGACGATTTATCATCAACATCTTTTGTTTGAGCACAAGAAGTAACTAGTAACATTGACAATCCAAAAAAGAGTAATTTTTTCATCTTATATTAATTAAAGTTTGATTATTAAAATTGAAAATAGCAATTATAACATTACCGTTTTCTTTGTGTTTATTTTTTTTCGTTTACAATTCTATCCGCCATTTTAACTGCATTGTAGGCATTTACAACTCTACCAGAAACTGATAATTCTGAAAATGGTACTTTTTCATCTTTTGTTCCTGGTTTTATTACATCAAAATTAATTTTGATACCAGAATTCATTAAAATATGTTTTACTTGGCTTGCAGATAATTGTGGGTAATAAGAACGTAATAAAGCCGCAACTCCTGCAGTAGAAGGTGCTGCCATAGAAGTTCCGCTTATGGCTTCATATTCATCTTTAGGAACTGTTGAATAAATATCTACTCCTGGTGCAAATACATCTACATTTATTTTGCCGTAATTAGAAAAACTGGCTGGTAATTGCTCATTATAATATAAACTAGAAGCACCAATTGTAATAACATTGTCTGTAAATTCAGTTATTAGATCTTTAGAATCGCTTGGATATGATTTTCTAATATCGATGTTTTTACCATCATTTCCTGCGGCATTCACAATTAAAACATCCTTTTTTTCTGCATATTTTATAGCATCATAAACCCATTCTTTGTTTGGGGAAAATCGTTTACCAAAACTTGTGTTAATTATTTTTGCACCATTATCTACTGCATATCTTATTCCTAAAGCAACATCTTTATCGTGCTCATCTCCATCAGGAACAACTCTAACGGTCATAATTTTTACATTTTTTGCAACGCCATTAACACCTTTATTGTTATTTCTAGAAGCTGCAACAATTCCTGCAACATGTGTACCGTGCATTTCTAATTCTTTAGATCCAATAACATTATTATTTCCATAATATTTATCATTAATATCTTCTAAATTGTCGCCCATAGATTTACGAGGATTAAAATCTAAATCATACCCTTTTATTGCTTTTTCTATGTTTTCTTTATAGTCTTTAACCTCTTTTTTATATTCATTTAATTTTTTTTCAGTCATTCCATTATTTAGAATATTGACAACATCTGAAATTTGAGTAGCAATTTTTATACTTGTTGGCCATAAATTTTTTACGTTTTCGCTAGTTAGATTTTCTTTTCCTGTGAGTTTTTTTACAGCAATAAAATTTTCTTCAATTTCTAGAACTCTTTCATAAGTTTCCGTAATACTTTCTATTTCTTTCTTCTTTTCTGCTATTGTATTAAAATATTCTTCTTTTAATTTTAAATATTCTTGATATTCAATTTTATTAACTTCAGCAATTTCAGAAGCTTTTTTACCATCAAATTTATCTTGTCCCTTTTTAACAAGTCTTGTAATTTCTAATTGATCTGCATTTACAATCCTGCCGTCTTTACTTCCTAAAAAATTCCAGCCATGAAGATCATCAACATATCCGTTGTTGTCATCATCTTTATTATTATCGACAATTTCTTTTAGATTTACCCAAGCAACATCTTTTAAATCTTCATGTTCTATATCTACACCAGAATCTGCAATTGCTACAATAACCTCAACTCCTTTTTTTCCTTCTAAAAATTGATAAGCTCTGGCAATACTCATACCAGCAATAGAGTCTTTTTCTAAATCAGCATGACTCCATCTAATCATTTCATCTTCAGATAAAATTCCTTTTTTAGCAGAAATAGTATTGATTGTATCTAAACCTTTAGAAAAAGGAACTAGTGTTGAAGTTGTTTTACAACTTGTAAAAGCAACAGCAATTATTGCAGTAAAAAAAATTGATTTTAAAACCTTCATGTTTCTTTTTCTAATTAAAAATCTCCGAAAATTTATGTGTATTTTTTAATCTTACTCCTTTTTCTGTGTGTTCTACTGTACAAAGTTCATTGTACGCATCATGTTCTAAAAAAAGGTAATAATTATTGGTAGCAGCTTCGTTTAAAAACGCTGCTTTTTCTTTGATTGTAAGTAATGGTCTTGTATCATAACCCATAACATAAGGCAAAGGAATATGACCAACAGTTGGCAGTAAATCTGCCATAAAAACAATGGTTTTATCTTGATACGTAATTTTTGGCAACATTTGTTTTTCTGTATGACCGTCCATAAACAAAACGTCAAAACCAATTTGATCTTTTGCATTTCTATGGATAAAATTTAATTGTCCGCTTTCTTTAATAGGATTAATATTCTCTTTTAAAAATGATGCTTTTTCTCTTGGGTTTGGCTCTGTTGCCCATTTCCAATGATTGTCATTAGACCAAAATTTGGCATTTTTAAAAGCCGGTTGCAGTAAAGTTTTTTGAGAATTCCATTCGATTACGCCTCCACAATGATCAAAATGTAAATGTGTTAAGAACACATCTGTAATATCATCTCTATGAAAACCGTGTTGTTTTAATGAAGTATCCAAAGAAAAATTTCCGAATAAATAATAGTAGCCAAAAAATTTATCTGTTTGTTTAGCACCTAAACCTGTATCTATTAAAATTAAACGATCTCCATCCTCAATAAGCATACAACGCATGCTCATATCAATTAAATTATTAGCATCTGCAGGGTTTGTTTTTTGCCAAATAGTTTTAGGTACAACACCAAACATTGCGCCACCATCTAACTTAAAATTACCTGTTTCTATTGGATATATCTTCATTCTTAAAAAATTAAAATCATTAAAAATTATTTATAAAAATAATCATTTAATGACTTAAAGTATAACAATACTCAATATTAGAGTACATAGAACACAAAGATGTAGAAAAATATTTAAATTTTTGTTAAGAAAAATCTAAAAAGTTACCACTAAAAAACAAATTATAGTGGTTTTTTCTTATGAAGTATAACTTGGTTTGCTAGCGTCTTTTGTAATTTTAATTTTACTTAAAAAATTAGTAAGTTTTAAAATAGCATAAACCACAATAGCTAAACCTATAATAACAAAAACTAATTCATTCTCAAAAACTGATTGAGCTGTTGCTATGTTGTCTGGTGGTAAAATTTGTAAAAACATAATCTTTCGTTTTAATATTTCGTTTTACAAAGATATTTACAAAAGACACTTTAAAGCCTGTTTTTCGATAAACGGTACTTTTTTTTCGTTGATTAGCAGTAAGTTAACTTTAAGTAGTTTACTCTTTTACAATTATTTGTTGATCGATTTCATTTCCAAAACTATCTGTTACAGAAATTTCATAATCCCCTGTTTTTAAATTAATTGCAAATTCATTAATCTCTTTTGTAGTTCCTAAAAAAGTATCATTTACATACCAGTATAAAGTTGCTTCTGAATTAGAATGTGCTATTTTAAAGATGATTTCATTCTTTTTTCCATCAAAATCTTTTGGTAAAAAAATGATGGTTTTTTCTGATGGATAAATAAACTTCATCGAGTTTTTACTTTCACCCAAACAATCATTTCTAAACTTTGGTAACGGTTTATAAAACGGGTTTTTATTCTTATAATAATATTCCGTTAAAGGTGGCAACACAAACCAAGATATCTGCTTGATATTTTCTAAACGTTCGCAAGAAGTATTTACTTGATAATTTTCTAATGCATCTACATTTACCAAAACATGAAACGGACAAGGTGCAGTTTTCAATCCAGCATTCTGAATAAATTCTAACTTTTTTTCTTCACAAATATGTGTAGCTCTAAAACCGCTTTTGGTACAAACTTCAACTTCTGTCATTTCATCAAATGGTTTTTCAAACCATTCTGAATTTGGTAATTTATCAAAAACATCAAACAAAATAGGAGCCGCAGTTTGCACACCAACCAAACCTGGTCTTCCTTCTCCATCTGCATTTCCAACCCAAACACCAACTACAAAGTCTTTGGTTGTACCAATTGCCCAAGCATCTCTAAACCCAAAACTAGTTCCTGTTTTCCAAGCAATTTGTTTTGAGGAATCAAAAAACTCCCAATTTTGATCTGCATTTGGTCTATTAACTTCTTTTAAACTCTCGAAAGTTAAATAAATTGAAGCTGTATCAAAAATGTTTTTTTTTGATGATTTTTCTCCAAAATCAATATTTTTATTCGCATAATAAGTAGGTTCACAGAACTCATTTTTAAAATATCTACTCGAATTTTCTGAATAATGATTTACTGTGGATGCCATTGATGCGTAGCTTTTACATAAGTCCCACAAGTTACTTTCTGCACCACCCAAAGCCAATGTTAAGCCATAATGATTTGCATTTTTTCGTAAATCTTTCAAATTCAATTTTTGTAAATAATCATGAAATTTCCCCAAACCGAAACTTTGCAACATTCTTACTGTTGGTACATTTAAAGATTTAGACAATGCTAGTTTTGCTGATATTGCACCTGCATATTTTTTATCAAAATTTACGGGTTGATAACTCCCAAAATTTGTTGGAATATCTGCAACTAAAGTATTTGGTAATAAATCGCCAGCATCTAACATTGCAGCATATAAAAACGGTTTTAAGACACTTCCTGTACTTCTTGGTTTATCTATAACATCAACATCTTTTTGATGTTTTTTATCTGTTGGAGAATTACCAACATAACTTAAAACTTGTCTTGTTTTTACATCTAAAACCAATACAGAAATATTGTAAATTCCGTTTTTACTTAATTGATTGTAATGATTTTTTACAATAGCATTTGCTTGAATTTGCAAACGCTTATCTATAGTCGTTTTTACAAATTCTCCTTTCTTTTGTTTGTTTACTTTCTGTAATAAATGTGGTGTAATTTGTGGAATTGCATATGCTTTTTGTGGCAATTCTTCTAATATTGATAATTCATACGTTAAAGAATCAATTACATTATTTACAAGTAATTTTTTTAACAATCGGTTTCTTTTCACCAATAATCTTTGTTGATTTTTACCTGGATAAATTAAGTTGGGTGCATTTGGTAAAACTGCTAAAATTGCAGATTCAGACCAAGATAGTTCCGAAGATTTTCTATTAAAATAACGCCAAGAAGCAGCGTCTAAACCAACAATATTTCCACCAAAAGGCGCATTTGAACTCCAAAAAGCAATGATTTTTTCTTTAGATGCTCTAAATTCTAAACGTGTTGCAAAAATTAATTCTTTCACTTTTTCGAAATACGTTCTTCCTTTATTACCTCTACTTAATCGAATAACTTGTTGTGTAATTGTACTTCCTCCTCCTTTTACTTTTCCGGCTTGAAAATTCTTTTTTAATGCTTTAAGAATTGAAATCGGATTAAAACCTGGATGTTTATAAAAATGTTCATCTTCAAACTGAATTAAACAGGTTTTAAATTTCTCTGGAACACTATCATTATGAGGAAACCTCCATTGCCCATCTTTTGCAATTAAAGCACCTAATAATTCGTCATTTTTACTTGTAATTACTGTAGATGTTGGTTTTGTAAACAACTCTTTTGGCAAACAAAACACATAGAAAACCAACAGAATAACAGCCAATATTGTTTTCTTTTTATGACGTTTTATGTAGTTTGTTATTTTCAAATTTTGATGTTTAAATGTTTGTTTTGAGTTTGAGTATCATTTCGACTTTATGAAGAAATCTCACATATTGAAATTAATTAATTATGAGATTTCTCAATTTCATTTCGATCGAAATGACATTCTTACTTTTAAGAACACAATTACTTCACAACTTCAATCCAATTCCCTTTTATTTTTACCAAATAATCATTGTCATACATTGCCTCAACTTGAATTCCTGGTAAATAATAGCTCCCTAAATAAGCAGCATTTAACAACACAGTAAATGTTTTTGTATCAGGTTTTCTTCGTCCTTCATTCAAATCAAAATAGAAATTAACTCTGTCATCTCTAATATCTGTATAACGTGCGCTACTTTTTGCTGAAGTTCCAAAATCTGTAAAACGAGTATTTACAATTTCCCATCCCGAAGGAAAAATTTGCGCTAATGCAATATCTTTTACTGTCTCATTTTTAGGATTACTCACCGTAATTTTTGCTACAAAATCTTGTCCTTGTTTTAGATTTTTAATATTGATGATTTTTCCTTTTAAATCTCTATAATCAACTGAAACACTTAAACCTCTTCTTTCAGAAGTTTCTTCGCCCAAAGGCAACTTCCCAGAATTAATAACCCTTGCAAAAACAATATTATTCTCATTATTAATAATATTGATAGAATTGGCACCTTTCTTTACTTTTAAAGTTCTTTGAACCATAGAACTCGAAGTTTGTAAATTCTCTGTTTTTCCATCATTTGTATACTTTATATTGATTGCTTTTCCGCCATTTTTAATCACCATTTTTCCGATAGATAATAAACTAAAAGCAGTTGTTTGTGTGCTCATCCATTTATTACTAGACAAATCTTTAGCGATTCTTTTGGCAATATTTTTCACTTCTTTATTATTGGTAATTAACATGGCTTCTAAAGCCATTGCTCTATTTCTAGCAACAGAACCGTAATTGTAATAATTATAGTCAGAGAATTTTAAATTTGCTTTTTGCATAATTTCTTTGCTCGCTTCTTTTTGACCAACCAACGCATAAGTTGCAGACAAACGCCATTTTGCTTCGTTAGAAATTTGCTTAAATTCTCGCAATCTATTCATGGCAGATAAATCTGCACTTCCTGCCAGAGCCAACGTATATAATCGATAAGCTTGCGCTAAATCTCTTGCATAACTGTTGTAATTTGGTCTCCAATTTCTTGCTGCAGTTTTCTGATATTTTATAAAATTACTCTTAAAAGTTAACGGCAATACAAATCCTTTTTTCTCGGCTTCTAACATAAAATGACCAGCATAACTTGTTCCCCAATCGTTCATATAATTTTCTCCCATCCAATAACTCAAACCTCCATTTGCTTTCTGAAAATTGCCCAATCGGTTAATTCCGTTTTCTATATTATTTTGAATTTTTCGCCTCATATCTGAAGTCAAATCAAAAAGATCATTCAAAAATAACTGCGGAAAAACACTCGATGTCGTTTGCTCTACACAACCATGAGGATAACGAATTAAATAATCTAATCTTCTTGTAAAATTGATTTGTGGTATTGTCGATAACTCTAAAATTGCAGTATTAGAATCTTCTACTCCAAAGGTTTCGAAATTGATAGTTTGTGTTTGTTTTCCTTCAATATTCTTGTCAATAATTTTTGATGTAATAGAATTCGGATTCACAACATCTAACTCCACTTTGTAAGTAGATTTTTCTCCATTTCCTGTTGCAATAATTTCAACAGTATTTATGTCATTTGCTTTTAAAACATCCAACTCAAAATAGACCATTTTCTCATCTGGTTTATCAAAATTGATGGTTTGAATATTATTTCCAATTACAGAAATTCCGTTAGAAGTTTTTACTTCAATTTTTACATTTTTCACCTTTTTATCCATCGCAAAAATGGTAATTGGTAAGGTTACTTTTTCTTTTGGCGATAATTTTCTAGGCAACGTTGCCAAAACCATTAAAGGTTTTTTAACAGGAACTGCTTTTTCTGAATTTCCAAAAGCTTCCTTTTTTACATCACCTGAAATTACCATTGTTCTCACAGAACCAATATAATTTGGCAAGGTAATTTTGTGTGATTTTGTTTTCCCTTTTTCTAAATAAAAAGGACCTAAATATTTTACAACTGACTTAAATCTATTTGCTTTTCTATTTTTTCCTTTTGATAAACTTCCATCTCCACCAATTGCAAAAACCTGATCTACACTCCCTGAATACGCCCCAATAACATCATCGAAAATATCCCACGTTTTTACACCTAAAGCTTCTCTTGCATAAAAAGTAGTGTATGCATTTGGCGTTTTAAATCGTGTTAAATCTAACAAACCTTCTTCCACAATTGCCAAAGTATAGGTCATTTCTTTATTGTTTTTTTCTGAAATTTTTATTGTGAATTCTTTTTCTGGCTGTAATTCATCTAACATTGAAATTTGCGGTTCTAATTTGGTGCTTTTATCGGCTACCAAAATCGGAATTACACCAAACAAACGTATTGGTAAATCGTTTTCTGAAACTTGATGTGGTTGTAATAAAGAAATATTTACAAACACATTTGGCGTCATATTTTTATTGATAGGAATCTCTACATAAGTTGTTCCTTTTTTAGTTTTTACCCATTTAGTTTCTAATACTTTTGTACCATTTTCGATACTAATTAATGCACGTCCTTTACTACCTGATGGAAATGTGATTTTAGCAGTTTCACCAACATTGTATTTTTCTTTATCCGCAGAAAAAACCAACATTTTTGCAGCTTCTTTATCACCAGAACCAGAATTTTGCCACCAGTTTTTATAAAAATACGCTGTTCTTCCTGTTGAATGACCACTTTTTTTATCGATGACTCTTATTAAAAATCGACCTCTATTTATATCTGGAATGTTTAAGTTAAAACTTCCTTTTCCTTTTGAATTTGTACTAACTTTTATGGTTTTAAAAGATTTATTATAAGAACTAGAAGTATATCTAGATAAGTTATCACTAGAAGAACTCCACCACCAACGCCATCTAATTTGAGAAACTTCTATTTCTAAATCTCTATTTGCAATTGTATTTCCTTTTTCATCAACAGAAACCACATAAAAAGTCTGATTTTCATCTGTAAAAAACGATCCATATCTATTTCCTTTAGGCGATTTTAATCCTACAAAAGAAGAAAAAGGAGCATATTTTTTTGTAAAAGCATCAATAGAAAAATCGCCACCAGTTTCAAAAGCTCTTACCAAAAATTGAACGTTCAACATGCCTGGAGCATTTTTACCTATTTTTAATTTATTATTAATTTTTGCGATTCCATTTACATCTAACTTCCCTTCAAAAATGTTTATTTCTTCAGAAGAAAAAGTTCTTGATGGATCTGAAAAAACATAATTTTTAAATTCTTTAAAACTATAATTTGTAGTAGAAATTTTCGCTTTTATTTCTGCTTTGATATTTTTTGCTGGCGTTCCGTGCAACCATTTTACTTCTAAATTTCCTTTAATAGATTTTGTGCTAGACAGCACTTCATCATCAAAATCTACTTTAATTTTAAGACGATTTGGCTTTACCGTTTCTATCTTTAAATTCTTGTAAAATTTTGCACCTCCAACAGAAACTTTCGCAGAATAATTACCCGTTTTTGCTTCTTGAGAAGTGGTTACTTTAAAAGTGTAAAAATTATTTAAGTTTTCTGATGTTACTTTTTTATACACCAATTTTCCACTTGGATCTGTAATTTCTAGTTTAACAGGATGATTTTTTGGCAGTTTATTATCAGCATCATTTAATAAGAAAGTTAAATGCAACGAATCTCCAGGTCGCCAAACACCACGTTCTCCATAAATATATCCTTTTAAACCTTTTTGAGTTTTACTTCCTGCAACATTAAACTTGCTTAAAGACAAAGAATTTCCATCAAATAATTTAATATAACCTGTATTGTTTCCTTTAGAAATTACTGCAAATGCTGCGTTTTTAGGGCTTTCAATAATTGAAAAACCCTCGGCATCTGTTTTAGTCGCTAAAATTTCTTGTTGCTGATAATTAAATAATTTTATACTTGCACCTCTTATTGGTTTTGTGGTTAAAATATCTGTAACAGCGAAAAAGTATTCGTTATTTGTTCCTTTTTTTGCGATAATTCCTAGATTAGACGCTAATAAGTTTTGAGCAATTATAGTATTGTCACCATAATAAGCTTCGTTACAAGGATTGTCTCTTTCGCGCCAATTATAACTATAGTTTCTGTAATTGTATAACTTATTATCCCAATACAATTCTTCTCTTTCTTCTTCGTTTTCAATGGCGCTTAAATCTTCATACTCTTGAGAAAAATCTTCTTCTAAATTTTCTTCGGAAGAACTACTTTCTTCACAATTATAAAAGGTTTGATTTTTATTAAAACTCAACTCGATTCTATAAATTGCTCCAGGTTCTGTTTCAACCATTTTAGAGATATCTACACTATAAGCTTTCCATTTTTGAGTGTTGTTTTGCGATTTTTTAATTAAAGTAATTGTTTCTTTTGCAACTCTTCTACCTACTCGTTTTATTGCAGATTCTCGATTACTATTTATATTGTTTTCTTGTAAAAATCGCAACACATTATCTTCATAAATTTTTATGATTCTAACATCTACCTCTCTAACATTAATGGCTTCAAAATTGAATTTTAAGTCTTTTGAATTTGGTAAAATGGTTCCATTAGAAATGACTCTAATTTGTGGTTTTTTCCGCTGAAAAGTAATCGTTTCTGTAAATTTTGATTTTAATTTATAGTTATCTGTATTTTTAATTCCTTCAAAAACAGAGACTAATATATTTCCTTGAAATTTTGTTTTAGAAAATACTTTTAACTCATTACCATTTACAATAAAACGTGGCTTTTTTACATTCTGAATTGTTACTAAGCCATCGAAGTTTTGTTGTTTTTTAAGTGCATCAGAAAAGTTGATAGAAATATATTGTTCATTGTTATTTTTCACATTTAAACGAACAACTTTAAAGTTATTTTTACCGGGAATTAAGAGTTCATTCTCCCCTTCAGAATCTGCATGTATAGCTTTTCCGTTCCATTTTACTAATAACTTACTATCTTCTACAAAACGCTGAATACTATCAATTTTAAATTCAAAAACCTTGCTTTTGGGATAGGATTCGTTCCAAATAATTTTTTTTTGAGTTCCTTTTTGTGAAGCTTGAATTAACTTTTTAGCGTTTTCTAATGAAATAATATCCGCAGATTTTACAACACCATCTACATATTGATATTCTTTAGAATACGATTGTAAATTATTGGTTTGAATATTAAAATTAGGTGTAATTGTTTTAAATTGAAATCTATAGTTTTCAAATTCTTTTGGAATACTTTTATAGATTTCTTTCAGTTTTATAGTTACAGCATATTCTTTATCTGCATCTAAACTTTCATCAGGAATAAAAACAAAAGCGTGCTTATTTATCGTTTTTATTTTACCCTTTACATAAGGTTTAATAGCAATAATTTCTGTTGAAATTTCTTGGTTGGCTTCCCAACCTTCAATTTCTTTGGCAAGATTTACTTCTATATTATTTACCACAGAAACAACACCAGAAGTTGTATAACTTATATATTCTTTGAATTTAAAAATGTTATCTGTTTTAATTTCTTCTTTTTTACAAGAGAAAATTAATAGAAAAATAACGAAAGCCGAAAGTAAGTTTTTTGTTTTCATAGTTGTAGCATTTATAAGCACAACTCAAAAATAAGAATTTAAGTATTCTAAAAAATGGATGAATTAGAATTTGTGAAGTTTTTTTTAGAATTCGTAAAAACAAAAAACCTTAATCTTTCGATTAAGGTTTTCTTGAGGTGTCTAGCGGATTCGAACCGCTGTACATGGTTTTGCAAACCATTGCCTAGCCACTCGGCCAAGACACCTTTTTAAGGACGACAAATTTAAGCAATTTATCGTTTTAAGCAAGCCTTTTTTACTTTTTACGCTTTTTTGTGAGAATTATAACAACTTCCTCAACGTTTCCGCCTATTGGTGGATTAATTTTTGCAACAGAAACCTTGGCTTTTTTAACCATGGAAAGCTCATTAAAAACTCTATCTAATATTCTTTTTGCTACTTCTTCTAATAATTTAGAACGAATTGCCATTTCTTCTTTTACTATAAAATTTAAATGTACATAATCTACGGTATCAGTTAGTTCATCTGTTTTAGACGACTTTTTTAAATCAGCTTTTACGGCAACATCTACTCTATATTCACTACCAATTTTGGCTTCTTCACCTAAACATCCGTGGTATGCATAGAGTTTAATATTGTTTACTTTAATAATTCCCATACAGCAAAGATACCAACTGTTTCTTAATTTGTAAACAAATCGAAAATATTACTTAATGCACTCGTTTTTGCCTTGTAAAATTCTGTATAACTACATTTTTCGCAAGTTATACTTGTAAATTTTGCGCTTTGAACGTCAAAAATTTTAGACCATTTTCCGCCAGTTGCACGCATTTCGCCAACTTTATAGTGTTTACTGTTGCATTTTGGACAGGTATAATTTAAAGGTTTGCTCATTTTATTTAAGTGTTTGTTCTCTTATAAGATGCTTTTTTGCAGACTTTGTTACAACTTTACTTAATTTATATAGCAATTACGCTTGTTTGCGTTAGGGATTGAAGTGGAAATCCTTTTGTGAGTCACGAACAAAAGATTGTAATGTAAAGCCCGCTCGAACGCCCAAAAAAACTCTTTGTTTTGAGTATATTTTCCGTAATTTTGTAGTTCAATTTCAACAGAAAATGTCAGAAGAAAAGAAACCATTAAATTTTTTAGAGCAAATTATTGAAGAGGATTTGGCAAATGGAATGCCGAAAGAAAATTTACGTTTTCGTTTTCCGCCAGAACCTAACGGATATTTGCATATCGGTCATACAAAAGCAATTGGAATTAGCTTTGGTTTGGGTGAAAAATACAACGCGCCAGTTAATCTTCGTTTCGATGATACAAACCCTGCTAAAGAAGAGCAAGAATATGTAGATGCCATTAAAAAAGATGTTACTTGGTTGGGTTATAAATGGGAAAATGAATTGTATTCATCAGACTATTTTCAGCAATTATATGATTGGGCAGTTTTGTTGATAAAAGACGGAAAAGCGTATGTAGATTCTCAATCTTCGGAAGAAATGCGTGCTCAAAAAGGAACGCCAACTCAAGTTGGTACAAACAGTCCTTTTAGAAACAGATCTGTAGAAGAAAACTTGGAATTATTTCAAGCAATGAAAGACGGAAAATTTAAGGAAGGGGAACATATTTTGCGTGCAAAGATTGATATGGCAGATGATAATATGCTATTAAGAGATCCTTTAATGTATAGAGTTATGTTTAAAACGCATCATAGAACTGGCGATGATTGGTGTATTTACCCGATGTACGATTGGACACATGGTGAAAGCGATTATATTGAACAAATTTCACATTCATTGTGTTCTTTAGAGTTTAAACCTCACAGAAAATTATACAATTGGTTTCGTGATGCAGTTGTTGACTATAATAGAACAGATTATCCTAATGCACCAAAACAACGCGAGTTTTCTCGTTTAAACTTAAGTTATACTGTTATGAGTAAACGTAAGTTGATGAAATTGGTGGAACAAAATTTAGTTTCTGGTTGGGATGATCCAAGAATGCCTACAATTTCTGGTTTAAGAAGACGTGGTTACACGCCAAATTCTATTAAGAATTTTATTGAAACCGTTGGAGTTTCTAAACGTGAAAATGTGATTGATGTTGCTTTGTTGGAGTTTAAGATTCGTGAAGATTTAAATAATACAGCCAAAAGAGTAATGGCGGTTTTAGATCCTGTAAAAGTGGTAATTACAAATTATCCTGAAGGAGATGGAGAAATGCTAACAGCAAATTATAATGATTATGAAGATGGTTTTGGTAGCAGAGAAGTTCCGTTTTCGAGAGAAATTTATATAGAAAAAGAAGATTTTAGAGAAGAAGCTAATAAGAAATTTTTTAGACTGAAATTAGGAAAAGAAGTTCGTTTAAAAAACGCTTATTTTATTACAGCAAATAATTGTACAAAAGATGAAGATGGAAACGTAATTGAAATTCAATGTACTTATGATCCGTTAACAAAATCTGGAATGGACACAGAAGAAAGCAAACGAAAAGTAAAAGGTACTTTGCATTGGGTTTCTGTAAAACATGCTGTAAAAGCAGAAGTTAGAGCTTATGATAGATTGTTTTTAGATGAAGCACCAGATTCTCATAAAGACAAAAATTTTATGGAATTTGTAAATCCTAATTCGTTAGAAAAAATTACAGCTTTTCTAGAACCAAGTTTACAAACTGCAGAAATTGGAGAACGTTTTCAGTTTCAGCGTTTAGGGTATTTTAATGTTGATGATGATAGTACTTCTGAAAATTTAGTATTCAATAAAACAGTTGGATTACGCGATTCTTGGGCTAAAAAATAAGTTTACAGTATTCAGTTGGCAGTTTTCAGTGCTTACTGTTGTGTTATAAAAAAATGTTGGTTAAAGTGACGTTTAAAAGTTTTTTAAATTTATAATTATGAAAAAAATAATCCTTTTAAGTTTATTAGTTTTAGCTTCATGCTCAAACAAGAAAGAAATAAAACAAGTTGCAGAGGTTTCTTGTGGACAATGTAAATTCGAAATTGAAGAACCTAAAGGTTGTGATTTAGCAATTAGAATTGATGATAAGGCTTATTTTATTGATGGCGCAAACATAGATGATTTTGGTGATGCTCACGATAAAACTACTGGTTTTTGTAATGTAATTAGAAAAGCAGATGTTGTTGGTACTATTGAAAATGGTAGATTTAAAGCTACTTCTATTAAGATTCTTGAATAGATAATTAAAAAGATTGTGCTTGATAAAAGTAACTGGAAATAATAATTAAAAAGGTCTGTGATTTAAAATTATAGACTTTTTTAATTATTATAACAAAATCCATTCAATTAGTTCGTCAATATTAATAATAGACCAACTATGCGGATTTCTCTCTCCATTAAACCGGTAACCCTTGTTATTAGTTTGAATTAATTCTGAAATTCCCCAATTATTCTTTTTAAGAACTTTATCTATTTACTGAATGGTAAATGCATTCGAGCTTTCAAAATCAGTTTGTCTATTTGTTTTGAGCCATAAAGTATCTGGTTCTATATAAAAACGAAGTTTTATATCTTTCAAATTTATAATATTGTTGATGTTTTTTGTCTGCAAAGTAAAAGGAGATACTTTTTAGCTTTTTTAAAACTGGTTACAATTTCTTTACAAACTCCTTTAATACATTAGTTAGTTCATCTTTATTTTCAATATGACTCATGTGTCCATCAGGAAAAACTACAACTTCAGAATCTGTGTTTTCAGCTTCTTTTAAAGAAGTTTCAAAATCTAAAACTGGATCTTTTTTCCCTATAATTATCAACTTTTTAAAATCATTATTTACTAAAACATGATTTCTATTTGGACGAATCCTCATACCCTCTTGTCCAGCAATATAACCTTGAATTGGTGTTTGTAAAGCTTCATTTAAAGCCAATTTCATCTCATCTTTAAAGACTGTTCGACTTTTTTCACCAAACAAATTAGCAAAAGACATTCTTATCATATTAGTAAAATTGTCTTGTATCATTTTATTGGCGCGTAACCTTAAAGTTTTTCGTTCATCGTCATCTTCTTCGGTTGTAGAGTTCATTAAACACAAACCTTTTACTTTGTTTGGGTTTTTCTCGGCAAAAGCCAACGCAACATAACCACCTAATGAATGTCCAATTAAAATAGATTTTCTAATTCGTAAATGTTTTAAAACGGCTTCTATAGTTTCAGAAAATAATTCTGTAGAATGCATATAGCCCAAACAATCACTTTTTCCATGACCTAATAAATCTATGGTAATAACTCTGTTTCTTTTAGAAAGTTCTGGAACTATATTTTGCCACATTGTAGTATTTTCTAAAAACCCATGAATTAAAACAATTGCAGTTCCTTTCCCTTGATCTGTATAAAATATTTCAGCATTTTTAAATTCTAAAACCATAGCAACAAAGATAAGATTTGATTCGCTTTTAGAAATCTAAAACATCATAAAGTATTTACTATATTTGGTGAGAATTCATTACAACTTAAACTTATGTTTTTTAGAAAAATAACAACCTTACTACTCTTTATATCCTCAATTACCTTAACAGCTCAAATTCAAGAGAAAAAGTTAGATAAATTAGTTGCAAAAACCTTAACAACTTTTAATGTACCTGGTATTTCTGTCGGTATTTTAAAAGATGGAAAGATTGTATATGCTAAAGGTCATGGTGTTCGCTCTTTAACCAATAAAAAAGATATGAACGAAAATACCTTGGTTGGTGTTGCTTCTAATAGTAAAGGTTTTACGTGTTTTGCCTTGGCAATGATGATTGATGAAGGTAAACTAAATTGGGACGATAAAGTACGCAAACACATTCCGGAATTTCAATTATACGATGCTTGGGTTACAGAGCAATTTACAATTAGAGATTTGGTAACGCACAGAAGTGGTATGAGTTTAGGCGCTGGAGATTTAATGTTTTTTCCTGAAGGAAATGATTTTAAAATTACAGATGTAATTAATAACGTAAAGCACTTAAAACCAGAAAGTTCATTTAGAAGTAAATTTGCTTACAATAACAATATGTTCATTATTGCTGGTGAAGTTTTAAAACGTGTAAGTGGCCTTTCTTGGGAAGAATTTATTGAAACAAAAATCATGAAACCTGTTGGCATGAACAACAGTAAAGCTTCCTATAACAGAGTTACAAATAGAACCAATATTATTGATGCTCATACAAGAACAGAAGGGAAAGTTGTTCAAATTCCGCATGATTGGAGCGAAACTGCAAATGCAGCTGGCGGTATTGTAAGTAATGTAAAAGACATGCTTACTTGGGCAAAGTTTTTAATGAATGATGCAGTTACTTCAAAAGAAAAAAGATTATTGAGTTCTAAAGAATTTTATGAATTATGGCAATTACAAACACCTTTAAAAGTTCGTAAAACAGATAGTTACAACTCTAATTTTAGAGGATATGGTTTGGGTTGGTTTTTAACAGATGTAAAAGGCGGACATAAACAAGTTTACCATACAGGTGGTTTGTTAGGTACAGTTACACAATTTACAATGATTCCAGATTTAGATTTGGCAATTGTTGTATTGACAAATCAAATGAATGGAAGCGCATTTAATACGATTACAAATACTATTAAAGATACCTATTTAGGTTATAAAGATAGAAATTGGATAAAAAAATATGGAGATAGAAACACCAATTATTTAAAATATAACGACAGTATAAAAACAAGTGTTTTTAAGAAAGTAGAGTTAGCAAAAGTTGATAAAAATTTACCAAAACCAAATCAAATTATAGGCACTTATACTGATAAATGGTTTGGTGATGTACTAATTTCTTTTGATGGAAAAACATATACTATTAAAAGTAAAAGATCTTCTGATATTGTAGGTGAATTATTGCCTTATAACCAAACAACATATGTTGCAAAGTGGACAAATAGAAGTTTTGATGCAGATGTTTTTTTGATATTTACTTTTGATGAAAACGGAAATGCTACAAATGCTACTATGAAATTTGTAGCACCAATTACTGATTTCAGTTTCGATTTTGAACACTTAAAACTTAAAAAAGTCAACTAATTTGAATAAAACAAAAGAAATTTGGATTGCAGGTTTTGCATTATTTTCACTCTTTTTTGGAGCAGGGAATTTAATTTTACCTCCAACATTGGGTGTAAATTCAGGAGCAGACTGGTGGATTGTTGTACTTGGTTTTGTGCTTACCGCAGTTACCATACCCATTTTGGCCATTTTTGCACACGCAAAACTACAAGGAACTTTGTATGATTTTGGTAAGAAAGTTTCGCCGGTATTTAGCACAATTTATTGTTTCTTAATTTATGTAATTGCAATTGCAATTCCATCTCCAAGAACAGCAGCAGTCACACATGAAATGACTGTGCAACCATTTTTTGAAACACCTGCAATTTTAACAAGCGTTATTTACTTTGTGCTTGTTTTTATTTTTGCAATAAATAGAACGAAAGTTATCGGTTTAATTGGTAAGTTTTTAACACCAATTATTGTTTTAATTTTATTAATAATTATAGGAATTGCATTTTTTGGTACTCCAGGAAGTGTAAATCCATCAACATTTAAAACACCTTTTGTAGACGGAATTCTAGAAGGTTACCAAACTTTTGATGCTATTGGAGGCGTTGTTGTTGGTGCAGTAATTATCATCTCATTAAACTACAGTAGCCATACCACTTTTGATGCAAAAAGAAACCTTATTAGAAAAGCAGGTTTAATTGCAGGAACTGGTTTATTATTAATTTACGGAGGTTTAATTTTAAGTGGCTCTTTATTTTCTTCAACCTTTGCAGAAAATGCTTCAAGAACTCAAATTTTATCAAGTTTAAGCACACAAACTTTAGGTAATTTAGGAACCACATTTTTAAGCGTTTTGGTAGCTTTGGCTTGTTTTACAACCGCTATTGGTATTGTAACTGGAACTGCAGATTATATAAAAGGAATTTGTAAAGATTCTAAAGAAGCTTACATTATTACGGCTGCTATTGCTTCTATAATAGGAATTATTGTAGGAAGTTATCAAGTAGATTTCATCATTACATTGGCAGAACCAGCGTTAATGTTTTTATATCCAATAACAATCGTTTTAATTTTATTAAATATTGTTCCTAATAAATATGCTTCAAAACTAGTTTTTAGAAGCGTTGTTTTGGTAACTTTTATTTTCAGTATTCCAGATTTTTTAGGTTTTATTATTCCAAGAGAAAGTTTAGCTGGTGTAAAAAATTTTATTCCTTTAGCAGAACATAGTTTGGGTTGGGTACTTCCTGCTTTATTAGTTTTTATTATTTTAAACCTTAAAAACACATCAAAATAGATTATTTTTGTAATTCATTTTTACCTAAAAACCTAATATAACGTTTGTTAAATTATTATTCATATCCGCATGAAACTTCCAAAAAATGGGTAACCTTTGTTCATGGAGCAGGAGGAAGTAGTTCTATTTGGTTCAAGCAAGTTAGAGATTTTAAAAAACAATTTAATGTTTTAATTCTCGATTTACGTGGACATGGAAATAGCAAACCAAGTTTAAAAGATACGTTTAGTGCTAAATATACTTTCGATTCTATTACTGCAGATATTGTTGAAGTTATTGACCATCTTAAGATTGAAAAATCTCACTTTATAGGCATTTCTTTGGGTACAATTTTGATACGGAATTTAGCCGAAAAAAGACCAGAAATGGTGCAGAGTATGATAATGGGTGGCGCAATTATAAAGATGAATTTCCGCTCTCAAGTACTCATGAAAGTTGGTAATATTTTTAAATCTGTGGTACCTTATATGATGTTGTACAAACTCTTTGCATTTATAATAATGCCAAAGAAAAATCATAAGAAATCGAGGTTGTTATTTGTAAACGAAGCAAAGAAGTTATATCAAAAAGAATTCTTACGTTGGTTTAAATTAACATCAGAAATTAATCCTTTATTACGTTTTTTTAGAACAAAAGATATTAAAATCCCTACTTTATACGTAATGGGTGCAGAAGATCATTTGTTTTTACCATCCATAAAAAACATTGTTAAAAAACATGTTACCTCGTCTTTATTTGTAATTGATAATTGCGGCCATGTTGTAAACGTAGAGCAACCAGAAATGTTTAACAACCAAACAATTCGTTTTATTACATCTTTATAGTTTTTGTTGTAACAGTTTTCTACTAAGATTTAATAATCATATTCTTAATAAGAATATTGTAAATAAAGGCATTATAAAAACTTATAATTTATATCTATTAGACAATCAAAATTACTGTTCAATTTTTTAAATCCAGAATTATATATATATCTTTTTTTTAGGTTAATTAAAGGTATGGAAAATTAGAAGTAAAAGAATTTAAAGAAATAAGTTTCCACTAACTTTTACGACCTACAAAGTACAAAACCAATAAATGGCAGTTCAAGAAATTATAAAATATTCATTTAAAGACACTTTTTCTGTGAATTCAGTTCAGTTTGAAAAAGCGTGTACTATAGATCATAATACCCAACAAAACGCGTATTCTATTTATTGGGTTCAAGAAGGAAGTGGAACTTATAATATAGATTTTGAGCAATATACTTTTACAGATAATGTGTTGTTTTTCTTATCTCCAGGACAAGTTTTTACAGTAGATTCCGTGCAAATAAAAACGGCTTAAAAACTTACTTTTGCACGAGGTTTCTACTGCATACAAACCCGTAATAAAGAAGCTAAAACAGTTTCTTTAGAATAAACAAAAGGTGAGTTTACGTAGAAACAAATTACATTGTCTGTTGGAACATACATTTTTGAAATTGCAAACAACAATGTTGGTCATAATGTAGGTTTTGTTTTAACGCCAAAATCGGATGTAACAGCACAAGTTGTAAATAATACAAAAGGAACTTCAAAAAAAGTAATACTTAAAAAAGGAAAATATATTTATTTCTGCCCTTTAAACCCAACACCACAATATACATTAATTGTAGAGTAATTTTTTTAATTCAAATAATGATTGGCGAACAGAAATGTTCGCCAATCATTATTTACAAAGACCATTATTCAACTCAATTTTATTTAAAGTTTCCCAAACTTTATGTGTAAAATCTTTTGGAGAAAAGGTAAATAATAAAATCGTTTTTTGAGTCTTTTTACAAAAATGATTTTCAATTTTTACATTTAAAGTAAATCGTTTGTTCGTTGCAAAACGATCGTAAGTAGCTACTTTTCCTTCATAAAAAATAGTGGATTTATTTCTTCCCTTTTTAGTAACTGTTGCAGTAGCTTTTCGTTTATCGGTTTTATCATTTATTGCAACTCTATTTAAACTATTAAAATATTTTTCTAAATCTAACTCTAATTCACTTTCAGGAATTTTTCTATTTACATTAATGCTCCAGGCATAGGTATAAGACCAAAAAAAAGTATGATCTGGTTTAATCCAACCTTTTGGTGGAAAACGGATATCTCCTACTCCAATATAATCCATATCTCTTGCAGGAAAACGAAGTACTTCTTGGCCCCAAGTGGAATCTAATTTTATTAAATTGAACTCATCATTTTGTCCGTAAGTGAAAATTGAACAAAAAAGTAATATTGAAATTAATGTGATCGTTATATTTTTCATTTTTATGAATTTTAATTGCAAAGGTTATTTTGAAGTTTTACTTTATTTAAATCTTCCCAAGATTTATGAATGAATTCTTTAGGAGAAAACCTAAAAAGAGGAATATATTTCTTGGTTTTTTCACAATAATTACTTTCTACAGTAACATATAAATTTATTGTTTTTTTAGTAGTAAAAGCATCAAAGGTTTTTACAATTCCTGTAAAATAAGTTACACCTTTTTTTGATGTACTTTCTGCAAATAATGCTTCTGTTTTAGGGATAATTATCTTTTCATCTTCATTTACAACTTTCATTAATCCATCATAATAAAGCTTCAAATTTTCTTCAAAAAATTTAGCAGAAGGTTTTGTTTTTAAATTGATATCCCAAGCAAAAGCCAATACCCAAAAACCGTCACTTTCTATATCTTCCCAACCTTTTGCAAACCGAATATCTTCAAATCCTTTGTAGTCTATTTTTGGTGCAAACCAAAAAGGGACTTTAATAATTTCTTTTCCCCAAGTACTATCTGCTTGAATTAAATTTACATTTTCATTTTTTTGCCCGAAAGTAAAAACCGAATAAATTAAGGGAATAATCAATACTATTTTTTTCATTTTTAAAAATTTAAATTAATTTTAAAAGAAATAGCATCAGAAATAATTTGATCTTTTATACTCGTTTTTCCTTGCGATTTATAAGTAATATTCCAATCTGTTCTGTCTATTTTTAAACGGGTTTCTATTTGTTTTTTTGCAGCATTTTGCTTGGCAACAAAAAAGACGGAATTTGTTATTTTGTTAATGGTTAAATCTGCAGTAATTTGCACATAACCATTACCAACATATTTTATATTTGTAAAAATAATTTTTGCAGTTGGGTTGTTTTTTACATCAAAAAAATCTTTGTGTTTTAAATGCTCTATAAGATCATTCACCCAAGTTTCTGTTTCATTAGACTTTATAGAAGTCATATCAATTATAAAACTACCTTTTGTAATTTTACTGTCTTTTACCGTAATTTCTCCTTCTATAAAATTTACAATTCCATCGTGGCTTCCAAAACCAAATAGTTTGCTTCCTTCCCAAATAATGGAGCTTTTTTTAGTGTCTAATTTTATTTTTTCTTGTGACAATGAAAGATTGATGAATAAGATTGTAAAGACTGCTAATAAGATACATTTTTTCATAATTATACTTTTTAATTTTATTTCTGTAAAACTATTTCTGAATCAGAAAAAAAGTGTCAAAAAAATGTAAAAGAAGTGTTAAACATTGTAAAAATTGATATAAAAGCGTGTTATTTGTATCAATTATGAAGGAAAACAAGAATTTTTTTATTTTACTTTTAGCAGTTATTTCATTTTGTTTTTGGAGTTTTACAAGTCCACAAGAAAAAGAAAATGACTTTACAGCACTTGCAAAAGTGAATTTAAGAGCTATTGGAAATCAATTATTATTGTCTCAAAAAGATTCACTTTCGTTAATCTTACCTATTACAGAAATAGATGATTTTAAATACAGAATTTCCTTTCAAAAACCACTTTCTTTTGAACCAAATACTTTAGTAGAAATTATAAAAAATGTTTTTGGGAAAACAGAGGTTTCTAAAAATTATAGAGTTGAGGTAATAGATAACTCAACGCAAGAAGTTGCCTATAGTTATCAAATAAATACCGATGATGAAAAAACTTTAATTCCTTGTGCAGGAAGATTTTTACCAAAAAAAATGTATTTCATTGAAATTGTTTTTTTAGATAGAATCTCTTCAAAATTTAATTATAATTACCTCTTTTATATTTTTATCCCATTAATTATTGGAATTTATTACGGTCGATTTTCTAAAAAGAAAAAGTCAACAACAATTCTAGAAAAAAAACATGAAAAGCATACTATATTGGGAAGTTTTCAATTTTTTCCAGAACAGCATAAATTAGTAAAAAAAACATCAGAAATTTCACTCTCTAAAAAGGAATGTGAATTATTAGAAATTTTTGTTGCAAACCTAAATCAAATTATAAAAAGAGAAGAATTAACCAAAAAAGTTTGGGAAGATAATGGTGTTTTTGTTGGCAGAAGTTTAGATACTTATATTTCTAAATTGCGTAAAAAATTAAAAGAAGACGAATCAATTCAATTGATAAATATTCATGGAGTTGGCTATAAGTTAGAAATAAAATAAAAAAAGACGAACATTGCAGTTCGCCTTTTTAAGTAAAAAATTACTTTTTTCGTTTGTAATTATAAATTACCTCATCTATTGTAAACCAACAGAAGTAGAAAATTCCTATAGAGAAAATAATATCTCCAATCATTCTCATCCACTTTAAAGTTTGTATGGTTGGTGAGTATAAAAGATCTGATTCTCTCGCAAACGAATATCCTTCTGTTATAGAAGTGTACGCTTGTATAATTCCTATTGGCAATAAACTTAATACAACCATTGCTACCAAACCAATGTTTAAAAACCAAAATGCTCTTTTTAATTTTGTACTGCTCCAAATTCTATCAGAATAAAAACGCAAACAGATAATAATAAAGCCCATTCCTAACATTCCATATACTCCAAATAAAGCTGTGTGTGCATGAACTGCAGTTGTATTTAAACCTTGGATATAGTACAATGCAATTGGTGGATTAATTAAGAAACCAAAAACTCCAGCTCCTAAAAAGTTCCAAAAAGAAACAGATATAAAAAAGAATATTGGCCATTTATAATTCTGAATCCATTTTTTACTTTTTAAAAGATTCCAGTTTTCTCTAATTTCAAATCCCATTAAAGTTAATGGCACTACTTCTAATGCACTAAACGTTGCGCCTAAAGCAATTGCTTGTATTGGTGTACCAGAATAATATAAATGATGTAAAGTACCGATGATTCCACCTGCTAAAAAAATTGAAGCAGAAGCGATAGAAACTCTACCTGCAGTTTTAGCAGATATTATTTCCATTCTAGAGAAGATAAATGCGATTACCACAGTTGCAAAAACTTCGAAAAATCCTTCTACCCATAGATGTACTAGCCACCATCTCCAATAGTTAATTACTGGTAAACTACTGTTTTCTCCATACATTAAACCAGAGAAGAAAAACATACCAATTGCCATCACAGATATTAATAGAATAATTAATAAGTGTTTAGATTCGTCATTTTTTCGAATAGCATATAAAATATGTCTACTTACCATAACAACCCATAAAACAAGACCGATTCCTAAAAATATTTGCCAGAATCTTCCTAAATCCATGTACTCATATCCTTGATGACCAAAGAAAAAGTTGGTTGTTAAATCTAAAAATTGATGAACTCCTAACCATTCTCCTAACATAGAGCCAAACACAATAACGATTAATGCTACAAATAGAAAGTTGATTCCAAAAAGTTGATATTTCATTTCTTTTTTCGAAATCATTGGCGCTAAAAATAATCCAGTTGCCAACCATGTTGCTGCAATCCAGAAAACTGCCAATTGTGTATGCCAAGTTCTACTTACAGAATATGGCAAGTACTTTGCTAAATCGAAACCAAAAAAACTTTGCCCTTCTACGGTATAATGAACCGTTATAATTCCTAAAATAACTTGTAAACCAATTAATAAAGAAATTACAAAAAAGTATTTTAAAACTGCTTTTTGAGACTTTGCTAATTTCATATTAGCTAAAGGATCTGAATCTGGTTTTATTAGAGATTCTCCTTTTTCATGATTTCTTAAATAATAAAATGTCAATATTCCAATAAAAATAAGCAACAAAACAATCGATAACCCAGACCAAATTATTGAGCCATCTGTAATATTATTATCAATTAAAGGTTCGTGTGGCCAATTAGATGTATAAGTATATTCCTTTTCTGGTCTATTAGTACTTGCAGCCCAAGAAGTCCAAAAGAAGAAAGCATTTAACTGCTTAAGTTTTGTTTCGTCTGTTAAAGCACCTTCCGGAATTGCATATCTTTCATTTCCTTTTGAGAAAACAGCACTAAAATGTTGAATATTATTATTTATTGCAGCAACTCTTTCTTTAGAAATTATAATTGTTTTTGTAGCAGAATTATAAGTATTCGTTTTAATATCTTTTATTAAACGAGCCTTTAATGCTGCTTTTTTTTCTACATCTAAAGATTTATATTCTTTATTATAATCTCTTTTGGCCCAAAGATCTAGCATAAAAACTGCTTCTCTATGAATCCAATCTGCAGACCAATCTGGTGCTACATAACTTCCATGACCCCAAATTGAGCCAACTTCCATACCTCCAATAGATTCCCAAACATTTTGTCCTATTTGTATGTCTTCAATTGTATAAAATACTTCATTTGTATCTTTAACTAAAACTTTTTCAGGAATTGGTGGTTGTTTTTGGTAGACTTCTGTTCCTACCCAAATTAGTACTGCAAAAGATAGTACAATTACGCTTATAAAGGCGATCCAAACTTTTTTCATTTTGATTTATTTTTATCTATTATTTTAATTCTGATACAACATTGTTTACTCTGTTTATTGTGTCTAACTTTGAGAGAGTTAATCGAACAATTGCATCTTTTTTACACAATAGATTGTGTGGTACATTTGCATCTAATGCAATTAAATCTCCTTTTTTAAGATGTAATTCTTTAGTATTAACACCAAAAATAATTTCTCCTTCAAAAATTTCTACAACAATTGGTTTTGGTGCAGAATGTTCTTTCATTTCTTGATCTTTCTTAAAGACTATTCTTATTTCCTTAGTAACATCTGTTTCCATAAGTAGCGTTATTGCTGGTTTATCTTCTTTGTAATTTATATTTTCTGTTATTGAAGCTGTAATCATATTATTTATTTTAAGTTATTTTTATCAAGAATAAAAGGTCTTTATATCCTTTATTTAATTATTATTTTAATTCTTTAGAAAATAATTTACCAGATTTTCATCTAATGAAAGTTCTAACAATGTAGTAGTTTCTAACATTACTTTTAAATTATTTCTAATTTCAATAAATTTAAAATGAAGTGGACAAGGTTTTTTATCATTGCATTGATTTAAGCCTAAACCACAAGCTGTGTAAATATTATCTCCGTCTAAAACTTCTACAATATTACTTAAAGCAATTGTTTTTAAGTTTTGTTCTGCAATAAAAAACCCTCCGTTTGGTCCTTTAATAGATTGTACAATTTTATGTTTTGTGAGTTGTTGTAAAACCTTTGCTGTAAAAGCTTGTGGTGATCCGATAGCTTCAGAAATAGTAGAAATACCTACTTTTTTGTCTATTTTAGATTCTTGAGCAATAAAAATTACCGCTCTTAAACCGTATTCACAAGTTTTAGAAAACATACCTTAAATTTTACGATGCAAAGTTACATAAAAAACAATAAAGGATAAAACTATCCTCTATAATTTATTCTGTAATTATAATGATTGGGAGTGTTTAATATTTAGCAAAAAAAAAGCGAGTTATAAAGCTCGCTCTTAAAAACTTATTTCGAGGTTTAACCTTGCATTATATCTTCAATTTCATCTGCTTCAATTGGTATATTTCCCATTAAATTAAAAGGCTCTCCTTTTTCTTGAATAACAACATCATCTTCTAAACGAATACCAAAACCTTCTTTAGGAATGTAAATACCTGGTTCTACTGTAAATACATTATTAGCTTGCATTGGTTCATGTAAAAGGCCATAATCATGTGTATCTAGACCAATATGATGACTTGTTCCGTGCATAAAATATTTTTTGTAAGCAGGCCAATTTTTATTTTCATTTTGTACATCCGCTTTATCTAGTAGACCTAACTTTAATAACTCTGAAGTCATAATATCACCAACTTCTACATGGTATTCTTTCCATAAAGTTCCTGGAACTAATAACATTGTAGCTTCTTTTTTAACGTGATTCACTGCATTGTAAACCGATTTTTGTCTTTCGGAGAACTTCCCAGAAACAGGAACTGTTCTAGACAAATCACTTTTATAATTTGCATATTCAGCAGCAATATCAAATAAAATTAAATCGCCAGCTTTACATTCTTGATTATTTTCTATATAGTGTAAAACGTTTGCGTTATTTCCTGAAGCTATAATTGGTGTGTAAGCAAATCCTTTAGACCTATTTCTAACAAATTCATGCAATAATTCTGCTTCGATTTCGTACTCCCAAACACTCGGTTTTATAAAGTTTAAAATTCTACGGAAACCTTTTTCAGTAATATTACAAGCGTGTTGCATTAAATCTAACTCGATCTGATCTTTTACAGAACGCAATCTTTGTAAAATAGGATTACTTTTTGCAACAGAATGAGCAGGATATTTTTCCAATAACCATTTTGTAAAACGATCTTCACGTGTTTCAGTTTCTACACTTGCTCTATAATGCTCGTTTGTATTAATGTAAAAAGTATCTGCATAAGAAGACATTTCGAACAAGATTTTTTCTAAATCTTGTAACCAAAAAACAGTTTTAATTCCGCTTGTTTTAAAAGCTGCTTCTTTCGTTAATTTTTCACCTTCCCAAACAGCAATATGATCGTTTGTTTCAGTTAGAAATAACACTTCTCTTAAATTTTCGTTTGGACAATCTGGAAACAACATTAAAACACTTTCTTCTTGATCTACGCCAGATAAATAAAGAATATCTCTATGTTGTTCAAAGGGCATTGTACTATCCGCAGAAATAGGATAAATATCGTTAGAATTAAAAATAGCAATACTATTTTGTTTCATCACTGAAGCAAAATTCTTACGGTTTTTTATAAATAAACTATTGTTAATTTGATGGTATTTCATGATAAACTACATTTAAAAATAAATTATAATCAAAAATATGGAAAGATATTTTTAATTAACTAGCCATTTGGCGTTATTTTATGCTTTTACGAATTCTACTCATATGTCTAGAAGAAATTCCTAAAAAAGAAGCTAAATAATGTAGTGGTACTTCTTGTAATAATATAGGTTCGTTATTTAATAGTTTTTTATAACGATTTTCTGGAGTTAAGGTTAGTAAATCAATTCTATAATCATCGATTAGAAAAATTTGATTCTCTATTAAATTGTAATAAAATTCTTTAAAAGCTGGGTTTTCTTTCAGTAATTTTTTAAAAGAAACAGCATCAATAACTAATAAGTTACAATCACTTAATGCTTTAATACTTTTTCTAGAAGGAGTATTTTGTAAAAAACTTTTTAAGGAAGATGTACAAGTATTCTTTAGACCTAAATATGTAGTTTTCTCTTCGCCTAGAATAATTATTGAATGTTGTAGGATACCACTTTCAATGAAACAAAAAGTAGTACAAATTTTTTCAGATTCTACTAAATAACTGTTTCTTGTTAGTTTTAATTCAGAAAACGATGTTAGGATTTCTGGAAGAAAATCATCAAGAGAACTATTATTAATAATATTTTTTAAATAGTTAGAAAAAATTAAACTCATTTATTTTTTTCTATAAAAATACACTTTAATAACGTTTCTTTTTAGGAGCACCTGTTCTACCTCGTCCAGAAGTAGCTCCTGCAGATTTATTTCCTTTAAAATGAGGTTTGTTTTTTGGCTTATTGCCGCCAGAAGAACCGCCTTTATTTTTCTTACCAAAAGAACCTTTACTTTGTGAAGCTGCTCTTTTTGGACCAGCAGTATCTGTAGGCTCAAAACCTTCTACTATAGTAGATTTTATTTTTTCTTTTAATATTTTCTCTATTTCACTCTGGTACTCACTTTCCTCACTACAAACTAAAGAAATTGCTTCTCCAGCTGCGCCGGCTCTACCTGTTCTACCAATTCTATGTACATAATCTTCGGGTACATTTGGCAATTCAAAATTAATAACATGTGGTAATAAAGGAATGTCTAAACCACGTGCAGCAATATCTGTAGCAACTAAAATTTTAATAGAGCCATCTTTAAAGTTTTTTAACGCTTTTGTTCTAGCTCCTTGACTTTTATTACCATGAATTGCAGCAGCAGAAATACCTGCCTTTATCAATTTTTCGGTCAATTTATTAGCACCATGTTTTGTTCTTGTAAAAACTAAAACTTGTTTCCAATTTCCATCTTTTATCAACTTAATAGTAAACTCGGTTTTTTTGCTTTTGTCAATCTTATAAACTATATGTGTTACCTTTTTTGCTGTTGAATTTTGCGGAGCAGTTTCCACAGAAACAGGATTTCTTAAAATACCAGATGCTAGTTTTTTAATGTCGTTAGAAAAAGTTGCAGAAAACATCAAATTCTGACGTTTTGCTGGCATAAAACTTATGATTTTGTTAATATCTCTAACAAAACCCATGTCTAACATTCTATCTGCTTCATCTAGAATTAAAACTTCAACACGTTTAAAAGAAACAGCTTTTCTGTCGTGTAAATCTAATAATCTACCTGGTGTTGCTACTAAAATATCTACACCACTTCTTAAAGTTGCAATTTGTGGTTTTGCGTTTACACCACCAAAAACTACACAAGATTTAATGTCTACATATTTACTGTATTCTCTAACATTGTCATGCACTTGTGCTGCCAATTCTCTTGTTGGTGTTAAAACCAAAGCTCTTAAAGGTCTATATTTTGGGTGTTTTGTTTCAGCTAAGTGTTGTAAAACAGG
Source organism: Polaribacter sp. (assembly GCF_036480315.1). GTDB lineage: Bacteria > Bacteroidota > Bacteroidia > Flavobacteriales > Flavobacteriaceae > Polaribacter. Next base: position 36,262 of record NZ_JAZGGG010000058.1, read on the forward strand.
CAAAGTAAAACCAGCTGTTTTTCCTGTTCCTGTTTGTGCAGAAGCTAAAATGTCTTTTCCTTCTAATATATGTGGAATTGCTTTTTCTTGTATGGGTGATGGTCTGGTATATCCTTTTTCTTCAACAGCCTTTACTAATGCAGCAGATAAACCTAAATCTTTAAATGTCATAAAAAATAATTATGAAAGCAACTTTATGTAGTTGTTTCTGTGGCAAATATACGTTGATTTCTATTGGTGTTACTAGGTTTTAATAAGAATAAAAAAACCACCTTTAAAGGTGGTTTTTAATGCTTGGAGAATTCTTAATTATTTTTTCATCATTCCTTTAACAACACCTATAATTGCCATTAAAACTCCACCACCAACACCACCTTCAGCAACGTTACCAAGTATATTCATTAAATTCATTTCTGCACCACCTAAATCCATTCCTAACATTCCTAAAAGTTGGCTACCAAGCCCACCACCAAGAATACCAACAACAGAGTTCCATAAAGGTCCCATAGAATATTTACTCAATAACTTTCCAGCAACGTTTCCACCTAATGCACCACTTAATAAACTGATAATTAATTACATTTTTTGATTTTTAATTAGTTAATAGACTGTAATTTAATTATTTATTATGAGTTTTGTTTTATTTTGTTAATAACTTTCGTTTTAAAAGATTCGTAGTTTTTATGTTAAAGTTTTTGAAATTGCTAATACAAACAGTAATTTCAAGGTTTCTAAACCAAACCAAATAATGAAAAGGTTATCAACAATTTTAAGTGTAATATTTTGCTTTTTAACAGCAATTTCTTTTGCACAACAGACAGTAACAACATCAAATACAATTCAAAAATCTCTAACTGAGAAAGAAAATCTTGCAAAAAATTCAATTGTAAAAAACATTGAATTCACCAATATTGGTCCAACAGTAATGAGTGGTCGTGTTGCAGATGTTGCAGTAAATCCAAATAATACAACAGAATTTTATGTAGGTTATGCTTCTGGTGGTCTTTGGTACACAAATAATAACGGAACAACTTTTACGCCTATTTTAGACAATTCTCCAACTCAAAATATTGGTGATATTGCTGTAGATTGGAAATCAGGAACTATTTGGGTTGGAACTGGTGAAAAAAACTCTTCGCGTTCTTCTTATGCAGGAATTGGAATCTTAAAATCTACAAATAAAGGAGAAACTTGGGAGTATGTTGGCTTGTTCGATTCTCATCATGTGAGTAGAATTTTAATAAACCCAAATAATACAGATGAAGTAATTGTAGGTGTTATTGGTCATTTATATTCAAAAAATTATGAACGTGGTATTTTTAAAACGATTAATGGAGGAAAGTCTTGGAGAAAAACTTTATTTATTAATGATGCTACAGGAATTATTGATGTTGCTGTTGCTCCTGAAAATTTTAATGTAATGTACGCTGCTTCTTGGGAAAGAAATAGAAAAGCTTGGAATTTTGATGGTGATGGAAACAAATCTGCAATTTATAAAAGTATAGACGCAGGTAGTTCTTGGAAAAAAATTGCTGACAAAAGTGGTTTCCCAACAGGAGATGGAGTTGGTAGAATTGGTTTAGCAGTTTTTAATGAAAATACCGTGTATGCTTTACATGATAGTCAATTTAGAAGACCTAAAGGAAAAAACAAAAAACCTTCTGACGAATTAGTTAAAGAAGATTTTAAATCGATGTCTTCTTCTGATTTTTTGAGTTTATCAGATAAAAAACTAAATACTTATTTAAAAAATAATGGATTTCAAGAAAAATACAGAGCAGAAAATGTAAAACAAATGGTACGTGTTGGTTCTGTAAAACCAATTGATTTAGCAAGTTATTTAGAAGATGCAAACTCAATGTTATTTGATACACAAGTTATAGGTGCTGAAGTTTTTAAAACGACAAATGGTGGTGAGTCTTGGAATAAAACACATGATAGTTTTTTAGATGGTGTTTATAGTTCTTACGGATATTATTTTGGAGAAATTAGAGTTGATTTACAAGATGAAAACGGAATTTATGTTATGGGAGTTCCTATTATTAAATCGAAAGATGGAGGAAAAAACTTTACATCTATAAGTAAAGAAAATGTACATTCAGATCATCAAGCATTGTGGGTAAACCCAAAGAAGTCGGGTCATATTTTAAATGGAAATGATGGTGGTTTAAACCTTTCTTATGACGATGGTGAAAATTGGATTAAGCTAAATGACCCTGCAGTTGGGCAATTTTATGCTGTCTATGCAGACAATCAGAAAAATTACAAAGTGTATGGTGGTTTGCAAGATAATGGCGTTTGGGTTGCAGATAATAATGCCAGAGTTGATAAATATTGGAAACAATCTGGTCAAAACCCGTATGAATCTATTATGGGTGGAGATGGAATGCAAATTCAGGTAGATGACAGAAACCAGAACATTGTATATACTGGTTATCAATTTGGGAATTACTTTAGAATTAATAGAGAAACCGGTAAAAATGAATACATTCAACCAAAACATACTTTAGGCGAAAATCCTTATCGTTTTAATTGGCAAACACCAATTCATTTATCAAAACACAACCAAGATATTTTATATTTAGGAGGAAATAAATTGCACCGTTCTTTAAATAAAGGTGATGATTGGGAAACGATTTCTGATGATTTAACAACTGGTGGAAAAAAAGGAAATGTTGCTTATGGAACATTAACTTCAATTTCTGAAAGCCCGTTTCAATTCGGATTGATTTATGTGGGTTCAGATGATGGATACATCAATGTAACGAAAAATGGTGGAGGAAGTTGGACACGTATTTCTAACAATCTTCCACAGAATTTATGGGTTTCTAGAGTAATTGCATCAAAATTTAAAAAAGAAAGAGTTTATGCAACTTTAAACGGATATCGTTTTGATAATTTTACACCTTATGTTTATGTCTCAGATGATTATGGCCAAACTTGGAAAAATATCAGTAATAACATTCCAACGTCTTCAGTAAATGTAATAAAAGAAGATTATGACAATGAAAACCTATTATATGTTGGTACAGATAATGGTTTGTATGTTTCTTTTAATCAGGGAGTTTCTTGGGAAGCATTTAGTAATAATTTGCCAAACGTAGCTGTGCATGATTTGGTAATTCAATCAAAAGCAAAAGATTTAATTGTTGGAACACACGGAAGAAGTTTGTATAAAACAAACATTGCGCCACTTCAAAACATGAATGCAGAAGTTTTAGCAAAACCAACACATATTTTTGCGATAAATAACATTCGAAAAAGTAAAAACTGGGGACGCTCTTGGAATCAATGGAGAAAAGCAAATACACCAGAAGTTAAAATTCCTTTTTATGTGAATTCAGAAAAAAAAGTATCTGTAGATATTTATAATGAAGATGTAAAAGTGAACTCTATTCCTGTTGATGCAAATAAAGGTTTTAATGAATTAAAATTTGATGTTTCTTTCTCTAAAAAAGGAAAAAAATGGTATGAAAAAGTAAATAAAAAAGCTGATTTAAAAGAAGCTAAAAACGGAATTTACTATTTACCAAAAGGAAAATATACTGTAAAAATTGGTGATTCTAAAAGTGAGTTTAAAGTTAAATAACCTCAACAAAGTTATTTCATAAAAAAATCCGAAGTAAAAATTTTACTTCGGATTTTTCTTTATTCTTAATTTTCTACTCACTTTTTAAGAAATTCCATCCTTGAGCTTTCAATTCAATTTCTTGACTAGCTCTTGTAACTAGATTTAAACCTTGGTTTTCTGCCGTTATATGACCAATAATAGAAAAATTAGGATTTGTTTTTATGTTATCAAAATCTGCAATTGGTACCGTAAATAATAATTCGTAATCTTCACCACCACTTAAAGCAATCATCGTAGAATCTAGCTCAAATTCTTCACAAGTAGAAATTACTTGAGGATCTAATGGTAATTTGTCTTCGTAAATTTTACAACCTACTTTAGATTGTGAGCAAATGTGCATAACTTCTGAAGAAAGTCCATCAGAAATATCAATCATAGAAGTTGGCTTAATATTCAACTCTTTTAAGATACCAGCAATATCTTTACGTGCTTCCGGTTTTAATTGACGTTGTATTAAATAAGTGTAATTGTCTAAATCTGGTTGGTTGTTTGGATCTACCTTAAAAACTTGTTTCTCTCTTTCTAAAACCTGTAGACCCAAATATGCAGCACCTAAATCTCCAGTAACCACAATTAAATCGGTTTCCTTTGCGCCACTTCTATATACAACATCTTCTTTTTCTGCTTTACCAATTGCGGTTACAGAAATCAAAATACCTTTGGTAGACGACGTTGTATCTCCACCAATTAAATCGACATTATACGTTTGGCAAGCTAACTGAATTCCTGCATACAATTCTTCAATTGCTTCTAAAGTAAAACGGTTAGAAACTGCAATAGAAACCGTAATTTGTTCTGCAACACCATTCATAGCATACACATCAGAAAGATTTACCATTACAGCTTTGTATCCTAAATGTTTTAGCGGCATATAACTCAAATCGAAATGTACGCCTTCTATTAACAAATCTGTTGTAACTAACGTCTGCTTTTTAGATGCATCTAAAACCGCAGCATCATCTCCAATAGATTTAACTGTTGATGAATTTTCTACTTTAAAATATTTTGTAATATGGTTTATTAAACCAAACTCACCAAGTTCAGCCAACGATGTTTTTTGTGTATTTTTATCTTCTAACATTTTGCAAAGATAGTTACATTCTAAAATATTGACATATAAATCTTACTTTTGATGATTATATAGTTTCAAAATACTAAAAAAGAAGAATTACGTTATATAATTGACAGCTTTATAGTTTCCAAAAAAAATGAAAATGATTAAAAAAAGTTTACTAGTTTTATTTCTAATTGCAATTAGTTGCGACAAAAAAGATGTTTTTGAAACAAATAAACAAATCATTATAAATCCTATTGCAAAATGCGAAAATGGTTTTGCAGGAGAATACCCTTGTAATGATTATGATTTACTAACTTATATTTCTTTAGAAGACATTGGTGGTCCAGACACAATTGGTCGTAATTGTTGGGGATGGATAGATCCTGCAACAAATGTAGAATATGCTCTAATGGGTACAAATAAAGGAATTACTTTTATAGACATTACAAACCCTGCTAAAGCAGAAATTATTGGTACTTTAAAAGCTGAAATAGAAAATAATGCTATAAGAGATGTAAAAGTTTTTAACTCTTTCGCTTATGTTACAAGTGAAGCTGCGGGTAATGGAATTCAAATCTTTAACTTAAATGAACTTAAAGATGTTATTGAAACTCCTGTAGAATTTGCAAGTAGTTCAAAAAGTTCTTTAGTTAGTACTGCAAGAAATATTACTATAAACAATGAAACGGGTATTGCTTATATTCTTGGTTCTAACAGAGGTAACGGTAGTCCTGTTTTTTTGGATATTAATAAAGCATTTACAGCAGCAGAAGTCGGTAATTATATAAAAGACACATATTCTAATGATGCAGAAGTTATTACTTATACTGGCCCAGATGAAGACCATTTAGATAAAGAAATTTTTATTGGTAGTAATGAAAACAACCTTGTTATTTTAGATGTTACAGATAAAATGAATCCTATTGAAATAGCTACTGTAAACTATACAGATATTGGTAAAACAACAAAAGGTTCTTTTACAGAAGACTTTAAATATTTTATTATTGGTGATGAGCAAGATGAACAAAATTCAGCCATAAACACAAGAACTATTGTTTTCGATTTTACAGATTTAGACAACCCTGTACATCATTTCGATTTTGAAGGAAATACGGCTGCAATAGATTTAAATGGTTACTTAAAAGGTAATTTATATTACCAAGCAAATACAACTGCTGGTGTAAGAGTTTTAGAAATTTCTGATGTAGAAAATAAAAATATTTTTGAAGTTGGTTTTTTTGATACATATCCAGAAAATGACAATCAAGAAAAAAATGGAACTTGGAGTGTTTATCCATTTTCACCTAGCGGAAATATTCTTATAAGCGACTTTAGCAAAGGTTTTTTTATAATTAGAAAACACAATTCTTAACAGTATCTAAAAATTTCATTGTAAAAAAAGAAGTACATTTATAATCTAATAATTACTTGTTATGATTCGTTTTAAACTCCTTCTTTTCTTTATTACAATTGCTATTACAAATACTACAGCACAAGAAATAGTAAAAATAGCTGAAGCTGAAGCAAAGTCTGCATCAAATAAAATTCATTTTAGAGCAAATCCTAATACTTCAAATTACGACATTACATATCATAAGTTAGAGTTTACTGTAGATCCTGCAGTAGCAAGTATTACAGGAAAAGTTACTACAACTTTTACCGCTAAAGAAGAATTAACTACAGTTACATTCGATTTAGATGATAATATGACGGTTTCAAATGTTTTACAAAACGGAAACAATTTATCTTTTTCTCAAAATGCAAATGATGAGTTGGTAATTACACTTGAAAACACATTATCTACAAATAGCTCAACATCTGTTAGTATAGAATATAGTGGAAACCCAACGAGTAATGGTTTTGGTTCTTTTGAAGTAAATACACACGATGGAACACCAGTTCTTTGGACACTTTCAGAACCATATGGTGCTTTAGGTTGGTGGCCTTGTAAACAAGATTTAAATGATAAAATTGATAAAATTGATGTTTATATTACTGCACCAGAACTATATGCTTCTGTTTCAAATGGATTAGAACAAAGTGCCATTATAAATGCTGGACAAAAGACAACACATTTTAAACATCAATACCCAATTCCTGCTTATTTAATTGCTATTGCAGTTACTAATTATGCTACCTATTCTCATACAGTTCCTAATAACGGAAATCCTTTTCCAATTGTAAATTATGTATATCCAGAAAGTCTAACTAGTGCTCAAAATAGTACTGGTGTTACGGTAGATATTATGAATAATTTTATAGATAAATTTGGCAATTATCCTTTTGAAAATGAAAAATATGGTCACGCCCAATTTGGTTGGGGTGGCGGAATGGAACATACCACTGTTTCCTTTATGGGAAGTTTTAATAGAAATTTAATTGCACATGAACTAGCACATCAATGGTTTGGAAATAAAATTACTTGCGGAAGTTGGAAAGATATATGGTTAAATGAAGGTTTTGCAACTTTTCTTACAGGTTTAACCGTAGAAAAATTAGATGGTGAAGCAGCCTATAAAAACTGGAGAGGTACTAACAATAACTCAATAACTTCTGTTACTAACGGAGCCGTTTATCTTTCTGATGCAGACACAACAAGTGTTGGTAGAATTTTTAGTAGCAGATTAAGTTACAATAAAGGCGCAATGGTTTTACATATGTTGCGCAAAAAATTAGGAGAAACAAACTTTTTTAGCGCTATAAAAAATTACATAACAGACCCTAATTTAGCCTATAAATATGCTAAAACACCAGATTTAATTACGCATTTAGAAACAGCTAGCGGTTTAGATTTAGAAGAATTTTTTAATGATTGGATCTACAATCAAGGTTACCCAACTTATGCTTTAGAGTGGAACCAACCAGAAGCAGATAAAGTGACAGTTACATTAAACCAAACCCAAAGTGATAGTTCAGTCTCTTTTTTTGAAGCCAATGTACCCATTCATTTAACAGGAACAAATGGAGAAATTCTAGATCTTGTTTTAAATAACATTAATAATGCCCAAACTTTTACTGAAACGGTTTCTTTTACAGTAAGCTCTGTAGAATTAGATCCTGATTTTCATTTAATTTCAAGAAACAATACTGTAACGCTAGGTTTAAACAAGTTAAACATTGTGGAAAAGAACATCTCTTTATTTCCAAATCCTATTACTGATGTTTTAAACATTAAAGCATCTAACAATGTAATTGTAAAAGAGGCAATTATTTACAATACTATAGGGAAAGAAATTCTTAAATCATCTATTTCTGAAATAGATTTAACTCAATTAAATTCAGGCATTTACTTTGTAAAAGTTATTACCAACCTCGGAAATCTTCACAAGAAAATTATTAAGAATTAAATTTTACTTTCTTTAAAGCAAGTAACATCAATAAGACCAATTAACACATTACCTTTCCTAATGAAAGTTCTGTGTTATTCTGCGACTTATATTGTATATTTGCACCCAATTTAGATTTAATCTATTTAAAATTATGATAAAAGTTTCAGACACAGCAAAAAAGAAAGTCATAGAATTAATGACAGATGACGGCTTTAACGCAGTAACCGATTTTGTGAGAGTTGGCGTAAAAAGTGGTGGTTGTTCAGGTTTATCTTATGATTTAACTTTTGATAATAAAAAAGAAGAAAACGATAAAGTTTTTGAAGAGAATGATGTAAAAATCATTGTAGACAAAAAAAGCTTTTTATATTTAGTAGGAACTACTCTAGAGTATTCTGGAGGTTTAAACGGGAAAGGATTTGTTTTTAATAACCCAAACGCAAATAGAACTTGTGGTTGTGGTGAATCATTTTCACTTTAAAATTAGAAAAAGATGTCAAAGTATACAGAAGACGATTTAGAAAAAGAATTAGAAACCCAAGAATATAAATACGGTTTTTATACAGATATAGAAAGTGATACATTTCCTGTAGGATTAAATGAAGACGTTGTTCGTGCAATCTCTAAAAAGAAAAATGAGCCAGAATGGATGACAGATTGGCGATTAGAAGCTTTTAAAGTTTGGAAACAGATGGAAGAGCCAGATTGGGCAAATGTTAATTATGAAAAACCTGACTTTCAAGCAATAGCTTATTATTCTGCACCAAAATCTAAACCAAAATTAAATTCTTTAGATGAAGTTGATCCAGAATTGTTAGACACTTTTAAACGTTTAGGAATTTCTTTAGATGAACAAAAAAAAATAGCAAATGTTGCTGTAGATATTGTAATAGATTCAGTTTCCGTAGCAACTACTTTTAAGAAAACATTAGGTGAAAAAGGTATTATTTTTATGCCTATTTCAGAAGCAATTCAAGAACATCCAGAATTGGTAAGAAAGTATTTAGGAACTGTTGTACCAACTACAGACAACTTTTATGCAGCGTTAAATTCAGCAGTTTTTTCTGATGGATCTTTTTGTTACATCCCAAAAGGAGTTCGTTGTCCGATGGAATTATCTACATACTTCAGAATTAATGAAGGTGGAACAGGGCAATTTGAAAGAACTTTAGTTGTTGCAGATGCAGGAAGTTATGTTTCTTATCTAGAAGGTTGTACAGCACCAAGTAGAGATGAAAATCAATTACACGCAGCTGTTGTAGAGTTAATTGCAATGGACGATGCAGAAATTAAATATTCTACTGTACAAAACTGGTATCCTGGAAATAAAGAAGGAAAAGGTGGAGTTTACAATTTTGTAACCAAAAGAGGTATTTGCGAAACCAATGCGAAAATTTCTTGGACACAAGTAGAAACTGGTTCTGCAGTCACTTGGAAATATCCTTCTTGTATTTTAAAAGGAAACAATTCTGTAGGTGAATTTTATTCAATTGCAGTAACAAATAATTATCAGCAAGCAGATACCGGAACAAAAATGATTCACTTGGGAAAAAACACCAAGTCTACCATTATTTCTAAAGGAATTTCAGCAGGTCATTCTCAAAACTCATATAGAGGTTTGGTACATATTGGAGCAAGAGCAGAAAATGCACGTAATTTTTCTCAATGTGATTCTCTATTAATGGGTAATGCATGTGGAGCACACACATTTCCTTATATAGAAGCTAAAAATAAATCGGCACAAATAGAACACGAAGCAACTACAAGTAAAATTGGTGAAGAACAATTATTTTACTGTAACCAACGTGGTATAGATACCGAAAAAGCAATTGCATTAATTATAAACGGATTTAGTAAAGAGGTTTTAAATAAATTGCCAATGGAATTTGCTGTGGAAGCTCAAAAATTATTGGAAATTAGTTTAGAAGGTTCTGTAGGTTAAAAAAATAGTCTAAAGTATAATGTCATAAAGTCTAAAGACTGGATGTTAAAAATAGAAAATAAAAATAGTGGATTTTATATGAAAAAACATTTATCAATTAAAAAACAAGACTTTGGTCTTTCGACTTTAAGACTTTTTACTATATTTTTTATAGCAATTAGCATTGTTGGTTGTAAAAAATCAGAAAAAAAAGCTGAAGCAATTGCTAAACCAGAAGTAAAGTTATTTCAATTAGTTGGTGGTTCTATTTTAGTAAAAAAATTAGAAGTTTTCTCTCAAGATACTACTTATACTGGTCAGCAAAAACAATTTACAGATGCATATTATGTAATTTCTCATCCAAAAGGAAATTTAATGTGGGATGCTGGTTTACCAGAAAATTTGGTGATTCCAGAACCATATAATGATCCAAGCGGTGTTTATAGAATACAAAGACCAGATTCTTTAGCCAATCAATTAAAAACAATTGGTTTTAAAATTGAAGATTTCAACTATTTTGCAATGTCTCATTCGCATTTCGACCATACAGGTCATGCAAATTTAATGGGAAGTGCAAAGTGGCTTGTTCAAGAAAATGAATTTAACTCTGTTGTTGGAGATTCTGCTCAATTTAAAAACCCAGCTTTAGAAGCATTAAAAAATGTTCAGAAAATAAATGGTGATTATGATGTTTTTGGTGATGGCTCTGTTGTTATCAAATATATGCCAGGTCATACAATTGGACATCAAGTTTTATATGTTGAGGTTGCAGGTTTAGAAAAACCTGTTTTATTAACAGGAGATTTATATCACTTTGAAGAGAATAGAACAAGTAAAGGAATTCCATCATTTAACTATGATGTAGAAAAAACTTTAGAAAGTATGAATAAATTTGAAGCTTTTGCTATAGAGAAAAATGCAGAAGTTATTATTCAACATTCACCAATAGCTTTCAAGAAATTAGAAGAATTATTGACTAAAAAATAATCAAAAGTCTGATGTCATAAAGTCTGTGTGTTAAAAAGGTGGAAAATAAAATTATGAACTTTAAATCTTTTGAAGAAATAGAAAGTTGGAAAAGAGCTAGAGTTTTAAACAAACTTATTTATAGCATTTTTTTTTATACGTTGCTAAAACTTCAGCAGGTGAAGTTAGATCGCAACTATATTTAGCAAACGATTTAAAATATATAAATGATGAAGATTTTATTCAACTAAAAAATAAAGTTGTAGAAATATCTAAACTGATAGGAGGATTAATAAAATATTTAAAAAAATAAAAATGTATCAGGTCAATGACTTTTGTCTTTTGTGTCTCCACACCTTTAGACTTTGGTCTTTTAGACTTTAAACCAATATTACAATGTTAAAAATAGAAAACTTACAAGCAAGTATAGACGATAAATCAATCTTAAAAGGATTGAATTTAGAAGTAAAAGCAGGTGAAGTACACGCAATTATGGGGCCAAACGGTGCAGGGAAAAGTACTTTGGCTAATATTATTGCTGGTAAAGAAGATTATGAAGTTACAGACGGAACTATTGAATTAAATGGTGAAGATATTAGCGAATTAGCACCAGAAGAAAGAGCTCATAACGGTGTGTTTTTATCTTTTCAATATCCAGTAGAAATTCCTGGAGTTTCTGTAACCAATTTTATTAAAACGGCTATTAATGAAACTCGTAAAGCAAAAGGTTTAGAAGACATGCCAGCTAAAGACATGTTAAAAATGATTCGTGAGAAATCTGAATTATTAGAAATAGATCGTAAATTCTTATCTCGTTCTTTAAACGAAGGTTTTTCTGGTGGAGAAAAGAAACGTAACGAAATTTTTCAAATGGCAATGTTAGAGCCAAAATTAGCCCTCTTAGATGAAACTGATTCTGGTTTAGATATTGATGCTTTGCGTATTGTTGCAAATGGAGTAAATAAATTAAAATCTAAAGACAATGCAGTAATTGTAATTACGCATTACCAACGTTTATTAGATTATATCGTACCAGATTTTGTACACGTTTTATACGATGGAAAAATCGTGAAAAGTGGCGATGCTTCTTTAGCTTTAGAGTTAGAAGCAAAAGGATATGATTGGATTAAACAAGAACTTGTTTAATTAGAAAGTTTTAAAAATTGAATACAATAGATTTATTTTCTGGTTGTGGAGGTGTTTCATTAGGTTTTAAATGGGCAGGTTTTAATGCTGTTTTAGCATCTGATATAGATGAAAATTGTGAAAAAACATTTACCGCTAATTTTCCTGAAACTCCTTTTATTTGTGGTGATTTATCTGCCATAAAAAAAGAAGATTTTGAAGCGAGTATTAATACAGAAATAGATGTTGTAATTGGTGGGCCGCCTTGTCAAGGATTTAGTTTAGCCAACAAAAGGAGAAATACTGTAGCAGACGACCCAAGAAATAAACTGTTTTATGAATTTGTCAAAGTGATTGATTGGTACAACCCAAAATCATTTGTTATGGAAAACGTAAAAGGTTTATTATCGATGAAATCTGGAGAAGTTATCAAACAAATTGTTGGTGAATTTGAAAAAGCAGGTGAATTTGGTTACGAAGTAAAATATCAAGTTTTAAAAGCTTCAGATTACGGAGTTCCGCAATCTAGACAAAGAGTAATTGTTATAGGAATAAGAAAAGATTTAGGTTTAACTCCTGAATTTCCTCTAAAAAAATACGCAAAAGAAGTTACAGTAAACGAAGCAATTTCAGACTTACCAACCATTCATGCTGCGGAAGGTACAGAAAGTCAGAAATACACAAAAAAAATTCAAAACACATATCAAGAGTTTATGAGAAAGAACTCTAAAAGTGTGAAGAATCATATTGCTATGAGACACACTCAAAGAGTAATAAACCGCTTTAAAGCCATTAAAAACGGACAAGGTTTATTAGATGTTTGGGAAACTCATGGATCAGTTCAAAGAGGAGATCCTTCAAAAAAATCAACGGTAAAATTCAGTCAGAATAACCAAAGATTATACGGAGATAAACCTGCGCCAACAATTGCAGCTTCATTTCAGAGTAATTTTATTCACCCAAAGTTAGACAGAAATTTTACGGCAAGAGAAGGCGCAAGATTACAATCTTTTCCAGATAATTTTATCTTTAAAGGAATGCGCACAAAAATGAGTTGGGAAAAAGGATTGAGCCAATATCAACAAATTGGTAATGCAGTTCCGCCTTTATTAGCTTTTGAAATTGCAACCACTTTAAAAAGTGTTTTAGAAAACGGAAATAAAGAAGGCGCTATAGAAGAACAACAGTTCTCTAAATTTAACGAGCCAGAAATAGTATATAATTATTAAACAAAACCATTATATAATGGAATTAAAAGATAAAATAGTATCATCATACGTAGCCTTTGAAAATCGTGTAGACATTAATTCTGATGTACATGAAATTCGTTCAAAAGCGCTTAAGAATTTCGAAGAACTAGGGTTTCCTACTAAAAAATTGGAAGCTTGGAAATACACTTCTTTAAACTCGGTTTTAAAGCAAGACTATAGTATTTTTCCTAACAAAGAAACCGCAGTAGAGTTAGCTGATGTAAAAAAATACTTTATACATGATATAGACAGTTATAAACTTGTTTTTATTGATGGTAAGTACAGCTCATTTTTGTCTGAAACTACACACGATACAATAGACGTCTGCTTAATGTCTGCCGCATTATCTATGCCAAAATACAAAGCAGTTATTGACGCTTATTTCAATAAAATAGCTAAACAAGACAATTTAACTTCATTAAACACGGCTTTTGCTTCAGAAGGCGCATTTATTCATATTCCAAAGAATATTGAAGTTCAAAAACCAATACAAATTATCCATTTTACAACAGGTTCTGAAGCTGCAACTATGTTACAGCCAAGAAGTTTAGTTGTTGTAGAAGAAAATTCTCATGTTCAAATTATTGAACGTCACCAAAGTTTAACTTCAAACCCTGTTTTAACAAATTCGGTTACAGAAATCTATGCTGATAAAAGAGCTTTTGTAGATTATTATAAGATTCAGAATGATGATAATAATGCCTCTCTAGTAGACAATACTTTTGTTGAGCAAAAATCTAATGGTGTTGTTTCTGTGCATACTTTTTCTTTTGGAGGAAATATCACCAGAAATAATTTAAACTTTTATCAAAAAGGAGAATACATAGATTCTATCTTAAAAGGAATTACAATTAGTGAAGGAAAGCAACATATAGATCATCATACTTTGGTGCATCATATAGCCCCAAATTGCGAAAGTCATCAAGATTATAAAGGAATCTATGATGAACGTTCTACATCCGTTTTTAATGGTAAAGTAATTGTAAACAAAGAAGCTCAAAAAACAAATGCTTATCAACAAAATAATAATATTTTATTAAGTGACAAAGCAACGATTAATGCAAAACCTCAATTAGAAATTTTTGCAGATGATGTAAAATGTTCTCACGGTTGTACTATTGGTCAACTAGATGAAGATGCTTTGTTTTATATGCAACAACGTGGTATTCCAAAAAAAGAAGGAAAAGCTTTATTAATGTTTGCTTTTGCAAATACCGTTTTAGAAAGTGTAAAAATACCAGAAGTAAAACAACGTATTACCAAATTAATTGCCCAGAAATTAGGTGTTGATATTGGTTTCGATTTGTAAGTTTATTTCTTTTTATATATATTTATAAAAACAAAAAATGATGAACAAATCTATTCAAACAATTTTATTAGTAGCTGGAATTATTATTCTTGGTTACGGAATTTACACTATGATACAACCAGAAGCACAAGTTTCTATTGGTGATATCGCATTAGTAAAAGCACAAGACAATACAAATTCTTACATTACAATGGCTATTGGTATTGCTGCTATAGCTTTAAGTTTATTGAAAGGGAAGAAATAATTTTCCTTTTAATTATTATTAAGAAACCACGCAATTTGCGTGGTTTTTTCATTCGTATAAAACCGTTAAATAGAAAAAGGGTACTTATCCCTAATTTTAAAAGGTTGCTATTCTTTAATTTTATCATTCAAAACAATTAAAGAGAATCTAATGATAATTAAAACAGCAATGTAGTTCCTCCAAAACCTGTTTCTACTTCAACAGAAAAACCAACTTCGAAAAAAGTTGTTCCTAAAAAAGTTAACTCCTGGTATTTCTGAAGATGTAATTTCTGAATTAAGTAAAGAAATTAACAATATGCTTTCGTTTGCTATTTAAAACGGAGTTACTGTAAATACAGAAGTAAATGCACTTATACAAAATAGCATAATAGACGATTTAATAAACGCACATAATTTACTCTGCAAAAAAGTTGCTCCTGCAACGCCAAAATCTATTTTATATACTAAAAAATTACATCAAGAGAATAGTAAAAAACCTTTTTTTTGAAATCTTATTTTTTTAATTGATTTATAGCTACGGGTATGCCTGCAGATGTAAATAACAATTCTTTAGACGAAGGAATTATGAATAATAGTGGCTTACCATTACTTTTAAATATTACATATTTAAGTTCTGTAGCTGGTTTTGGTGTTTTATTTTTTCTGTTGAAAGAAGTAAGTATCTCTTTAAAAAAAGGTTCTCTAATTCCAGAGAATTCTATTGACTATTTATCACAGATTATTATAGAAATTATTGCTGGTTTAATTATGTCTGAAAAAATTTCTTTGATACATCCAAATAGAAGGTTGAAACAATAGAAAATACATAGTACACAGCTATAAAAGCGAATAAAAAATTATAAAACTGATTAGTTTCTTCAGTGAAAATAAATAACTCATAATCATTTAGTAAAGCATCAAAAAGAATAATTGATTTTCTAAATAATTGAAGAAAAAAGTAGAAAATAAAAACATAAGAAGCGTCTAAAATAAACCAATAAAAATTCTTCTTTTAGATATTTCTAAAAAGTTGTTTTTATTGGTTTATATAGGTTTCGTCTTGACATTATCTTTGTTGTAAATAAAGCTATTTGTCTATTAGGTAATAAAAATTTATAGGTTGTTACATTTTTTAAAATGTATTTTATTTTATAGACTTCAAAATTCTTTTTAAAAACTCATTTTCATCAAAATTTGTCAATCCAAAACGTACAAGTACTAAATCTTGATCTGGAAAAACATATACTCGCTGACCTTGATAACCATCCGCAAAATACATGTTTTTTGGCACGTCTTTAAATTGCTTTTCTGCATTTAACCAAAACTGTGCACCATAAGTTCCTTTAGAACCTTTGGTTGGTGTTGTAACATAATCTACCCATTTTTTTGTGAATAACTGTTCTCCGTTCCATTGACCATTATGTAAGTATAATAGCCCAAATTTACCCCAATCTCTAGCGGTTGCCCAAGCATACGAAGAAGCAACATAGTTTCCTGCCAAATCAGTTTCTACAATCATAGAATTCATACCTATTTTATCTATAAAATCTGTATACCAAAAATCTAAATATTCTTGATGCGAGATAAATTGTTTTCTTGCAATTTTTGATAATAAATTAGAAGTCCCAGAAGAATAATTCCAACTATTATTTGGCGAACCAACCAACTGCTTTTCTTCTTGCATTTTGGTCATATCGCGTTCTAAAAACAACATTTTTGTTGCGTCAGATATTTCATCATAGTTTTCATCCCATTCTAAACCCGAGTTCATTTGTAGTAAGTTATTGATAGTAATGTCTTTTCGTGTATCATTTTGCCAAGAATCAATTGGTGCTTTGTCTTGTATATTTATTTTATTTTGATGCTGTAAAACACCAAAAACAGTGCTCATAATACTTTTAGTCATAGACCAACCTAAAATTCTAGAATTTTTATGAAAACCATTATCATATTTTTCTGATATAATTTGATCTTTATAAATTACTACAACGGCTCTAGTTTTATCTTTTCCGAAGATAGAACTTACCGTTTCATTCAGTTTATTATAATTTACATTTGCAAAAACAGTGTCTTTTTGCGGTCCATTTCCAAATGGAAAAGGTGTAATATTATCTGGTTTTGTTCTTTTTGGAATTAAATAACTTGCAGTTTCATCACTGTCTTCTAAAGTTAAAACAGTACCTAAACCTTCTCTATAAATAGCTTTTCTAGTTAACAAACCAAAAGCTGAAGAGCTTGCAAATTCATTCTTTAAATCAACTTTATCTGTAGCGAGGTTTACAGGTGAAAAATTATTGTCTGTTTGATCTGTAAACTGCAAAGTTCTTTCACCTAAAAAAATAGAAGAAGCTGTGTTTTTTGCTGAATAACCAGACAGAATATTCAATTTTGGATAATTATAAATAACTGCTAGTGTAATAGTAACTGCAAAAAAAAGGAATGTTCTTTTTAAAATCTTCATTAATTATAAAATTTAATGATGTAAAAATAAGCAATAAAACTGCAATGTTTTCTATCCGTGGAAATACTTGAATTTAAAATAAGGTGTTTCCATATAAACTATAACTTATTGATTTTATTAATTTTAGCATATAATTATTATAGTTAAAAATTATGAGCGAATCAACACCAAAAACAAATGTTACTGCCAAAACAATCAAAAAACCAACAATAAAACAAGTTGTGCCAGGAATTTCTGAAGATGTAATTGCTGAATTAAGTAGAGAAATCAACAGTATGCTTTCTTTTGCGGTTTTCAACGGAATTATTGTAAATACAGATGTAAATGCTTTAATTCAAAATAGTAATGTAGATGATTTAATAAATGCTCATAATCTTTTATGTAAAAACGTAGCTCCTGCAACACCCAAGTCTATACAATTTACCAAAAAACTAAATCAAGAGAGTGATGGCAAATCAATTTTTAGAAAGCTTCCTTTATTAAGAAATTTAGTCTTGTTGGCTATCTTTTTTTTAATTGCTTATGTAGTTTCAGGAATGTCTCCAGAGGTAAACAATGATTCTTTAGATAAAGGAATGATGGAAAATAGCGGAATTCCGTTATTACTAAACATCATCTATTTAAGTTCTGTTGCTGGTTTGGGTGTTTTATTTTTTCTGTTGAAAGAAGTAAGTATCTCTTTAAAAAAAGGTTCTCTAATTCCAGAAAATTCTATTGGCTATTTATCACAGATTATTTTAGGAATTATTGCTGGTTTAATTATGTCTGAAATTATTTCTTTTTACACAAAAGATGCGGAACAAATTAACTTATTTAACAAAAGTATTCTTGCTTTAGTTGGAGGTTTTTCTTCGGATGCAATTTTTAGTATTTTACAAGGAATCATCGATAAAATAAAAAGCATCTTTATAACTCCAAATTCTACAACTAATGTATAAAAAAACACTATTAATTCTTGTAGTAATTTCTTTTTTATCATGCGCTAGCATTCCCAATTCTACAGCTACACTTACCAAAGATGTTATTAATGAAGGTGATGCTATGCATCAACTAAACATTTCTTTAGTAAATCAATTATTCAACGAAAAAAGAGCACGTTTAAACACTTTTATTACGAGTAAATATACGCCTGCTGTTATTAAGAAATATCAAAAGTTATTACCTCAAAATTTAGATTATAAAAAAGAATTACCGAATATTATTGAAGCGATAATCCCTGTAATAAATAGAAAAAGAGATTCTTTACAAGATTTACTTCTACATCAACAACAAAAAATAGTAACTGGTTTAAATACCAATTTCATTTCTTACAGTAAAGCAACTTCTGCTTTACAAAATTTAATAAATTCTGCAATAAAAGAGAATAATGCAGAAAAAAACGCATTGGCAGAAATCAATCAATTAACTGGTAATAGATTAAATTTTAAACAAGTAGAAAACAAAATTGATAGCTTGTTAAATAAAACTGGCTTGGGAATGAGCAAGTTATTGAAAATTGAAAAACTAATAAAATAGCAATTATGAGTGATATAGATTGGAGTGCATTAGCAAACAAAGCTGCTTCACAAACAGATTCAGAATTTAAAAGTCAATTAGCGGGTTTAACTAGTTTAAAAACATCTGACATAGATACATTTATAACAGAAAGTAAAATTAGTAATACAGATGCTTTAGAGGTATTAAAACAAATAAATAATGCTTCATTAACAAACAATGAAAAGGCTTCAGCTATTTCAAGTATTCAAAATGGGGTTGGTTTTTTAGTAAAGTTAGTTTCTAAAGTAGTATAAATAAAAAATTCATCTTGTCATTTTTCGAAGTTTAAAAAATCAACGGTTATCTTTGTACTTTAAATTGATTTGTATGATAAATGTTGATAAAATTCGTGAAGACTTTCCTATTCTAAAAAGAACAGTTCATGGTAAACCTTTGGTGTATTTTGATAATGCTGCTACTTCACAAACTCCGCAAATTGTAATTGATGCAATTGTAGATTATTACAGCAATTATAATGCAAACATTCATAGAGGTGTACATACTTTAAGTCAAGAAGCAACTGATAAATATGAAGAAGCACGTATTAAAATTCAACATCATTTTAATGCAAAAAATGCCTATGAAATTATTCTAACTTCTGGTACAACGCATAGTATAAATATGGTTGCATCTGGGTTTTCATCCCTTTTAAATAAAGACGATGAAATAATAGTTTCTGCTTTAGAGCACCATTCTAATATTGTGCCTTGGCAAATGTTATGTGAAAAAACAGGCTCTATTTTAAGGGTAATTCCTATGTTAGAAGATGGTTCTTTAAATATGGAAGTGTATCATAACTTGGTAAACAAAAATACAAAATTAGTTTTCTGTAATCATGTTTCTAATGCACTAGGAACTGTAAATCCCATTGAAGAAATTATTGAAAAAGCACATCAATTTGGTGCTGCAGTTTTAATTGACGGCGCACAAGCAACACCTCATATAAAACCAGATGTACAAGCTTTAAATGTTGATTTTTATGTAGCTTCTGCACATAAATTATGTGGCCCAACAGGTGTTGGTTTGTTATACGGAAAAGAAGAATGGTTGCAAAAATTGCCTCCATATCAAGGTGGTGGAGAAATGATTGCAACGGTTAGTTTTGAAAAAACAACCTATGCAGATTTACCTCATAAATTTGAAGCAGGAACCCCAAATATTTGTGGCGGAATTGCTTTTGGTGTAGCAATCGATTATATGAATGCTGTTGGTTTTAATAACATTGCAAAGTATGAAAATGAACTTTTAGAATACGGAACAAAAGAACTATTAAAAATAGAAGGTTTAAAAATCTACGGGACAACAACTGAAAAAACTGCTGTAATCTCTTTTAACGTAGGTGCTATTCACCCTTATGATATTGGGTCTATTTTAGACAAACTAGGTGTAGCGGTTAGAACCGGGCATCATTGTGCACAACCAATTATGGATTTTTATAAAATTCCTGGAACCATAAGAGCTTCTTTTTCATTTTACAATACAAAAGAAGAAATAGATATTTTAATTAGTGGAGTAAAAAGAGCAATAATGATGCTTTCTTAAGCTTTTAAAAACTTTATAAAACAATAAAAAGGTTGAGCAAATGCTCAACCTTTTTTATAGAAACTAATTTGTAAATTCTTATTTTAACAAAGGAGAATAGTTTGTAGGATAATCTCCTGCTTTCGCTAAACCACCAGTTGCCATTGTAAAATTAGAACCAAATTCTGCATCCATAGCAGCTAAAATTTTGTTAGCCATTAAAGCATAACCTCTAGCTGTTAAATGAACACCATCTAAACTTATTAAACCACCAGTAACTAAACTAGTTGTCATAGTATAGTCATCAAACATAATACCAGAAGTAGATGCTTCTTGTAAAAGGCCCTTAAAATCTACCATTACAATATTTGCATTGGCTGCTGCAGTAGCTTCAATGATTCCATTATAAGCATCTGTTGCTGTTTTAATAGCTACTTGCTCTTCTGGAGTAATTACCCATTTATCAGCTAAAGGAACACCAACACCATTTACACTTGATGGGTTACTAGGGTCTGCTAAAGTCCCTATAAAAGAAGAACTAGTTAATACTAATAAATCATCTGCAGTTGCAAGTCTCATACTAACTAGACCTGCGTTTATTGCTGTTAAATCTGTTAGACTTTCATCCATAATAACAACAGCATTCTGTCCTGGTGAAAAACTAATTGTTCTTTTAGCAATTTCTGCATCTGCCATTTCTTGTGTCATTGGTGTAACAGCTACTAAATAGGCAAAAGCTTGTTGAATACCTCCATTATAAAGTGCATAAGCGCCATTTAATTGTGCAGCCAAACCAACACTTACAGGAATTGGATTATAAGGTACTGTTGTAAAATGTGATAAAGAAGTAATATAAGGTACATTAGCTACAACTCCTTTTGCTCCGCCTGAAGTTAAGGTAGCAACCATTCCGTTAAATACTTGTCCGAATACTAATGGATTTGTAATGTCTGTTCCTCCATAAGTTGATGGGTCTAAATTACCTGTTGGATTTCCAGCAGATGGAGATTGATCAACACCAGATCCTCCAGAAAGCGCATATCCTAGTACATCATTACCACCAATTTCTGATAAAGTAAAAAATGTTGGGTTTTGTGCCATTGCGTCCCCTATAACAGTTGCGCTTGGGCTAGATGCCATTCTTGCGTAATAAGGATTTGCTAAACCTAAAGCAATGCCTGCTACGTTACCGTAACCTGGAGCCAATAAATGAAAGCTTTTTGCTCCTGGAACTCCAAAGTTGTTTAAATCTCCACTTACATTAGTTGTTACTTCTGTAGTTGGAGTTGCTCCTAAACGAACTGGTCCTGCTCCATTAAAATACAATCTTGGTCCTTGAATAACGTTTCCACCTAATAAAAGACCACCAATATTATCATTCATTAAAGGTTGATTAAAACTTGTACTAATACCAAACTTACCTGCTAAAATATTAGGAAATGAGTTTTCTTGTGCTGCTTTAAACAAGCCTCCGTCTGTAAAACCTGCTGTAAAAGAAGCTCCTACAGAAACGAATTTAGAAAAATCTAATCCACCTGTATTTAAAACTACTTCTGGTACTACTTCTGCTGGTATTGCATCTAACTCATTGTTTACATCACAAGATGTAAAACCAATAGATAAAAGAAGCAATCCAATATATTTATAATTTTTCATAAAATATCTTTAATTTTTATTAGTTATTAATTGTCCAAGAAAGGTAGTATTGAGAACCAACTGCCCCAACTCCTGGTGCACTTACATATTCATTACCTGTTAAGTTTGCTCCTCCTAATTTAATAGTAGATTTCCAGTTAGGAATTCTATAATTAATTTGTGCATCTAACATCGTTCTAGCCTCTATTGTAGCGTCTAAAAATGTAGATTCCCATCTGTATTTATCTTGCCATCTTACATTTACATTAAAACCAAAGTTTTCAAATACATCTCTTTTACCAAATTGTAATTTTACTTTGTGCTCTGGTGTATTAAAACCTGCTTCAAAATCTGGGTCTGTAGATTGGTCAAAATCAAATTTTGCAAACGTATAATTTACTCCTAAATTAAACCCATTTAAGATACTTGTGTTTACACCAATTGTTGCACCGTAAGAACTAATATCTGCAGCAGAATTAGTATACGTTTGAAAAGCAGCAAAATCACCAGTGCTTAAAGCTACTAATGCTAAAGGAACTTGTGCTCCTCCTGGTCCAACGGGTGCTGTTTGTGTTAAAGCAACATCTCCATAAAAAGGAACTACCACATTTTTGTTTGCAATAAAATCTTCATATTGATTGTAATAAACACTTAAATCTACAGTAAACCTTTGTTCCCCTCCTTTAACTAAACCCCTATAACCAACTTCGTAAGCCGTTACTTTTTCTGGTTTTACTAATGCAACATTAGCATTACTTGGTGCAGCAACTTGTCCGGCTGCAAATGCTTCTACAGAACTTGCAGAAAATGCATTTTCATAAGCAGATCTTCCTGAAACAGAAATTGTACCAGAACCTGTAAAGTTTTGCCCTAAACCACTAACTGTTAATGGTGATGTTGCATATCTATCTAAATTATCTGGTGCAGAGCCCACTAAAAATCCTCTACCAGCATTTAAACCAATATACTGATCTTGTGTACTTGGGTTTCTAAAACCTGTTTGAAAAGATGCTCTAAAATTCTGGTTTTTGTTTTCTCCACCAGCATAAGCAAGTGATAATCTAGGAGAAAAGTTTCCGTCAAAATTTTGTGCTTTATCATAACGGATAGAAGCAGTTGCTTTTAAACGGTCGTCTTCTAAAAATTTCTTTTGAGCTTGTGTATACACACCATATTCATTATATTCAATTGGTCCATCATAATCTGTAAAAATACTTCCGTTAGAGTTTAAAGAATATAATCTGTAAGAACCACCAACTTGAAACTCTGCCCAATCTGTTAAGTCTTGTAAGTTATAGTTTACATCTGCATGATAATATTTTGTATTGTCTTGAAATTTAGAACCCGTAACTAAATTTGGGTCTGCAGTTACTTTATCTAAAGCTTGTTGAAAACCTGAAGTTCCAGGTAATAATCTACCTGCTTCAGCAGTTTGTCTAGCTATTCCGTGTGCTTGATCAGAATTTAAACCTCCTAAAGTTCCTTGTAAATAAGCACCAACATATTGTCCAAACCAAACATTATCTGCTTTCCAAGCTCTGTTAATATTAATTGCAGCAAAACGAGTATCATAAGAATTACCAGCATCTTCATTAGTCATATAACCTCTAACAAAAAAGTTTTTCCCTCTAAATTCTAATTTATGTTGTTCCATAAAAAAGTCTTTGATGTTATATCTATTTGTTCCTTGATAAATTGTGTTACCAACTCCAAATTTAGAATTCCATATTACTTCTAAACGATCATCTCCAAAAGGTCTGTAATTTAATGAACCACCAAACTTTACACTTTTTGCTTCATAGGTCATTAAATCTCTTTCATCATAACCCGTTCTACTTACACTTTCATTAGGTATAAGAGCAGAAGCTCCATTAGGAATAATACCTAAACCTTCTAAAGTCTGTGCAACTCCTCTTAAGTTTGTAGAAACCTCATCTCCATAAACATTTAAACCATCAAAGTTTCTGTCTGAATTTCTGTCTCCAGAAGTATAACCTCCATTTGCAGTATTTCTATAATCTGTAGCATACCATTCTGTTCCTTTTAAATAAGAAAAAGTAGCTTTTGCAGCAAATTTATTTGAAAAAGTATGCGCCATTCTAATGTTTACATCATGAAACAGGTTGTCTCCAGCAGCATCTTGACTTGTTAACCCAGATTTGTAAGAAAAACTAATTCCTTGATCATCAAAAGGACTTTTACTAGTCATAAACATAATACCGTTAAAAGCATTTGCACCATATAATGCAGAAGATGCTCCAGGTAATAACTCTACCGTTTTTACATCCAATTCAGACATACCTAACAAGTTACCTAATGCAAAGTTTAAAGCAGGAGAAGAATTGTCCATACCATCTACCAATTGCATAAAACGTGTATTAGCAAAAGTTGCAAAACCACGCGTATTAACAGATTTAAAAGTTAAACTATTTGTGTTTATATCAACTCCTTTTAAATTCTCTAAACCGTCATAAAAAGAAGGTGCAGATGTGTTTTTTATCGCTCTTGTATCCATTCTTTCAATGGTTACAGGAGATTCCATAATACGTTCAGGTGTTCTAGATGCAGAAACTACAATTTCATCTAAAGAAGTTGCGTTTTCTGTTAAACTAACGTCAACTTTTTGATTGTTTTTAGTAATTTCTACTTTACTGGTTTGAAAACCTAGCATAGAAATTTCTAAAGTAAAAGGAGGATTATCTGTTACCTTTAATGTAAAAAGACCATCAAAATCTGTAGTTGTACCAACAGCCTTTCTTGAAACCTTAATGTTTGCTCCGGGAAGTGTTTCTCCGGTAGCTGCGTCTTTAACTACTCCGGTAACAGTGGTTTGTGCAACCATTGTTAAACTACCAAAAGCAATAAACGCAAGAAGTAAAAAATTTTTTATCATAATTTGAATTATTTGTTAACTATATCGCAAAATACAATTTTTTTTGAATTATTGATTATTTGTATAAATAAATTGTGATTTAAACAGAAAAAACACTCTTTTTTATTAATTTCATACTGTTTTTGAAAAATAATTTTTTCAAAAACAGACTTAGTTATTGTACATTTGTATCTCTATAAATTTTACTTTTTTTGATTACCATACCAAATATTTCTAATTTTTCTTCACAAGAAAAAACTTTTGTTACCATTGGTACTTTTGATGGTGTTCATTTTGGGCATCAAAAAATAATTCAAAAACTTGTTTTTGAAGCAAAAGAAGCTGGTAAAAAATCTGTTTTACTTACATTTTTTCCGCACCCTAGAATGGTGTTGCAAAAAAATGCAAAAATAGAATTGATAAATACCATTGAAGAACGTGCAAATTTTTTAGAAAAAACAGGATTAGATTATTTAATTATTCATCCTTTTAGTAAAGAATTTTCTAGAATGACTGCCTTAGAGTTTGTGAGAGACGTTTTGGTAAATCAACTAAACATATCAAAATTAATTATTGGTTACGATCATCATTTTGGCAAAAATAGAGAGGGAAATTTAGAACAATTAACAGAATATAGTCATTTATACGATTTTAAGGTAGAAGAAATTCCAGCACAAGATATTGATGATGTTTCTGTAAGTTCTACAAAAGTTAGGCACGCTTTAGCTTCTGGGGATTTAAAAACCGCCAACAATTATTTAGGCTATAATTTTATGCTAAATGGTACGGTTGTTAACGGTAAACAATTGGGTGATAAAATTGGTTTTCCTACCGCAAATATTGATGTAAAAGAAAGCTATAAATTAATACCTAAAACGGGTGTTTATGTCGTAAAATCTACTATAGATAATAAAACAGTTTTTGGGATGATGAATATCGGAAACAGACCAACTGTTAATGGAAATCATCAAACGATAGAAGTTCATTTTTTTGATTTTAATCAAAATTTGTATGACAAAAACTTAACTGTAGAATTAATTTATTTTTTACGTGATGAGGAAAAATTCGATTCTTTAGAAACTTTAATTCTTCAGCTTAAAAGAGACGAAAAAACTTCGAGAGATTATATAAAAGATAATTTATAATTTCTACTTCACAAATTATATATTTGCATTCTTAAATTCTTACAAAATATGCTACAAGTACAATTTATTAGAGAAAACAAAGAAACTGTTTTAGAAGGTTTAGCAAAACGTAATTTTGCAAATGCTGAAACAATTGTTGAACAAGTTTTAATTGCAGATGAAAACCGAAGAGCAACGCAAGTTTCTATGGATGATATTTTAGCAGAATCTAATAAGTTGTCCAAAGAAATAGGTGGCCTTTTTAAATCTGGTGAAGTGCAAAAAGCCAATCTTTTAAAAGAAAAAACGAGTCAGTTAAAAGAGAAGTCTAAAGAACTTGCAGAAAGTTTAAATGGTTTTGCAGAAGAGTTACAAAGTTTATTATATCAAATACCAAACGTACCTCATATTTCTGTAAAAGCAGGAACTTCTGAAGAAGACAATGAGAAAATTTTTAGTGAAGGTATTATTCCTGATTTAGGAGAAAATGCATTGCCTCATTGGGAATTAGCAAAAAAATACGACATTATAGATTTTGAATTAGGTACCAAAATTACTGGTGCTGGTTTTCCGGTATACAAAGGAAAAGGAGCAAGGTTACAACGTGCTTTAATTAACTATTTTTTAGATAAAAATATTAAAGCAGGTTATACAGAGGTGCAAGTGCCACATTTAGTAAATACTGAATCTGCAACAGCAACTGGGCAATTGCCAGATAAGGATGGGCAAATGTATCATTCTACAGTAGATGATTTATATTTAATACCTACTGCGGAAGTGCCAATTACAAATATGTTTCGTGGAAATTTAATGCAAGAAGCAGAATTTCCTGTAACTGTTACTGGTTATACGCCTTGTTTTAGACGTGAAGCTGGTAGTTATGGCGCGCATGTTCGTGGTTTAAACAGATTGCATCAATTTGATAAAGTAGAAATTGTACGAATTGAGCATCCAGATAATTCTTACCATGCTTTAAGCGGAATGGTAGAACACATAAAAGATATTTTACGTGAATTAAAATTACCTTACAGAATATTACGTTTATGTGGTGGAGATACTGGTTTTACAGCTGCTTTAACGTTCGATTTTGAATTATTTTCTACAGCACAAGACAGATGGTTAGAAATTAGTTCTGCATCTAATTTTGAAACTTTTCAAGCAAATAGATTAAAGCTTCGTTTTAAAAATAAAGAAGGTAAAAGCGAATTAGCACACACTTTAAACGGAAGTTCTTTGGCTTTACCGCGTGTTTTAGCCGGAATTCTAGAAAACTATCAAACAGCAGACGGAATTAAAATACCAGATGCTTTAGTTCCTTATTGTGGTTTTGATGTTATTGATTAGTCAGATTATTTCTGCTAACTGATACTGAAAACTAATTTTAGTTAGCAACAACAGCAATCATTAATCTTTTATATTTATTCATTTCTAAAAGCGCATTGAAATAAGCGGAAATTTGTCCGTTTTTCATAAACTCAATTGAATTGTTTTTTGCTGTTTCGTATTGTTTTGAAAAAGTATTCATAATCTTAAAATTTGATTGGTTATATATTCTATAGACAAGTTCCGTGCCAAAATGTTACAAGAGAACATTAAAAAGCACTTGGTTTAATAAAATTTTAACATTTATCTTGATTATCTTTGAATTTATATGAAAAGACTATTCTTGCTTATTTTTCTTTCTATTAGTACTTTTTGTACATCTCAAAACATACAAAATAGAGCGCAAAATGATTACTTGCTTGCCGAAATTTATTATAGAGCAGGTGAGTATGAAAAAGCAACACAACTTTATAAAAAGCTGTATGATAAAAGTCCGTTTAATACAACTTATCTAGGGCGCTTAATCTCTTGTTACCAAGAAACAAATCAATATTTAGTCTCAGAAAACTTACTTAAATCTCGTATAAAAGCAAATGCTTCTCAAGTCTATTTATTTGTCTATTTAGGGTACAATTATGAACGACAAGATTTAAAAGAAAAAGCCAAAATTAATTATGATTTAGCTATAAACTCTTTGAAAAAAAATGCTGCTTTTGGTGGTGTTATTGGTCGTCTTTTTAAAGATTACAACCTATTAGACAAAGCAATTTTGTCTTATGAAAAAGCAATGGAAGCAAGTAAAAATGCTAATTATAGTTTTCAGATTGCACAAATTTATGGTGAAAAGGGCGACTTCAAAAAAATGTTTGAATCGTATATTAATATGGTAGATAAAAACGAGAATTATTTTAATCTCGTACAAAGATATGCTAGCAGATATATTACTGATGATTCAGAAAATAAAGCCAATATCTTATTTAGAAAAACACTGTTAAGAAAGTCTGCAAGCAACCCAAAAGATGTTTGGAATGTTTTATTAAGTTGGTTATTTGCCCAGCAAAAAAATTATAGTAAAGCATTGATTCAAGAAAAAGCTTTGTACCAAAGAAACCCAACGAATCTCTCAAAAATATACAGTTTAGGTAAAATTGCTTTTGAAAACAAAGAATACAATGCAGCTAAAGATTGTTTTGCTTTTATTAAACAAAAATCTACTTTAAAAGAAGAAAAAATAGCAACCAATTTATACCTCGCTAAAATTGCTGTTGTTACAAAAAACCCAGAGACAGAGTCTTTATTTCAATCTTTATTTACCCTGTTTGGTAAAAACACTTCTACCATAAAATTACAAATAGAATATGCAGATTTTTTGACTTTTTCTAAAAACAAACCAGAAGAAGCTAAAGTTGTTTTAGAAAATGCAATTGATTATTCGAGCTCAAAATTTGATAAAGCAAGAATTAAGTTAAAACTAGGAGACATTTTAGTTTTTACTGGTAAATTCAACAAAGCATTAATTTATTTTTCACAGATTCAAACTCAACTAAAAAACCACGAGTTAGCACAACAAGCAAGGTTTAAAGTTGCTCAAACTAGTTATTTTAAAAGCGATTTTAACTGGGCAAAAGCACAATTAAAAGTGTTAAAAGGTTCTACAACACAACTCATTGCAAATGATGCATTAGCATTGTTTTTAAAAATTACAGACAATGAACCTTTAGACTCTATTCCTTCTGGATTAAAGCAACTGGCAAACGCAGAATTGTTGGCGTTTCAAAATAAAGACGAAGATGCTTTAATCGAAATTAATAACCTGTTTACAAAAAAAGAAGTTTTTATAAATGGATTAACTCCTGGAGAAATAATATATGATGATGCTTTGTTTTTTAAAGCAAAATTACTCATTAAACAAAAAAAATATGCAGAAGCAATTTTAAGTTTAGCTAAAATTGTTGCTGCAGATAATCAAGGTTTTTTAACTGATGATGTTTATTTTATGATGGCAGAATTGTATAATAACAATTTAAATAATCCAGAAAAAGCATCTGAATATTATCAAAAGATTATTTTTGATTTTTCTTCGAGTATTTATTTGGTAGATGCCAGAAAAAAATACCGAAAAATTAGAGGAGATAGTATTGAGTAGTCAGTTTTTAATATCAGTTTACAATTAAACAATTACACTTTTAAACAAATAAAAAATTACACAAATTTTATGTACATATACAACGTAACAATAAATATTGATGATTCTGCACATAACGAATGGTTAACGTGGATAGAATCTCACATTACTGATGTCTTAAACACAGGTAGATTTACTTCTGCAAAACTAACCCAAGTTTTAGTTGAAGAAGAGATGGGCGGAAAGACTTATTCTATTCAATACACTGCAAATACTAGAGAAGATTTAGACAATTATTACAAATTTGAGGCTGATAAATTAAGAAAATCTGGTTTAAAATTTGCTGATAAAATGTTAGCTTTTAGAACAGAATTAAAAATTATAAACGAGTTTTTTCCAATAAGTAATAGTAATTAATTTCTCTAAAAACTAGCGCCAATACCAAAAGAAAATGCTTTTATTTTAGAAACGCCTATTTTAAAATACTCATATCCTGAAAAAATTTGATAGTTTTTAATATGGTATTTCAACAATAATTTCGTCTTATGAACTTCTTGGTTATTTATGTTAGTCCATTTATGCGAAAAATCTAAACTTATAGGTTTGGCAATAAAAATTTCTACACCAACACCCAAACCAAAACCTGTTTTATTTACATCATTACCAACATGCATCATTCCTAAACCAAACCAAGCATCAAATCTTTGAGTTCTAATTCTATGGTATTTTAATAAAGCACTGTATAAAGAAAAAGAATCTCTTTTTCCGTTTACATTTTCAGATAAATATAGATAATCAACATCTACTGCAAATCGTTTTAGAAAGCGAAAGTTTACTCCAAAATTATTTCCATATAAATTACTGTTTTCGATTACAAAATTATTGGTAATATCAAACCTTGTAATGTTATAGTTAGTGGAATCTGTGTAAATAAAATTACCATAATTTTTTTCTTTAAATGCGTAATTAGAAATTTCTGCATTATGCATTCTACTATCCATTTCCCAAGGAGATTCTACAAGAATTCCATAAGCTGTATAAGCAAAAAGTCCCCAAAGAATACTCACAAACGGATTCATAGTATCATCATCATTAGAAACTGAACCTCTAGAACTTGTGTTTTTTGTTGATTTGTTTCCGCCTGAATTAGAAGTGTTTGTTTCTTTTAAACTTTCTTTTCCTTTATCTAGTTTTCCATTTTGAGAAATTAGCGTTGTATTTACACTAAAAATTAAAATAACTATAAGTAGTTTTTTATACATTTTGGTTGATTTTTAAAACTCAATCCGAGCCAAAAATTATGCCGAATTTAACTGTATCTTTGTTTTTGAAGATTAAAACAAAGATTGTGTCTGTAAAAGCAAAAAAACATTTAGGTCAGCATTTTTTAACGGATGAAAGTATTGCAAAAGATATTGCCGATGCTTTAACAGGAAATGGTTATGAAGACGTTTTAGAAATTGGCCCAGGAATGGGTGTTTTAACCAAGTATTTGTTAGAAAAAAAAGCAAAGGTTACTGTTATGGAATTAGATAGAGAATCTGTTGCCTATTTACATGATACTTTTCCTTTAGAACATATTAAATTAGATACTTCTAAAGATCATTTTGAAATTATTGAAGGTGATTTTTTAAAGAAAGAAATACAAGAAGTTTTTCAAAAAAAACAAGTAGCAATTATTGGTAATTTTCCATACAATATCTCTACTCAAATTGTTTTTAAAGCGATAGAAAATAGAGAATTTGTACCTGAATTTGCAGGTATGTTTCAAAAAGAAGTTGCTAAAAGAATTGCAGAAAAAGAAGGATCTAAGGTCTACGGAATTCTATCCGTTTTAACGCAAGCTTTTTTTGATGTAGAATACTTGTTTACAGTTCCACCAACTGTTTTTAATCCGCCACCAAAAGTAGATTCAGGAGTAATTAGATTCACTAGGAAAAAAGATTATTCACTTCCTGTAGACGAAAAAATATTTTTTAGAGTCGTAAAAACAGCATTTAATCAACGTAGAAAAATGTTGCGTTCTAGTTTAAAATCATTTAATCTTTCAGATACTTTAAAAGAAGATCCTATATTTACAAAACGACCAGAACAATTATCTGTACAGGCATTTATTTCTCTCACACAAAAATTAATAGAAAATGGCATTTGAAATCACAGATGAATTTCTAGAAAATCTATCAGAACTTATCATTTCTAAAAATGATACAGAAATTACTGTATTGTTTGCTGAAGTTCATTTTGCAGATATTGCAGAGGTTTTAGATGAAGTAGATTTCGATGAAGCTATTTATATTATTAAACTTTTAGATAGCGAAAAAACATCAGAAATTCTAACAGAATTAGATGAAGATACTCGTGAAAAAATTCTAGAAAACTTATCCGCAAAAGAAATTGCAGAAGAAGTTGAAGAAATGGATTCTGATGATGCTGCCGATATTATTGGTGAACTTTCAGAAGAACGACAAGAACGTGTAATTTCTGCTTTAGAAGATGATGAGTTAGCTGCAGATATTAAAGAATTACTGTCTTATGAAGACAATACTGCAGGTTCTTTAATGGCTAAAGAACTTGTAAAAGTTTATGAAACTTGGACTGTTGCTGGTTGTATGCGTAGAATTAGAGGGCAAGCAAAAGAAGTTACAAGAGTACATTCTATTTACGTTGTAGATAAAGATGATAAATTAGTTGGTAGACTTTCTTTAAAAGATTTAATTATTGCAAAATCTGATCAAAAAATAGCAGATATTTCTAAAGATACCGTAGATTCTGTAAACGTTGCAGAGGATGATGAAGAGGTTGCTAAAATAATGGCAAAATATGATTTAGAAGCAATACCTGTTGTAAATAATAATAATGTTTTATTGGGTAGAATAACTATTGATGATATTGTAGATGTTTTAAAAGAAGAAGCAGATAAGGATTATCAAATGGCTGCAGGTTTAACACAAGATGTAGATTCTGATGATAGTATTTTACAATTAACTAAAGCGCGTTTACCTTGGTTGTTTTTAGGCTTACTTGGTGGTGTTGGTGCTTTTCTAATAATGGAAGGTTTTCATGGCGTTTTTGCAAAATATGCAGCTTTATTTTTCTTTACACCATTAATTGCGGCAATGGCTGGTAATGTTGGTGTTCAGTCTTCAGCAATTATAGTACAAGGTTTAGCAAACGATGACGTAAAAGGAAGTATAAATAGTAGACTTTTTAAAGAAACGCTTTTAGCAGCTTTAAACGGCGTTATTTTAGCAATTTTTCTATTTCTTTTTGTTTGGGCATATCAAGGTAAAATAGATCTTGCTTTGGCTATTTCCGTATCGCTTGTTGTTGTTGTTATTATTGCAGGTTTAATAGGTACTTTTGTGCCTTTATTTTTGAATAAAAGAGGAATTGACCCTGCGATTGCAACTGGTCCATTTATAACTACAAGTAATGATATTTTTGGAATCTTAATTTACTTTTTGATTTCAAAACTAATTTTAGGCATATAAAAAAACCTTCCAGTAAAACTGAAAGGTTTTTTCTTTTTCTTTTAATTTTAGATATAAACCCCTAATCTTATATCTGCAATTAATCCCTTTTGTAGTATTTAGCTAAATAGTACACAGCAAATCTACAATACCTTTTAAGTTTTAGAATGTAAAAAACCGCAGTTTAAAATGTAAATTTCCGCAAAAAGAGGATTAATCTATAATTCCTAGTTCTTTTGCTTTTAAAATTAAGTCTGTGTTATTGTTCGCGTTTAAGTCAACTCTTAAATTTGCAAGCTTTGTTTCTATAGAACGAAGTTTAATAGATGAACCATCTCCCTTTTTAATCACTCCTTCTAAATTGGATATTTTAGGATGATTAGGAAGTTCTTTAAGAATTTGAATTGCAACATCATCCATTTGAATTTGAATAATATTACGTTTCATTATTTTTTGATGAATTTCGTGTGTGTAATAGTAGTCGTTAGCCAACATTTTTTTAACTGCAAAACCGATCTCTGTAGCATCGCATTTACTTTTTAGTAAATACGCATTTGGGTTTAAATTACTAATTACGTTATACACTCTATTGGTTTCTGTATGGCCGGTTATTACAGCAATTTTAATATCAATTTCATTATTTCTAATTGCTTTTATCAACTCTTCGCCGCCATCTAAATTGGTGTCTTTTGTAGAGTTATCAAAGCTTAAATCGGTAAATAACAGTTGAAACGGATTATTGTTTTGATGGGTTTTTATCAACTGAAAAGCGTCATCACAAGTATTTGTTGTAACCACATCAAAATCGCCGACTTCTTTTAGAGAACAAAGTATTCCTTGTATTACTAGTTGATGATCATCAGCAATTAAAATTCTTGTTTTATTTTCCATGTTTAGGGATTTCTATGTCAATATTAGTTCCTTTTTCTAATTCACTTTTAATAGAAAAAACACCATTAATCTCATCTATTCTTTCTTTCATATTTTTTATTCCAATTCCGTTTTTTTTATCACCCATATTAAAACCTTTTCCATTATCAGAAATTGTTAAAAAAACAGCCTTTTTTGTTTCACTAAAACTTAAAATAATGTTTTTTGCTGCTGCATATTTTTTAGCATTTTGAATACTTTCTCTTATTGTTAAAAACAAGGTTCTTTTAATAGCATTATTAATGTTTTTCCAATCTACATTATCTATTTTCTCTGCTTTAATTCTAAAGTTGGTGTCAAAAAAATCTGATATTAAATTGATTATTTGATCTTTAAAAGAGACTTCATTAAAGCTTTCGCTACTTAATTGATGTGATAAATTTCGCACATTTTCTTTAATAACATCTAAACTTTTTGCTTCTTCTATTTGATTTTTTTTAGTTAATTTTAAATGCAACATTCTAATATCTCCAGCAACTTCATCGTGTAAAGATTTTGCTATTTGTTGGCGTTCTTTTTCACGCGTTTCTACTTGTTGTAATTTAGCATCAAAAAGCAGTTTCTTTCTTCTACTAAAAGCAATACTTGTACCAAAACCAATAAACAAGATACTTGCGCCAGCTATTAACCAACCAATTGTTTTTTGTTGTTGTTCACTTTCTAAAAGCAATTGATTTTTTATATTTTCTTCTTTTAAACCAGCGTTTTCTTTATCTTTTTTTTCTGTTTCATATCTAACTTTTGCAAACTGGTTTTTTAAGTTTCTCTCTCTTGTAAATAAACTATCGCTTAATTTTATATATTCTTCTAAATACTTTTTAGCCGTTTCTCCTTTAGTAAGCTTAGATAAAAAATTTAAACACTCTAAAACTTGTTTATTGTTTCTTGTTTTTTTTCCTAATTCTAAACCCCTGTTTGCATGTTTTTTTGCTAGAGCGTATTTTTTATTCTTTAAATATGCTTCTGATAAAAAACTATGTGAAACACTCTGAGAATAAAGGTTTTTAGTTTTTATTCTACTTTTTAAAACTATTTTATAGCCTTCAATTGCTTTTTCTGTTTTTCCTTCCCTAAAATATACAGAAGATAAATTTCCCAAAAGAGCTTGGTATTGTTCTGGGTGTTTTGTTTCTAGACTATCGTAATTTAATCCTTCTTTAAACAAAGATGTTGCTTTTTTTAAATTTCCTTCATCTTTATAGGTCATTCCAATATTACTCAATAGGTTTAAGTAATTTCTTTCTCTTCTATGTTTTACAGTATTAAACTTAGAAATTTTTTTTGCTTTTATATAGTAATCTCTTGCCTCTTTAGGTTTTTTTAAATGACCCAAAGCGTTTCCTAAAGTTTGATATAAAGAAATTAAAGTTCTATATCTTTTAATGGGTTCTATATATTTTAGACCTTCAATCGTTGTTATTTCGCAACCTAAAAAATCTAACTCTTTTACTTGTATAATAGCCATAGATAATAATCTCCTTCCTATTTCAATAGAATCTTTTAGAACTATAGAAACATTTTTTGATTTATGGTAATAATAAAAAGTACTATCTAAATTATTTTTTATCTTATGATTTAAAGCTTCTAGATGATATGCTTTTGCTAGAGAAAAAGAATCTTTCTTAAGTTGAAAGTGTTTTAGTAGTTTGTTTGTAGAAAATGTTAGTCCTAAAGTATCTTTGATAAAATAACTTTGCTTTGCGTACTCAATACTTGTTTGCTTTATAAGAGAGTCTATTTTTAATTCTTCAGAAAGCAGCACTGCTCTTTTTAAATATAAAAATTTATTTACTCCTTTCGCATTCTTTAAATAGAAAGCAATAGAGTCTATGTTTTTATTTAATTCTTTCTTTTGAGAAAACACAGAAGTGCTTAAAAATAATAAAATTAATAGTGTGTTTAACTTCTTAAGGAGTAGACTCTTTAAACATTTATATTGCTGGTGTTTTCTCATCCTTTTTTAGAATTAAAACTCATTAATAATTCTGTAAAGTTCCTTTCTACTAGCTTCATTTCAATAGAGGTTTTTCGTAAAGCTTTAAAAATAGAATTTTAGATTTAAACTCAACTATATTTTATTCATTTTTTGAAATAAGTCCCAAAGAACAACACCAGTAGTTACAGAAATATTTAAAGAATGTTTTGTGCCTAATTGAGGAATTTCGATACACAAATCAGAAGCATTTACAACTTCTTGTTGTACACCTTTCACTTCATTTCCCATTACAACCACATATTTTTCACCTTTCTTCGGATAAAAAGTATCTAATTTCGTGCTATTTTCAGCTTGTTCAATAGCCAAAACTTTTACATTTTCAGCTTTTAATTTTTCAACTAAAGTTAATGTATCTTCAACATATTCCCAAGCCACAGATTCTGTTGCACCCAAAGCTGTTTTATGAATATCTTTATTTGGCGGAGTTGCACAAATACCACACAAGTAGATTTTTTCAATCAAGAAAGCATCAGAAGTTCTAAACACAGAACCAATATTATTCAAACTTCTAATATTGTCTAATATTACAATTATTGGTGTTTTTTCAACCGTTTTAAACTCATCAACTGTAATTCTACCTAACTCGTTATTCTTTAATTTCCTCATACTTTGTGAATAAGTTCAGTATAAACTGCTACTGAAAACTGCATACTAATATTTATCTTCGCAAAACTAACTGAAAATTTTCAAAAACTTGGCAAAAGCGAAACCAAAAAAGGTAACTCCTTTAATGAAACAATACAATGCTATCAAGACAAGATATCCTGATGCCATGTTGCTTTTTCGTGTAGGAGATTTCTATGAAACTTTTGGTGAAGATGCTAAAAAAGCTGCCGGAGTTTTAGGAATTACACTAACAAAACGTGGTGCAGGAAGTGAAACAGAAACTGCTTTGGCTGGTTTTCCGCATCATTCTCTAAATACTTATTTACCAAAGTTGGTGAAAGCAGGAATGCGTGTTGCTATTTGTGATCAATTAGAAGACCCTAAAATGACCAAAACCATTGTAAAACGTGGTGTCACAGAATTAGTGACTCCTGGAGTTTCTTTAAACGACGAAGTTTTACAAACCAAAACCAACAATTTTTTAGCAGCGGTTCATTTTGATAAAAAACAACTCGGAATTTCATTTCTTGATGTTTCTACAGGTGAATATTTAGTTGCCCAAGGAAATGCAGAATACATCGATAAATTATTACAAAATTTTAATCCGAGTGAAATTTTAGTTCAAAAACAAAATAAACAACAGTTTTTAGAACTTTTTGAAAACAGATATTATACGTTTTATTTAGACGATTGGATTTTTCAGAAGGGATATGCAAACGAAACTTTACAAAATCATTTTGAAGTTAAAAGTTTAAAAGGTTTTGGAGTTGAAGATTTAAAATACGGAATTATTGCCGCTGGTGCAGTGATGTATTATTTGTCTGAAACGCAGCATAATCAACTAAAACACATACAATCTATCAGCAGAATTGCGGAAGACAATTATGTTTGGATGGATCGTTTTACGGTAAGAAACCTAGAACTTTATAATCCGAATTCTATAAATGCAGTCACACTTTTAGATGTAATTGATAAAACCATTTCACCAATGGGTGGAAGGCTTTTAAAACGTTGGTTGGCGCTTCCTTTAAAAAATATTGAAGCGATTAAAAATCGTCACGAATTGGTGAAATTCTTTATAGATTCTGATGATTTTTCGAAGACTGTAACCTATCAACTAAAACAAATATCAGATTTAGAAAGATTGATTTCTAAGGTTGCGACAGGTAAAGCTTCACCAAGAGAAATTGTACTTTTAAAAGATTCTTTAAAGGCTATTTTACCGATAAAATCATCCGCAGAAAGTAGCGAAAACGCTACTGTTAAGGTATTAGGAAATCAATTGCATAATTGCAACGAATTAATTGATAAAATTAATGAAACCTTGTTTAATGATGCACCAGTAAACATCAATAAAGGAAATGCAATTGCTACTGGCGTTCATCAAGAATTAGACGATTTACGTGCAATTTCAAACTCTGGAAAACAGTATTTAGATAATATGCTAAATCGTGAAAAAGAAAGAACAGGAATTACGAGTTTAAAGATTTCTTTCAATAACGTTTTTGGGTATTATATTGAAGTTAGAAACTCTCATAAAGACAAAGTTCCAGAAGAATGGATTCGTAAACAAACCTTGGTAAATGCAGAGCGTTATATTACAGAAGAACTTAAAGAATACGAAACAAAAATTCTTGGAGCAGAAGAAAAAATAGGCAAATTAGAACAAGAAATATTTTCTAAATTATTACAGTATATCATTCAATTTGTACAAATTGTGCAAGAAAATGCGCAAATAATTGCAAAAATTGACTGTTTACTCTCTTTTTCCGTTTTAGCGATTGATAACAATTATGTGCGTCC
This sequence comes from Polaribacter sp., assembly GCF_036480315.1. Taxonomy (GTDB): domain Bacteria; phylum Bacteroidota; class Bacteroidia; order Flavobacteriales; family Flavobacteriaceae; genus Polaribacter. Next base: position 74,477 of record NZ_JAZGGG010000058.1, read on the forward strand.
GATTATGGATGAAAGCACAGATTTAGATATTAAAAATGGACGTCATCCTGTTATTGAAAAACAATTACCAATAGATCAAACCTATATTGCAAATGATGTTGTTTTAAATAGAAATCAGCAGCAAATAATTATGATTACTGGACCAAATATGTCTGGTAAATCGGCAATTTTAAGACAAACAGCACTCATTGTTTTATTAGCACAAATGGGAAGTTATGTACCTGCTCAAAATGCAAAAATTGGTATTGTAGACAAAATTTTTACACGAGTTGGCGCAAGTGATAATATTTCTATGGGCGAATCTACTTTTATGGTAGAAATGAACGAAACTGCTTCCATTCTAAATAACCTTTCTGAACGCAGTTTGGTGTTATTAGATGAAATTGGTCGTGGAACCTCAACTTATGATGGAATTTCAATTGCTTGGGCAATTTCAGAATTCTTACATGAACATCCATCAAAAGCAAAAACATTATTTGCTACACATTATCATGAGTTAAATGAAATGACAACCACTTTTGAGCGTATTAAAAACTTTAATGTGTCTGTAAAAGAGTTAGCAGATACTATTATTTTCTTACGTAAGTTGGTTTCTGGAGGTTCTAACCACAGTTTTGGAATTCATGTTGCTAAACTTGCCGGAATGCCAAATATGGTTATTCATAGAGCTAATAAAATTTTAGAAAAACTAGAGAAAAACAATAAAAACGCAGAAGTAAAAGACGTTTTAAAACAGACGCAAGAAGAAGAAATGCAATTGAGTTTCTTTCAATTAGATGACCCTTTATTAGAAAACATAAAAGAAGAAATTTTAGCTACTAATATTGATACGTTAACACCTATTGAAGCGTTAATGAAATTGAATGAAATTAAACGAATGTTGATTAAAAAGTAATAGAAAAGTACAAACTTTGTAATTTGCACTTATTCTGCTATTTTTTATATATGCAGTTATACCGCTTTGTTCTTTTTATTTAAAAAATAAATAATGCCCGCAAAAACTTCTATTCCTAAACCTATTAAAATTAGAATATTAGAATATTCAAATTTTGATATTTTTAAAAATGCTGCAATTGCAATCAATGTAATACCGATTAGTAATAAATTTTTAGGTTTTTTCATAGTATATAATTTAATAGTTAACAGCTACACATTGCAGCAATCAGTATTGCTATTTGAGGGTTTGACCAAAAAGCAATAAAACCAACCCAATCTTCAGTAAACTCATCATATTCTCTAGAACTGCAAGCACTTGCAGAACCATTATCTCCTTCTTCTTGTTGACACCATTCCCATTCGCCATCTGGGTCTGCATTTCTATTTAAGAAAATATTTTCAATGCTTCTTATTGATTGGATTTCATTATTTTTAACTTCAAAAGTAAATCCTTTTATTATGAATACTTTATCATTAAATAAATTTACCTTAAAAAATTGATAAATAGTGTTGTCAAAATTTTGTGTTATGTAAATTTTTTCTAGCGAATTTTTATAAGAATACTCTGTTAAAATTAAATATTTAGATAAACCTAATGATTTGAATATTGAAGTATTTTTTTCAATATTTCGAATGCTATTAATTCCAAAATGAGAATTAAATTTTTTTAATACTTCTGAATTATTTATTTTAGATAATTCATTATTTATTTGGTTTTGAGTGTACTTTATCCCATTAAATTCAGCCACAACATTAGGTTGATCTTTTAATGTTTGTTCATTTTCATTACATGCAAATAGTGTTATACTTAATATTATAGTAAGTGCATTTTTTGATAAATGTTTCATCTTTTAATTTTTTTATGTAAGTAACTATTACCTACTCTTTCGATTTTCAGAAATTAAACTCGTCTAACTATTTTAACGTCTTTTTATAGCTTTCACATATTTTGACATAAGATGGTAAATCTCTTTTTTACTTTACTTTAAATTTAAAACTATTTTTTTTGTAAAAATAAAAGATAAAAACTTACATGTCAATCCCTGAAAACCGTGAAATTTTCTTCTCACTGAAAACCGTGAGTTTTCTAAAGGTTTTCAGTGAGACAATAAAGTAAAACAACTAAAAGTCAATGATTTAAAAAGTGATTAGAAACCAACTTAATTATACTGTACTTCATTTCTATAAATACTTGAGAAAATAAAAAACACTAAAAAATAATTTCAATTGTATAATTGTTTCACCCTTTTATTAAAATAACTCATTATCTTTGTATTATGAATTCTATCCTTTTATTTATTAGTGGTCCAGAAATAATGGTGATTATGTTAATCGTTGTTATGGTTTTTGGAGCAGATAAGATTCCTGAAATTGCTAGAGGTTTGGGTAAGGGTATGCGCCAGGTAAAGGATGCAACCAACGATATTAAAAGAGAAATAAACGAAAGTTCTGAAAAAGGTAAAATTGAAACAGACGCTGCTACTGATATTACCAAAGGTGCTAGCGAAGAGTTTAAAAGAATTAAAAAGGATATAGACGCTATTACTGGGCCTATAAAACGTAATTTTTAAGTATTATATTACTCTACTTATTGTTAAACCATCTCTAATTGGTAACAAAACAGTTTCAATTCTAGCATCTTCATTTAGTAATTTATTATATTCTAAAAGTACTTTTGTATCGTTGTCTTTTGGATCTAACTTTTCTACAACTTTACCGCTCCAAAGTACATTGTCTGATAAAATTATTCCACCAGAATTCATTTTATCAATTATTAAATGAAAATAATTAATGTAGTTAGATTTGTCTGCATCAATAAAAACCAAATCGAACTTCTCATCAATTTTTGGAATAATATCTATTGCATTTCCTACAAATTGCTGAATTTGATTTCTAAAACCAGATTTCTCGAAGTATTTATTTTGAAGTGTTTCTAATTCTTCGTTTTTATCAATTGTAAAAATGGTAGCTTTAGAATGCATTCCTTCCGCTAAACAAAGAGCAGAATAGCCTGTATATGTACCAATTTCTAAAATATTTTTAGGCTGAATTAGTTTAGAAATCATAGACAAAATTCTTCCTTGAAAAGCGCCACTTAACATTCTTGGATTTAAAACTTTTTGCCAAGTTTCTTTACTTAGTTCTTGTAGAATTTTTGGTTCTTGTTGTGAATGTTCTACAATATAATTGTCTATTTTTTCTGGTAAAAAATGCATCTTTTCATTTGTTTAAACGCAGTTGAAAGCTAATTAAAATGATAAAAAATAAAATCTCTCGACTGCGTTCGAGCGGACAATTTCAAAAGTACAAAAAAACGGAATCTATATTTCTATAAATCCCGTTTCAATCTAACAAAAAATCAAAAATTGTGATTTTCTAAAAATTATGAAAATTTCTTTATATCTTTATTTTTTCAAACTCTTTTTTTAATGCTTCTTTTTCTTCTATTGTCATACATTGTTTAGAAGCTTTACAGCTTTTAGCATGATTGTTATATACTCTTGTAAGAATATTATTATGTTTGGTATACTTCGAGCAAATTTTGCATCTAATAAAATGAACACTCAATTTTATTTTTTCGGATAAAGTAGCAGCACCATATTGACTTTTATCACATATAGTAGTAGCTTCATCGCACGTAGTTTTTAAACTTTTAAACATATTCTAATTATTAAACCAGTTATCTTCCATACACTTTCGCAACTGTGTTCTTGCTCTGTGTATAATAACCCATAAATTTGACGCAGTAATATCTAACTCCTTACAAATCTCTTCGGTTTCAAATTCTTGTATGGTTTTCATTCTAAAAACCATGGCATATTTTTCCGGTAAGTTATCTATGCAAACTTCTATTTGACTTCTTAATTCTTCAGTTTCTATCTTTTTTTCAGACGCATTGTCCCAACTTTGTGGTACACGTTCTTCTATCCAGTTCCCTTCGTTTTCACCATCGTTATAAAAATTCATTCTAACTTCAGCTTTACCTTTATTAGAATTTATTCTTCTGTAATGGTCAATTATTTTTCTCTTTAAAATAGAAACCAACCACGTTCTTTCTGTAGATCTTCCTTGAAAATTTTTAGCAGATTTTAAACCTGCAAAAAAAGTATCTTGAACTAAATCTTTGGCTAAATCACTATCATTTACACGAACAACAGCATAATTAAACATATAATCAGCATAATTATCTATCCATTTATCGGTATTTAAAGTAACTTTTTCTTGCGTCATCTATAGAATAAAAATCAAATATAATGCTATTTTTCATCATTTAAAGCCTTACAATTTTCTCTTCTTCTCATATCTACCAAATAAATAATTTGCCAGGCTCCATTATTATTAAAAAGTTGAAATGAGTTAGCTCCACAATGACTAAAATTACCATTAAAATAGAACTCATAAGGCGTCCAAACAGATGCTAAATTTCCATCAATTTTAATATCATAAGAGAGTAACTTTTCTAAATAAATATGTGTTGGTTCCTTATTTGCAATGTTTATTAATAGCTCTTTTCTTGTTTCTGTCTTTAAATTTTTTACTCCTTCTTTATTTGTTGATGTTGTTTGGATTTTTAACTCCTTATGAAGTGTGCTTTTCATAACAGTACTATCGCCTTTATGTAAACCTTCAAAAAAGGTTTCAATGACTTTTTTTACTGCAACTTCTTCAGTATTCTTTTGAGCAGATAATGCAATTGAATAAACAAAAGCAATTAAAAAAAGAATAATTCTTGGCATATTTAGTTGATTAAAATTTTATAAAACTAATTAAAATTCTTCTATAAAAATTAAATTTATTTCAAATTAACGAAATATTAACTAGTTAAATATCTATTGCTTTTTCTTACTTTTACAAGATTCATAAAATGAAAAAATATGTCTGTAGCAAAAAAACAATATAAAAGAGTTACCGTAAAGTCTTTGGTTGAGATGAAAGCAAATGGAGAAAAAATTTCTATGCTAACTGCTTACGATTATACTATGGCAAAGATTTTAGACAGTTCTGGAATTGATGTTTTATTAGTTGGTGATTCTGCCTCTAACGTAATGGCAGGTCATGAAACTACTTTGCCTATTACTTTAGATCAAATGATTTACCATGCAAGTTCTGTTGTTAGAGCAATTGAACGTTGTTTGGTTGTAGTAGATTTACCCTTTGGTAGTTACCAATCTGACCCTAAAGAAGCTTTGCGTTCTGCTATTAGAATTATGAAAGAATCTGGTGGACATTCAATAAAATTAGAAGGTGGTAAAGAAGTTAAAGAGTCTATAAAAAGGATTTTAAATGCCGGAATTCCTGTAATGGGACATTTAGGTTTAACACCACAATCTATTTATAAATTCGGAACTTATACTGTTAGAGCTAAAGAAGAAGAGGAAGCAGAGCAACTAATGGAAGATGCTTTATTGTTAGAAAGATTAGGGTGTTTTGCCCTTGTTTTAGAAAAAGTACCTGCAAAATTGGCTCAAAAAGTAGCGGAAGCAATTTCTATACCTGTTATTGGAATTGGCGCCGGAAATGGTGTTGATGGTCAAGTTCTAGTTACTCATGATATGATTGGAATGACACACGAATTTAACCCTCGTTTTTTAAGACGTTATTTAGATTTATTTAAAGATATGTCTGGTGCTTTTGAAAACTATATTGCTGATGTAAAAAGTGGTGATTTCCCGAGTGATAAGGAGCAGTATTAAGAAAAGTCCATCGTAACCTTCCAAAAGGGAAGAAACTGTTGTGCAGTAATAATTGAAGTAAACTCTATAACTTTTTTAGTAAACATTAGTCATTCCAAAAAACTATGTTGACTATATTTCTATGTGGTCAAAAAAATACAAATGAAAATACTACACCTAGACACAAATCACCCACTTTTAATAGATCAACTAAACGATTTAGGTTTTACAAACAATGAAGATTACACGTCTTCTAAAGCAGAAATTGAAAACAAAATTCATCTTTATGATGGTTTCATTATCAGAAGTCGTTTTTCTATTGATAAAAACTTTTTAGACAAAGCAACAAATCTAAAATTTATTGCACGAGTTGGTGCTGGTTTAGAAAACATAAATTGCGATTATGCTACTTCTAAGAATATTGAATTAATTGCCGCTCCGGAAGGAAATAGAAATGCTGTTGGTGAACATTCTTTAGGGATGCTTTTATCACTTTTTAATAAATTAAATAAGGCCGATAAAGAAGTTAGAAACGGAAAATGGTTACGTGAAGAAAATCGTGGAATTGAGCTCGATGGAAGAACTGTTGGTTTAATTGGTTATGGTAATATGGGTAAATCTTTCGCAAAAAAATTAAGAGGTTTTGATGTTGAAGTACTTTGTTATGATTTAAAACCAAATGTTTCTGATGAAAATTGCAAACAAGTTACATTAGAGGAATTACAAAAAAAGGCAGCTATTTTAAGTTTACATACACCACAAACTGAACTCACAAAAAACATGATAAATGAGAAGTTTATCAACAATTTTAAAAACAATTTTTGGCTGATAAATACCGCACGTGGAAAATCTGTAGTTACAAAAGACTTGGTTTCTGCATTAGAAACTGGTAAGATTTTAGGTGCTGGTTTAGATGTTTTAGAATATGAAAAAGCTTCTTTCGAAAATCTTTTTTCTGATAATAAATTGCCAGAAGCTTTTAAATATTTAATCCATTCAGAGAATGTAATTCTCTCACCACACGTTGCTGGTTGGACAGTTGAAAGTAAAGAAAAATTAGCACAAACAATTGTCGATAAAATTAAAAATAAATTTTGTTAACTTGTTGGCTTTAAAATCAATATTATGATTATCAAAGCAACCTCGCCTGAAGAATATATAAATCAAGTTCCAGAAGAACGACAAAACGCACTTAATAAGTTGCGTAAAACCATCAATCAAAACTTACCAAAAGAATTTGAGGAAGGAATGCAATATAGCTTTATAAGTTATTATGTTCCGCATTCAATTTATCCAGATGGTTATCATTGCAACCCAAAAGAACCTTTACCTTTTATGAGTTTTGCATCCCAAAAAAATTCTGTAAACTTATATCATATGGGTATTTATGCGATTCCAGAAATTCATGACTGGTTCGTTTCAGAATATCCTAAACATTGCAAGCGAAAATTAGACATGGGAAAAAGTTGTATCCGTTTTAAAAAGGTAGAAGAAATTCCGTATGAATTAATTGCAGAATTGTGTAAAAAAATCTCTGTAAAAAAATGGATTGATATATATGAATCTAACATAAAAAAGAAATAAATGAAGAAAGGAAAAGTAACAGGAATTGGTGGTGTTTTCTTTAAAACTGATAACCCAAAAGGTTCTAAAGATTGGTATAAAAAACATTTAGGTTTTAATACTGATGATTGGGGTTGTACTTTTTGGTGGAAAGATAAAGAAGGTAAAGATTGTTCTACTCAATGGAGTACTTTTACAAAAGACACCAAACATTTTGAGCCTTCTAAAAAAGACTTTATGTTTAATTATAGAGTTGAAAATTTAGTAGAATTACTAGAAGAACTTAAAAAAGATGGTGTTATAATTATTGGTGAAATTCAAGAGTTTGAATATGGGAAATTTGGATGGATACTAGATAATGAAGATAATAAAATTGAACTTTGGGAGCCAATAGATGAAGCTTTTAAATAACAATATTTACACTTAACTAACTTACAATAAATAATTTATGTCAGAAAAAAACAATGAAATAGAAAAAAAAGAACCTGTAAAATCATTTACAGAAGAAGCAAAAGAAAAAGCTTCAGAAATAAAAGAAGAAACAAAAGAGATTTTAGAAAATGCTAAAGAGAAAATTAGCGAAACTTTTTCTGAAGAAAACATTGAAATGGTAAAACAAAAAGCAGGGGAATATACTGAAGTTGCAAAAGAAAAAGCAGCAGAATTTATGGATGATGCTAAAGATGCTTTTGGAGATATTAGTGAAAAAGGATCTGAATTAGCGGGGGAAGCTGCAGAGCATTTAGTAGATTTTGCTGAAGATGCAAAAGAAGAAATTAAGGAAGTAACCGGAAAAGCAAAAAACTTTTTTCAACGATTATTTAGTAAATAAAAAAACAACTCATGAACTTTTTATCAAATTATCCAGCAGAAGTATTAATTCTTCTTTTTTTAATTGTTACCTTTTTACAATCTGGTGCAGACAAATTATTAGATTGGAAAGGCAATGTTTCTTTTATAAAAGAACATTTTAAAAACTCTCCTTTAAAAAATAGTGTTCCACTATTATTAGCAATTATTTTAATTGTTGAAATCCTAGCAGGAATATTAATGCTTATTGGCGTGTTTCAATTATATACTTCAGAAGCAAAAGAAATTGCATCTTTCGGAATAGCCCTTTCTGCAGTCACATTAATTTTCTTGTTAATCGGACAACGACTTGCAAAAGATTATGCAGGAGCGATGTCTTTAGCAGTCTATTTTATTATATCAGTGTTTGGTGTTTTTCTTTTAAATAGTTAAAATTTATAAATAAATAATTTTAATAAATAATATTTATTAAAAAACCTCTTAAAATTTGCGTTTTAAGAGGTTTTTAATGTTTTGTAAACACATTAATCATTTTGATTCGTAAAACAAATTTAATCGTGTTTAAAATGATTTTTTAGTAGTTTTTTATCACATATATCAAAGAAGAATACTGTGATGAACTTCTTGCTTTCATATTGGAAAGAAAACCTCTATAAAAAGCATTAATGGGTTTCGTTTTTCCTGATTTATATTTTTCACTTAAAAGAGAAACATAATAAGAATCAAATTTCATAGGCAATGTTTTATCAACAATCATTTCTACTTCAGAAAAAAGTTTATGAATTGAACATTGACTAAAGTGCCACAAATGTCTTGGCACATCAAAAGCTGCCCAATGCTCTTTATAATATTTTGCGTCGTAACTTTTATAGTTTGGTACCGCAACAATTATTCTTCCACCTTTAGAAAGCATTTGTTTTAAGTTAAAAATATAATCTTGTAAATTTTCTACATGTTCTAAAACATGCCAAAGCGTAATTACATCGAATTTTTCATTCTGAAATTCAGAAAGTTGTTCTTTTAAAAACACCCCTTTTCCTGCAGCAATATTAATAGCATCTATACTTGGTTCTACACCAAAAGTATTCCAACTATTATTTTTACATACTTTTAAAAAATCTCCTGTTCCTGCTCCAACATCTAAAACATTCTTTGTAGTTGTTTTAAATGAATTTATTAAACGCAGTTTTCTTTTTAAAGTAATGTTTTTTACAGATTGATAAACTTTATCTAACACTGTTTTTTTAGAATCTGTATGTGATATATAATCTTCACTTTTATAATAATTTTCTAAATCAACAGGAACTGGTGAAGTAACCAACATTTTATATTCTTGATTAACCATTACCTCATAACTTTCTTCTGAAACAGTATAATCTTTACAATTTAAAAAAGGTAGCAAACCTTTGTAGAATTCTTTTTCTTTCCCCATAATTTTCTTTTTCTTTTTTATTTTCCTGCAATTGTTCCACGAGGAACAATTGCATTTCTTTATAATAGTTATCTACCCATATAAACCAAAAGTACAGAAATGTCACTTGGGGAAACTCCGCTAATTCTACTAGCTTGCGATATTGATGTTGGTTGTATTTTACTTAATTTTTCTCTAGCCTCAAATGAAATGGATTGTACTTTTTGATAATTAAAGTTAGATGGAATCATAACATTTTCTAACCTGTTTAATTTATCTGCATTGTTTTTTTCTTTTGTAATGTAGCCTGAATATTTTAAATGAATTTCTGCTTGTTCTATAACATCTTTATCTATGTTATTATCTTCTAAGAAAACACTTAACTTTTTTACATTCTTAAAATCTAATAAATCTAATTGCGGTCTTGCAGCTATTTTAAAAAGCTTCATTGATTGATTAATTAATGCCAAATTCTTTGCTTCTAGAATAGGATTAATTTCATCTTGCTTTACACTTGTTTCATTTAAAAACTTAATTAATAAATCTGTTTTAAGCTGCTTTTCTTCTACTCTTTCTAATCTTTCTTTAGAAGCTAAACCTAACTTAAAGGCTAAAGGAGTTAATCTTAAATCGGCATTATCTTGTCTTAATAAGGTTCTGTATTCTGCACGAGAAGTAAACATTCTATAAGGCTCTTCTGTACCTTTTGTAATTAAGTCATCTATTAAAACACCAATATAAGCTTCGTTTCTTTTTAGAATAAAAGGTTCTTTATCTTGAGTTTTTAAAGCAGCATTAACACCAGCCATTAAACCTTGTGCAGCAGCTTCTTCATAACCTGTTGTTCCGTTTATTTGACCAGCAAAAAATAATCCGTCAATCAATTTGGTTTCTAATGAATGTTTTAATTGTGTTGGCTGAAAGAAATCATACTCAATAGCATAACCATATCTTAAGAATTTTACATTCTCAAAACCTTCTACCGCACGAATTGCTTTGTCTTGAATATCTTCAGGAAGTGATGTTGAAAATCCATTTACATACATTTCACAAGTAGTCCAACCTTCTGGTTCTACAAATATTTGATGTCTATCTTTGGTAGCAAAACGGTCTACTTTATCTTCAACTGAAGGGCAATACCTTGGTCCTGTAGATTTAATTCTACCATTAAACATTGGTGATCTGTCAAACCCTTCACGAAGTAAATCGTGTACTTTTTTATTAGTATAAGTTAGGTAACATGACCGTTGTTTTTGTAACGCACTTGTTGTTGGTAGATAAGAAAATTTTTCTGTAATTTCATCACCAGGCTGCTCTAGCATTTTAGAATAATCCAACGAACGACCATCAACTCTTGGTGGTGTTCCTGTTTTCATTCTACCAGATTCAAAACCTTTAGCAACCAATTCTTCCGTGATACCAGTTGAAGCTCCTTCACCCGCTCTACCTCCTCCAAAACTTTTTTCGCCAATATGAATTAATCCATTTAAAAAAGTACCAGCGGTAATAATAACAGTCTTTGCTTTTATCTGTAAACCTAATGCTGTTTTTACGCCAATAATTTTATTTTCATCAAACAATAAGCCATTCACAGAATCTTGATAAAAATCTAAATTATAAGTTTGCTCTAACATCGTTCTCCAACATTCTGCAAATTGCATTCTATCAGACTGTGCTCTTGGACTCCACATTGCAGGTCCTTTAGATTTGTTTAGCATCTTAAACTGAATAGCTGTTTTATCTGTAACAATTGCACTGTAACCTCCTAACGCATCAATCTCTCTAACAATTTGTCCTTTTGCAATTCCACCCATAGCAGGATTGCAACTCATTTGCGCAATATTTTGCAAATTCATTGTAATTAACAATGTATGAGCACCCATATTTGCACTTGCTGCTGCGGCTTCACTTCCAGCGTGACCACCACCAACTACTATAACATCGAATGTTGTTGTAAATAAACTCATTTCTTATAGTTCCACGTGAAACTTTTTATTTATTATATTGATATTCAATTACTTAACAACGATAAAGCATTATTTTCTTGTTTTGTCATTTCTGTTTGGTCTTCTTCTGTTTTATCTTTAAACCCACAATAATGCAAAATTCCATGGATCATTACGCGCTGTAATTCTTGATCAAAAGAAACGGTATAATCTTTTGCATTGTCTACTACTCTATCAACAGAAATAAAAATATCTCCATTTATTAATTTACCTAAAGAATTATCAAAACTTATGATATCTGTAAATGTATCGTGTTGTAAAAATTCTACATTTAATTTATGTAAATATGCATCATCACAAAAAATATAATTGATTTCTCCTTCTTCGCATTCATGATATTCTATAATACTAGTAATCCAATTTTGTAATGAATCTTCATTTTCTAATTTAAAATCTACTTCGTAATTAAAACTAATCATTTTTCTTCTTTTCTGGTTCATAAAAATATTCACGAACCTTCTTTTTGTAATTTTGCTGCAAAGGTAATGATTGTCTGTTTAATATTTCTGTTTGATTGTAAAACAACTTTTTAAACTCTAATGCTTTAATTTGGTTCTTTTTATATTCCTTTTTATTCGCATTCGATTTACGTTTTTTATCCTTACCTTGTTCAAGTGCAGCTTTGTCTAATTTAAGTAATTCATAATTTAAATTTTGCATTTTTTGAAGTGTTGCTGCATTAAATCCTTTTTCTAAAATTTCACTCTCTAATTGCTCCATTGTTTTAAGAACCTTTTTAGCATTACCGTTTCCATTAGGGTTACCTTTTTCTGATTCTTTAATAGCTTCCTGTAATTGTTGCCTTAATTGAGATTGTTGCTTGTAAATTTCATACAATTCACCATCTAAATCATCATTTTCTCCATTTCCATCTCCACCACCTTTTCCGCCCTTACCTGGCTTATCACCTTTTCCTTCTTTTCTATTCTCACCAGATTTACCATTTTCTCCACTTTTTCCTTTTTTGCCAGGCTTTTCACCTTCTTTACCTTCGCCGGGTTTCTGTCCAGGTTTTTGACCTTTCTTCATTCCTTCTTTCATTTTCTTCGAAAGTTCTCCTTGTTTTTTAATGATATCTGGCAAACTAAAACCAGCTTTCTTCCCTTTTTTTCCTTTACCCATTTTCATGGAAGCATTTTTCATACTATTAAGAATATTGCTTAAATAGTCTGCTAAATTATTTGTGGAAGTCATTACATAACGCTGATTAGAAACGCCGTTATTGAATCTATTTTCAGAAAAGTTTTCTAAAGATTGTTCTAAATTATAATGCGCTGTAGATAAATCATCTTGAATTTTAGCTGAAATTTTTGGCAAACGCATTGAAAGCACATACAAACTATCGTCTATATGTTCAAAGTAGGTTCTAATATCATTTTGCTTTTTTAAGTCTTTTCCAAAATCTGGATGCGATGTTGAAGTCTCACTAAACTTATTCATTAAGTTTTCTTGCTTGAAAGAAAATGTAACCAAGTTTTCTAAAATTTTGCGCAAATCATCCATGTTTTCTTCAATGGATTCTCCTTCCATTTCCATCATGGCTTTTTGCATTTTAGCGCTCATTTCTTTCATCTTTTTTGATGAGTTTTTCTGACTTTTCTTTGCGGCGTTTTTATCTTGTTTTTTTAAGTCCTCTTCAGACTTTTTTAACTCTTTATCTACATCTTCTTTTTCATCTTCCGTATCCGGAAGCTCCATTGGTTCTTTTAATTTCTCATTGTCTTTAGTAAGTTCTTCTAACTCTTTTTTAATTTCCTCGAACTCTTTTTTAATTTCTTTTTGAGCTTCTAAACTAGTCTCTTTTTTTTTCTGTAGCCCATCTTGCTTTTTAGAAAGTTGTTCTAATTTATTAGCAATTTGCATTGTTTTTTGCTCCACATAAAAACGTTTCACCAATTCTAATGTTTTTTCTAAACTTCTTCTTTGTTGTTTATTTTGTTGCGCTAATTCTTTGGCTTTTTTAACTAAATCTTCTTTGTTAAGTTTCTCTGCTAATTTTTTAATTTCATCCAACAGCTTTTGTTGCTTATCTAGTTTTTTTAACTCCTCAATTCTCTTTTTTAATTCTTCTTTTTTATTTTGAAGGTTCTCATTTTCCTCTTTTTTATCATCAATATTTTCTTGCAACTTATCGGTTTGTCGTTGCATCATTTGTTTATATTGTTCTTGTCTTTTTATAAACTTCTGAACTTTCTTTTTATCATTCCAATTAACCTTCTTTTTATTCTGTAATTCTTGCTGAATTTCTTCTAATTCTTTTTCTTGTTTTTGTTGTTTCTGAATAGAATTTTCTAAATTATTAATGGTCTGTTTTTGTTCTTGTAATAATTCTTCTTCTACTTCTTCTGTCGTTTTCTGTCTGTAATTAAAAACTTTACTTTTTGCTTTTTTATTTCCGTTTACAGCATCGTTATCAAAAACTAGAAAAAATAATTCATAATTAATTCCAGACTGTAAATCTAATCCATTAGGAAATTGATAAAAAAATGTTTGAATATTCTCTTTAGAAATTTCTAGATTAAATGTTTTTTTCACTTGCTGGTTTTGGGCATCGTAATAAACAATCTGAAATTTATTTAAACCATAATCATCTGAAATTTGACCGGCAAATTGTGAAGTTCCACGTGAAATACTATCAATATTTGAAGTAACAGAAATTTGAGGAACTTCATCTTTTACTACGTCTACAGAGAACTGCAAATTATCGAAATCTTTTAAATTTTTGTTTGATGAAGAAATTTGATAATTAAATGATTTTCTAATTCTTTTAGAATATTCGAAATTGTCATCAGAAATTATCTTAAAAAAGGCTCTTTTATTATTGTTGATAAAAGCCACAGAATCTGTTTGACTTGTAGCAACCTTCCAAATAATTCTAGTTCCTTCAGGCACAATAATGCTACCTGTATTTTTTATTTTTTCTGACCGTTTACCAACATATCTCGGGTAGTTTAATTCCAAAGAAATATTATTAATTGTGGGTGTATTTATAACATTAATTTGATAATCTTGAGATTGAACTCCGTTTGCTTGTACAAAGAAATTTAATGGTTTTTGAACCTCTAAAAACGTGTAAGAAAAAGTTCCGTTTCCATTGTTTTGAAGGTAATATTGTTGGTTATCGAAATTAATTTTAGTTTCATGTGGTAACACATTTCCTTGTGTTAACACATCAATTTTAATTGATTTTCCTTGAATAACTTCTAAACTACTATTTGTAATTGAAAAGGAAAATGGAGCTGGTGGATTATACACTGTTCTATGATTTACAACTCGATCTAAACTTTCTTTAAAAACACTGTTATTTCCTGTAAATAAAGTAATTAACCAAATTAAAACAGGAACAATTGCATACTTTAAATACATTTTATTATTTCTAAAATCGATTGCTTTTACAAACGGAATTGGTTGTAATTCTTCCGATTTCTGATCGATACTTGCTAACAATAAGTCAGATTGATCTGCAGTTTCTTTTAACTGTAAAACATTCAATAATTTGTCTTGAACTTCAGGAAAATGATTTCCAATAATTTTTGAAGATGCTGTGAAAGAAATTCCTTTTCGTAAACCTATTAATTTAAATATAGGAACCGCAATAAAACGGGTTAATAAGAAAGCTTCAACCAAAATAAAAATCCAAAAAAGCATGGTTCTTGCAGTAGGTTTTAACCACAAAAAGTATTCTAAAAATAACGTAAATAAAAGGTATAAAAACCCTAACGAAAAGAATAAAATAATTCCTTTTATCAATTCGTTTGTATAAAATTTACGAGAAAACTGATGTAGTTTTCTTTCTATGTTTTTAAATCCGCTCATAATTAACTATTAAAAATACTATTTTTACATTGATACGCAATCAAATAACTGTTAAAACGAATTTTGTAAGTAATTATAAATTAATTCAACTAATGTTTAAAATCAACTAAAATGAAACAAATAGCTAGTTTTTTAATTCTAATAATAAGTCTTTCTGCTTTTTCACAAGGTCCTTGGACACAAGAAAAAGGAAAGTTTTACACACAAGTTTCTTTTACAACAATTGCAAATTATAATGAATTATTTGGTAATTCAGATTATAAAATTCAAGGTAAAATATCAGATAATACTATTCAATTTTATGGAGAATATGGTTTGTCAAATAAAACAACGTTACTTGTAAATCTTCCTTATAAAGTTATTTCACACAAAGGTTTGGTAAATCCTTGTTTAATTGCTCCTTGCCCTGAATATTCAAATAAAGAAAGTTCTTTAGGAAACATAGAGTTTGGTTTAAAACACAATTTCTATAAAAAAGATTGGTTGCTTTCTGGGCAATTTTCTATAGAAGCAAATACAAGTTCTTTTGATGCAAATTCTGGAATAAGAACTGGTTATGATGCTTTGTCTTTTATACCGCTTTTTTTAGCAGGAAAAAGTTTTAATAAATCTTATTTACAAACTTTTATTGGAACAAAAATTAGAACAAATAACTACTCATCAAATTTTAAAATTGGTGGAGAATATGGAAGGAAAATCACCAAAAACATTTGGTTGGTTGGTTTTTTAGATATTGAAAAATCTTTTAAAAATGGTAATATAGTTTTACCTGCTTCAAATTTAGCAACAGGTTTATATGTTAATAACCAAGAATATGGTGTTGTTGGTATAAAAGCAATAGGTGAATTCTCTGATAATTTTGGAATGACTGCAAGTTTACCTGCAGCTTTTTTTGGTAACAATGTTGCCAAACAAGTAGCTTTATCTGTTGGGATTTATAAGAAGTTTTAGATGAATTGTATTTCAATATCTATCTCTTGAGTTCCATGAACTTCTTTATCAAAATCAATTTTGTATTTATATTTTTTATTATATAAACTTAATACCTCTTCAATTTCCTTTTTACTATTTTCTATATTTATTAATTGATGTTTATGTCTATTTAAATTGTCAATTGATTTTTTTACAAAATAATAACCAGACACTAAAATAATAGAAGGAAAAGTAATTAGACATTTTGTTGATTTAAGATAAACTCTATATCCGTTATTAAGAAAATAATCAAAAACTAAATAGCCACATATCAACAAGAAAACACCAATAATACTTCCAATAACAAAATTTTTAAAAACCTTATTTTTAGTTAATTTTAAATCTTCATAATTCACAAGAACATCTTCTAAACTATTTAATAAATTATTATTTAATTCAATTTTTACACAAGTTCTATTAAAATCAGGTTTTCTATTTGTAACCCCACAAATACTTCCTTCTTTTAAATTTAAAACTTGATGATCACATAAATCACAATGCCTTTTCATTTTCATTTGTTAAAAATACTAAAAACCATTAAAAAACAAGTCTTTTTTCTTTTCTCTAATTTCTATTATAAGAACTATCTTTGCGCCATAAAAATATAGAAAAATGGAATCTAATGTTCGCGTTCGTTTTGCACCAAGTCCTACAGGACCTTTACATATTGGTGGTGTAAGAACAGCTTTATATAATTATTTATTTGCTAAAAAATACAACGGAACTTTTGTGCTTCGTATAGAAGACACAGACCAAACACGTTATGTTACAAATGCAGAACAATATATTATAGACGCTCTAGATTGGTGTAATATACCTTTTGATGAAGGACCAGGAAAGAACGAGAAATTTGGTCCTTACAGACAATCGGAACGTAAAGATTTGTACAAACAATATGCAGATACTTTAATTAAAACAGGTTGGGCATATTATTGTTTTGATACTTCAGAAGAATTAGATGCGCATAGAAAAGGGCATGAAGCAGAAGGAAAAACCTTTATTTACAATTGGCACAATCGTGAAAAAGGACGTTTGGTAAATTCTTTGGTTTTAACAGATGAAGAAGTACAAAACAGAATTACTTCTGGTAAAAATTTTGTAATCCGTTTTAAAACTCCGCAAGACGAAGTTTTAAAAATGGAAGATGAAATTCGTGGAAATATTACCATTGACACCAATACTTTAGACGATAAAATTTTATTTAAAGGTGATGGAATGCCAACGTATCATTTAGCAAATATTGTAGATGATCATTTAATGGAAATATCTCACGTAATTCGTGGGGAAGAATGGTTACCATCAATGCCATTGCACGTTTTATTATACAGGGCTTTTGGTTGGGATGCTCCAAAATTTGCACATTTACCATTAATTTTAAAACCTGTTGGTAAAGGTAAATTAAGCAAAAGAGATGGTGATAAATTAGGTTTCCCTGTGTTTCCTTTAGAATATACAAATGAAACTACTGGTGATGTTTCTCGTGGTTATAAAGAAGATGGTTATTTTTCTGATGGATTTATAAATATGTTAGCTTTTTTAGGATGGAATCCTGGAACAGAACAAGAAATTTTCTCTTTAGAAGGTTTGGTTGAAGCTTTCGATTTAAAACGTGTTAGTAAATCTGGCGCAAAATTTAGCCCAGATAAAGCAAGTTGGTTTAATCAACAATACATGCAATCGAAAAATGATGCAGTATTGACTGATTTATACTTACCAATCCTTACTGAAAAAGGAATTTCTACAAACAAAGAATATGTTTTAAAAGTAGTTTCTTCAATAAAAGAAAGAGCTGTTTTTGTAAATGATTTTTGGGATTTATCTAGTTTCTTTTTCGAAACTCCTACTGAATATGATGCAAAAACTTCAAAGAAAAATTGGAAAGAAGGAACATCTAAATTAATGACAGAATTAATTAGTGTTATTTCTTCAATCGAAGACTTTTCATCAACAAATACAGAGAAAGTAATTAAAGAGTGGATTACTGCTAAAGAAATTGGTTTTGGTAAAGTAATGCAACCTTTACGTTTGTCTTTAGTTGGTAAATTAGCTGGACCTCATTTATTTGATATTATTACTATGATTGGCAAACAAGAAACGATTAATAGAATCGAAAACGCGATTGAGAAATTGTAGTTTTTCTTCAAAATAAATTAAAACCTCTCAAGAATCTTGAGAGGTTTTTTGTTTTAAGATTGTAACAAATCAAAAAAATGTGCGTCCAATAATTAACTACTGAAATTCAGTATCTTTACATAAAATCAATTATTAACTACTAAAAAATTTACTATGCCAACAGTTCCATTTATTATTATAGGGCTTATTGTTCTATTTATTTTTGCATCAATATTTACTGTTAAACAACAAACTGCTGCTATAATTGAGCGTTTCGGGAGATTTAAAAGTATTCGTCAATCTGGGTTTCAATTAAAAATACCTGTTATAGATAAAATTTCAGGAAGATTAAGTTTAAAAATTCAACAATTAGATGTAATTATAGAGACTAAAACTTTAGACGATGTATTTGTAAGGTTAAAAGTTTCTGTACAATACAAAGTAATTAAAGAAAAAGTGTACGACGCTTTTTATAAATTAGATTACCCACATGATCAAATAACTTCTTATGTTTTTGATGTTGTAAGAGCCGAAGTACCAAAAATGAAATTAGATGATGTTTTTGTAAGGAAGGATGATATTGCTATAGCTGTAAAATCTGAATTAAATGAAGCAATGATGACGTATGGTTATGACATAATTAAAACTTTAGTAACAGATATTGATCCAGATGCACAAGTAAAAGAAGCAATGAATAGAATTAATGCAGCAGATAGAGAAAAAACTGCTGCACAATATGAAGGAGATGCACAACGTATTTTAATTGTAGAGCGTGCAAAAGCAGAAGCAGAAAGCAAACGTTTACAAGGACAAGGTATTGCAGATCAACGTAGAGAAATTGCACGTGGTTTAGAAGAGTCTGTAGAAGTTTTAAATAAAGTTGGTATCAACTCTCAAGAAGCATCTGCTTTAATCGTTGTAACACAACATTATGATACTTTACAGTCTATTGGACAACAAACAAATAGTAATTTAATATTGTTGCCAAACTCTCCTCAAGCAGGAAGCACAATGTTAAATGATATGGTTGCAAGTTTTACTGCAAGTAACCAAATTGGTGAAGCAATGAAAAACTCTAAAACTAAAAAATTAGATAAATAAAATCTTATTAAATAAAACCCGTTGTGCATTTAAATAATACTAATTTTTAAGTTGTTAATATTTCTATCAAAAGTAAACTTATTAATGAATTGAATAATTGTTAATGAGGTTAATTTTGAGAGTATTCTAGTCTTAAAACCT
>NZ_JAZGGG010000059.1:0-18878 GCF_036480315.1 Polaribacter sp.
GTTTTAAGACTAGAATACTCTCAAAATTAACCTCATTAACAATTATTCAATTCATTAATAAGTTTACTTTTGATAGAAATATTAACAACTTAAAAATTAGTATTATTTAAATGCACAACGGGTTAAACAACTATTTATTGATACAGTTTATTCAACTAATAAAACACATTTTATTAAAAATAAAAATTATAATTTAAATAAAAAGCATTCAAAAAGATGGTTTAGTGATGACTATGTGATAAAGGTAATTGATGGATTTAAAATTATCTTATTTAATATGCATACTTATGGTATTTTAAAGAGATACAATGGGAATTTAATTCTGTATCAATTGAAAAAAGATTCCATAATTAAAATGTCAATTAATGAAATTACAGTTTCTAATGTATTTAGAAATGAAATGCAAAAAGTAATTAAATCTCAAATTAAAAAAGATAGTTTATATAAAGAAACCGGCTTATAAAGCCAAAGAAACTCTACTCTACTCTACTCTTCTCTAATCCTATTTCAAACAGTTCTGTATTAACTTTAGTTTTATAAAAATAATTAAAATTTCCTTTTAGATAAATTTCTAGAAGAATGATGGATTGTAATGATGTCAATTTTAGTATTAGAAACTATTTTGTAAATAATTCTATAGTTTCCTTCAATGAGTTCTCTAAAATTTTCACTTTGAAATTCATCAACTATTTTACCAGAATACAATTGAGTCTTTAAAATTTGTGCTCTTTTTCTAATTCTTGTAATTTGAAGTTTAGCATATACTTTAGAGTCTTTAGAAATGTATTCCGCAATATCTTTCAAATCATTTTTAGATAAATAAGTCCAATTTATTTGAACCATTTTTCTACTTCTTTATCCAACTCTTGTTCAGAAACCACTTCACCATTTAAAGATTGTAGATTTCCTTTTTCAATTTTTTCTATTAAAATAAGTCTTTCCACCAAATCATCTATTGAAAATTCCTCTGGAAACTTCTCTATATGTTCTTTTAATTTTGTCTTTGTAAGCATAACAATAATTTATAAATTTAAAGATACTCATTTTATTTACACCAACTTTAGAATAGGTTTAAACATGAGTGTTTCTTCCCTTCAGGAAGATTAAGATGGGCTTTTTCTACAATCCTAAAGAAATTCGACTCTTCTCCAACTCCACCTCAAACAACTCTTTAGTTACTTCAGTTTTATAAAACGGAACAATTTGTTTCAGTTTTTCTTTTCCTTCTTTAGAATTCATTATTTCTGGAAACGCTTTCTCAATTACTTCTAACATTATAGAAGTTGCTGTAGAAGCTCCAGGAGAAGCGCCTAAAAGACAGGTTATACTTCCGTCTTTACTAGCAATTACTTCTGTACCAAATTGTAATTTTCCACCTTCAAATTCATCTTTTTTAATAATTTGAACACGTTGACCCGCTTTTACTACTTCCCAATCATCGCTATTTGCATTTTTCATGAACTTACGCAAAGAATCCATTCTGTCTTCTTTACTCATTAGAACTTGCTCAATTAAGTATTTTGTTAATGGCAAATTATGCCAAAAAGCACCAAACATAGAAGGAATGTTATCAAACTGAATCGATTTAAATAAATCTAAATTAGAACCTTCTTTTAAAAATTTCGGACTAAAACCTGCAAAAGGTCCAAACATTAATTGACGTTTTCCATCAATATAACGTGTGTCTAAATGTGGTGTAGACATTGGTGGATCTCTAAGACCAGCTTTACTATATACTTTTGCATTGTGTTGTTTAATAATTTCTTCGTTTTTACAAACCAACCATTCTCCACTTACAGGAAAACCACCATAACCTTCTTTTTCGTCGATTTCTACTTTTTGCAATAACAATAAACTTCCTCCTCCAGCACCAATAAAAACATGTTCTGCTTCTAAATTATATTGTTCATCAGTTTTAAGGTTTCTTACTTCAACCGTCCAATCTAAATCAGTGTCCGGATCAATGTCTAAAACTTCCATATTACAATGAACTGGCGTATCAAACTTTTTTTCTAAAATAGCAAATAACTTTTCTGTTAAGGAACCATAATTCATTTCTGTACCTCTATCAATTCTAGAAGCTGCCATTATTTCGTCTTCCGTTCTATCTTTTGTGATTAAAGGAAACCATTCTTTCATTTTACTAGATTCTCTTGTAAACTCAATAGAATCGAACATAAAATGTTCTTTAAATTCTTTAAAACGTTTTTCTAAATAAGCTGCATTTTCTTTTCCTAAAACCCAACTATGATGTTTTACAGAAGCAATAAATTCTTCAGGATTTTCTAACAATCCTTCATTGGTTAAATAAGACCAGAACTGTTTAGAAGTTTCATATTGTGTACAAATGTTAATTGCTTTTTTTATGGAAACTTTTCCGTTTTCTTCAGGACAATAATTCAATTCACACAAGGCAGAATGCCCAGTTCCTGCATTATTCCAAGCAGCAGAGCTTTCTTGTGCAACTTTATCTAATCGTTCTAAAATTAAAATATTCATTTCAGGTTTTAACAGTTTTGTAATTAGCGCTAATGTTGCGCTCATAATTCCACCACCAACACAGATTAAATCGTATTCTTTTTTGAATTTCATAAATGAATTTTATTTTGTTAAATATAATATTTAATTAGTTCTCGACGGAGCCTAACTTTAGCGCAAACAAAAGGCTAGAACAGATATTCTGACTGTAAACTGATTTACTTAATACTGCCGACTGCCAACTGCCAACTAATTAATAAGCATCCACATCAATAATAAAACGAATCGGTCTAAAATCTTTTACCGCTTCAAACGTATTTCTAATTTTAGTAATTTGATTCTTTGTATTCGCTAAAGATTGTTTTGGCGGAATTTTAATCACAATATTCTTAATATATTGATTTCTTATTCTAGAAACTGCTGGCGCTGTTGGACCTAAAACATGTTCTCCAAAAGAAGTATATAACGCTTTAAATAACCAATTTACACCACTATCAACCTTGTTATAATCCTTATGTTTTAATGTAATTTTTATGACTCTATAATACGGCGGATATTTATATTGCCAGCGTTCTTGCATTTGCTCCTTATACATTTCTGCATAATTTGTTGTTGAAACTTGTTGTAATATTTGATGATACGGGTTGTAGGTTTGAATGGCTACATTTCCTTGTTTTTTACTTCTTCCTGCTCTACCAGAAACTTGTACCATCATATCATACGCACGTTCATGCGCTCTAAAATCTGGAAAATTAAGCATAGAATCTGCACTTAAAACACCAACTAAAGAAACATTCTCAAAATCCAATCCTTTAGACAACATTTGCGTTCCTACTAAAACATCTATTTCTTTGGCTTCGAAAGCGCCAATTATTTTCTGATATCCGTATTTTCCACGTGTAGTGTCTAAATCCATTCTTCCGATTTTAAAATCTGGGAAGAGTTCTATTAATTCCAACTCAATTTGCTCGGTTCCAAAACCTTTGTTATCTAGCGTATTACTTCCACAAGCGCCACAACTATTTGGCATGGAACGTTGGTAATTGCAATAATGGCAACGCAATTCATGTCTAAATTTATGAAACGTAAGTGTAACATCACAATTTGGGCATTCTGGCGAAACACCGCATGTTTTACATTCTACAACTGGCGAATAACCACGTCTATTTTGAAACAAAATAACTTGTTCTTTTAAATCTAAAGCTTCTTGAATTAATTTTAAAAGCCGATCAGAGAAATGGCCTGTCATTTCCTTTTTCTTCTGCTTTACTTTAACATCAATCAATTCTATTTTTGGTAATTGCACATTTCCATGTCGTCTATTCAATTCAACAAAACCATATTTTTTTTGTTGTGCATTAAAATAGCTTTCTAAAGATGGCGTTGCAGAACCTAATAAGATTTTAGCATTGTGCATTTTCGATAAAACAATAGCCGCATCTCTTGCATTGTATCTTGGCGAAGGCTCAAATTGTTTATAAGAAGTTTCATGTTCTTCATCAACAACAATTAAACCTAAATTAGAAAATGGCAAGAAAATAGAAGATCTTGCGCCTAAAATTATTCTCGCCTTTGGTTTGTTCTCCAAAACATTATTCCATACTTCTACCCTTTCATTCATAGAGTATTTAGAATGAAAAACAGAAATTTGTTCACCAAAATAAAACTGTAAACGTGTAATTATTTGTGTCGTTAATGCAATTTCTGGCAACAAGAATAAAACTTGTTTTCCTTGGTCTAAAACTTCTTGCATTAACTTTGTATAGACTTCTGTTTTACCAGAACTTGTAATTCCATGTAAAAGCGTTACGTCTTTTTCTATAAAAGTTTCTTTAATTTCAGAAAGTGCTTTTTCTTGAAATTCATTCAGCACTTTTAAATCGTTGGTGTCGCCTTTATATTGAATTCTATCCGTTTGAATGTGATAAAACTCAAAGATATTTTTAGTTACCAAAGATTTTAAAATGGTAGCAGAAACATTTGCTTTCTCTTCTAAATCTTTTGCTTTTATTGGTTTTTTGGTTGATGATAATTGAAAGAAGGTTAAAACAGCATCGCGTTGTTTTTTTGCTTTAGACAGTGCTGACAATAATTTTTCTAAAGATGCATCCGAAGTATAATCTGTATGCAAACGAACATATTTCACCAATTTTGGTTTGTACTGTTCGTAAATTTCTTCTTTAATTGTAATGGCAGATTTTTTAATCAACTCATTTACAATTGGCATTACCTTTTTCTTCCCTAAAATATCTGCAACTTGATGAATTGTAAGCTGCGATTGATGTTGCAATGCTTCAAAAATTAAAAATTCATCATCTGCTAAAAGAGTTTCATCAGTAAAAGCATCATTTTTATTGATAATGGTTTCACTTTCTAACAAAAATGCAGACGGCAAAGCCGCTCTATACACATCACCTAAAGAACACATATAATAACTAGCAATCCATTGCCAATGTTTTAATTGCAATTCATTTACCAAAGGAGTTTCATCTAATATTTGATGAATGTCTTTGGCTTCATACAACGTTGGCTTTGTTTGATGAATATTAAAAACCAATGCCGAATACATTTTCGATTTACCGAAAGAAACCGCAACACGCATTCCTTTTTGTAAGAAATTAGCTTCGTCTTCAGTTACAGCATACGTAAATGTTCTCTGAATTGGTATTGGTAATATGACGTCTATAAAGTGCATTGTCACTTCGAGTGATTTTACGATTGAAAATGAGTAAAGTTGTATCGAGGAGTCTTCCTCTAAAAAGTTCTCGATACAATTCCGATAAAAAAAATCGGAATCACTCGAACTGACAACCGTACAAATTAGTGTATTTCAAAATTACGTAAAATTCACTACATTTAGTTCAGAAAATTTATAAAGAATATGACATCTAACGATTGGAAACAAAAAGGTGAATATATTTCCGTTTTTGGAAGAAAACTTTTTGTGATTGACTCTAATGTCATTGCGAATGAAATGAAGCAATCTCAAGAAACATTAGTAATTCTGCACGGTTACCCAACTTCTTCTTACGATTATTACAAGGTTTTACCCCAACTTTCTAAAAAATATCGAGTCATTATTCATGATCATTTAGGTTTTGGTTTTTCTGATAAACCTTTAGACTATTCTTATTCTTTAATAGAACAAGCAGAGGTTGCACTCCAACTTTGGAAACAATTAGGATTGACAAAAGTTACCTTATTAGCACACGATTACGGAACAAGCGTTGCCACAGAAATTCTAGCAAGACATAACAAACAACAAATAGGTTTACAGATACACAAACTCATTCTTTGCAACGGTTCTATGCACATAGAATTGTCTAAATTAAGAACCATACAGAAATTATTAAAAAGTAAATTGACTGGAAAATGGGTTGCAAAACTGACCAATTACCCAATCTTTAAAAAGAATTTACGCAATGTTTATTTTGATAAAACAAAAGCCACAGAAAACGAATTGAAAGAAATGTGGTTTCAGTTAGAACACAATAACGGACGTAAAGTAATTCACTTATTGTCTAATTATATAAACGAGCGTTATTTCTTTTGGCACAGATGGATTGGCGCTTTAAAAGAAACACAAATTCCTACAAAGATTATTTGGGCAAAAAACGACCCAGTTGCTGTTGCTGCAATTGCAGCATTATTAACTACAGAAATAGCAAACAATAAATTATGTTGGATTGACAATTGTGGGCATTTCCCAATGTTAGAAAAACCTGATGAATGGAGTGAATTGGTTTTGGAGTGATACAATAAAGTGTTTGTAAATATTTAGCATTCAATTCACAATTTATATGAAATTTTAAATTAATTTCACAACTGTAAATTTTAAAGTATAGCTATTTATATAAGACAATAAATTAATATTATTTACTTGAATTTAACTATAATTAAAGTTGCATAATATACGAACAAGAACTTGCTACTGCTGCTCCAGGAACTAGTCCAAAAAACCCACCAACGGCATCACATCCAGCTACTTTCCACCAATTTATTGAACTAATCTTTTCTATTTCTTCTTTATCATTTGATATATTTAAAAGTTTAATAATATTATCTTTTTTAGAGTATAGTTTAGCACTGTGATAAGCAATAGATAAAATACTAGTAAATTTTTCTTTATCAGAAATATTATGAATGTTTTTTGTATAAAATGTTTTAAGTTCAATAACTGACTTACTCATATTTTCTTTGTTTTTTTCAAAAATTTCTAAAACGTTTATACAACCTTCAATAATATTAGATTCTGGACTTGGGTTAAAAGGTCCTGTTCCGCCATTTTTTAATATCCTTTTAAAGTATTCATACATATCATAATCTCCATTTGGAGGTAAGACATTTAATTCAAATATTTTATCATTATCAAATCCTAATTCTAATCTTTCATTTAGTTCTATAACAATTTTTTTTATTACACTTTGTGCTTTTTCCTTTTTAATATTTAAAGATGGTAACTCTCTATAAATTTGTTGCAATAATAAGTTATGCAATATTCCTGGAAACAACCAATCAGGATGGGGACTTGATTTTCTAACTTTTCCATAATTTTCATCTAAAAATATTACTTTTTTGATGTTCACATTTTCAATTTTAATTTTCATAATTATATTTTTTAATTAATAATACCCAAAACTAAAATTAAATTAAGCTAATAGACCTACTCAAAACACCCTAAATTTAAAGGTGTTTTAACCTTTTACAAAAAAGTATCTAGCAGTAATATCTAAAGTTGTCGAAGTAAAAAATCTTTAGAAATGACAGTAAAAAAAGATCTAATGAAAAGCAGGAAACCACTTCTTAAAAAAGAGATTTCTCTACAAGGTCGAAATAACAAGGAAACTAATCCTCAAAATTAGAATCGATTTCTGTATCGGAATCAGAGACTTCTTTATGCTCTTTAAATTTAAGCGCTCCTTTGTATAATTAGTAGCAATTAGAAATTTAACTATAATTTCTATTATTTGATTTACTAACATACTTGCCAAAGAAATACCAAATAAAAACTTGCTTTAGTTAAAAAATTGTGGCCATTTCCCTATGTTAGAAAAGCCTGAAAAATGGGTTTCTTTGGTTTTGGAGTAATAATTAATTATTTTTTTTCTGTTCATAACAAGTCAATAACTTTATACAACTAAAAATCTTATTTCTTGTATATTAGCAAAGAAAAAAATGACATCACACATCTACTTTAATGAAAATTCAATAAAACAATTTGAAATAAAAAATTCACCAAATTATTTTTTAACTTTAAATAGAATTAATGTATTTGCTGGTGTTAATAATTCAGGAAAAAGCAGATTAATTAGAACTTTATTCTCTGATGAAAAAAATGTTCAATATTACAAAAAGGACATAACTGAAAAACAATTTGAATCTATAAAGTCTTATTTCAAAAATCAATTTGCAAATTCTAAAAAATTAGCAGATAGAAATGGATTAATTTTAAAAAAGGAATACGATTTTCACACTGTAATTCATAAAACAAAAAATGAAGACTATTTAAGTTTTTTTTACGAAGATTCTAGCGGAAATATAGTTGAAACAGATTCATTTATAGCATTAATACCTAATCAATCAGATAGAGATAATATAAGGAATATTTTAATAAATGAACAAAATGGAAATAATGATGCCAAAGGGGAAAAGTGTTAAAGTTTTATTATTTTTAATTGGATTTATATCTTCAATTCCTTTTTGTTTTTCACAAAAAAAGCTAAAAGGAGTTTATAAAGTTAAATATGAATTAAATGATTTCAGTAAAAAATATAGTTTTAATGAGAATGGTGGTTTTTCTTCTGAAAGTTATGGCAATTTAGGTCTTATTGAATTTGGAAAAGGGCATTACACTATTAAAAATGATACTTTATTTTTAAATTATAACTTAACCAAGTTAAAAGAAGACAGTTTTCATAAATCTAAAAAATACTATAATTCAAAAGATTCAATTCAAATTAGATTAAACATTCATAGTTCTAATAATATTAAGCCTTTATTTAATGTTCAAATCTGGTCTTTTCCTGAGTATAAATCAACCGAATCTGATAAAAATGGTAATGCTTTTTTTAAATTTATAAAAGAAAAGAGAAAAGAGAAAATTGAAATTCATATTGATGGAAAATATTTAGCTAAACATATTATTTATATAGGTTTTGAAGCAAATTATGATATAGAAGTGTTTATGAGCAAGTCTGACGTTGTTGGTTTTGGACATACTAAAGCATTAAAAAATGAAATAATAAAATATGAAATAATCGAAATTAATAATAGATTTATTAAAATTAAAAAAAATGAACAAAATTTAATATTAAATAAAGAGTAAAAAAATCACAACATTTTTTATAGTTATGGCTAAAAAAAATTAGCTTTAAGGTTAGCTCTTTATTATAAAGTTTGTTACTAAACTGAAATTTTATAGAATTTTAATTCGTCAACAACCTTTTAGATAGACGTTAGCGAAAAATAAAAAAACGTCTTATAAAAACTGCTTTTATTCAATTTTTATAAGACGTTTTTTAATATAAATTAAATAGCCTATTACTTCCAATAAAAGCTAACAAACAAATCTAGCCCTAATTTACTCCGCTTTAATATTTTAATTGAGTCGTTGAGTACTTTGTATTTGTAGCATTTATTTGAGCTCTTTTTATTCTTTTTCAGAATAAAAAAGCGAGTGCGAAAAGCAGGAAATGGCTACAAAAAAAGACATAAAAAAGCCTTTAGTTACTGAATATTTTTCAGCAATCTAAAGGCTTTTTAAATTTATGTTAGTTTTTTAGCATTCTTTACTTTTTGCTTTGTAAGTGCAATGTCTATTACTTGTTTCATTTCTGTAACATAATGGAAAGTTAAGCCTTTTAGGTAGCTTTCTTTAATTTCTAAAATGTCTTTTTCATTTTCTTTACACAAAATTATTTCTTTAATATTTGCTCTTTTAGCGGCTAATATTTTTTCTTTAATTCCGCCAACAGGCAATACTTTACCACGTAAAGTAATTTCGCCAGTCATGGCTAATTTATTTTTAATTTTACGCTGTGTATAAGAAGAAACCAAAGAGGTTAACATGGTAATACCTGCACTTGGGCCATCTTTTGGTGTTGCGCCTTCTGGTACATGAATGTGTACATTGTATTTTTCTAAAGTTTCTGGTTTAATACCAAATTCTTCTGCATTCGATTTAATGTATTGCAATGCAATAGTTGCAGATTCTTTCATTACGGTACCTAAATTACCTGTAATAGAAAGCGTTCCTTTTCCTTTAGATAAAATAGATTCTATAAAAAGAATATCGCCACCAACTTGTGTCCAAGCCAATCCTGTAACTACACCAGCAACATCGTTATTTTCGAATTTATCTCTGTTTCTTGGCGTTCCTAAAATATCTTCTACTTTTTCTGAAGAAATTGCAACATCATATTCCTCTTCTAAAGCAATCGATTTTGCTGCAAAACGTACCACTTTGGCAATTTTCTTTTCTAAACCACGTACACCAGATTCTCTAGTATACCCTTCTACAATTTGTTCTATTTGTTTTTTACCTAGTTTTAACTCTTTAACCGTTAAACCATGTTCTTTTAATTGTTTTGGTAATAAATGTCTTTTGGCAATTTCTACTTTTTCTTCAATAGTATAACCGGTAACATTTATTATTTCCATTCTATCCCGCAATGCCCAAGGAATCTGACCTAGATTGTTGGCTGTTGCTATAAAAAGGATTTTAGATAAATCGTACCCAATTTCTAAATAGTTGTCGTAAAAAGCTTCATTTTGTTCAGGATCTAATACTTCTAACATGGCAGAAGAAGGATCTCCTTGATGACTTTGACCTAATTTATCAATTTCATCTAATACAAAAACAGGGTTTGATGTTCCAGATTTTTTTAAGTTCTGAATTAAACGTCCTGGCATTGCACCAATGTATGTTTTTCTGTGTCCGCGAATTTCTGCTTCATCTCTTAAACCACCTAAAGACATACGCACGTATTTACGTCCTAATGCTTCTGCAACCGACTTTCCTAAAGATGTTTTACCAACTCCTGGAGGTCCGTATAAACAGATAATTGGCGATTTCATATCTCCTCTTAACTTTAAAACGGCTAAATGCTCTATGATTCTTTCTTTTACTTTTTCTAAACCAAAATGATCTCTATCTAAAACCTTTGTTGCATGTTTTAAATCGAATTTGTCTTCAGAGTAAATTCCCCAAGGCAATTCTAACAACAGTTCTAAATAACTTCTCTGCACACCATATTCTGCAGCTTGCGGATTCATTCTTTTTAAACGACTTAACTCTTTCTCAAAAGTTTTTGCCACTTCTTTGTTCCACTTTTTTGTTTTGGCTTGCTTGCGCATTTCTTCTAACTCTTCGTCATTAGAAACACCACCTAATTCATCTTGAATGGTTTTTAATTGCTGATTTAAATAATATTCTCTTTGTTGTTGGTCTAAATCTTCTCGCGTTTTAGACTGAATATCATTACGCAACTTTAATTTCTGAAGCTCTTTATTTAGGTTTTTTAATGCTAATAAAGCACGTTCTTTTAGATTGTCTTTTTCTAAAATCACTTGTTTTTTCGCTACAGATAAATCCATATTCGATGAAATAAAATTCACCAAAAACGAGTCTGATTTTATGTTTTTAATAGCAAAAGATGCTTCTGAAGGTAACATTGGGTTTTCCTTAATTACTTCTAAAGCTTGCTCTTTTATAGATTCTATAATTGCTTCAAACTCCTTTTCGTCTTCTACTTCTCTATCTTCAATTGCTTCTTTTACCGTTGCTTTTAAATATGGTTTGTCTTGAATAATTGCATCAATTTCAAAACGTTTTTTTCCTTGAATGATTACGGTTGTGTTACCATCGGGCATTTTTAAAACACGTAAAATCTGTGCAACAACACCAGTTGTATGAATATCCTTTAAGCCAGGTTCTTCTACTTCTTCATTTTTTTGTGCAACAACACCAATTACTTTATCGCCTTTGTTTGCATCTTTTATTAACTGAATAGACGCATCTCTACCAGCAGTAATAGGAATTACAACACCTGGAAATAAAACGGTATTTCTTAACGGTAAAATTGGTAAAATTTCTGGTACATTTTCTTTATTAATGATTTCTTCGTCTTCTGGCGTCATTAACGGAATTAATTCCGAATCTTCATTCAACATGCTGTGAAGCGACAAATTGTCTAAATGCATTATTTTTGGTTTGCTCATGTGCTATATATCTGTCATACTGACACCGATTTGTAGGAACTACAAAATTGACATCAATTAATTATTTTTAAAATTCTGATTATCAAATAACTAAAAATAGTTTTAATGATTATCTATTGATTAAAGACAATTGTTGTGCCAAAGGAATAATATTCAACTTCTAACTATTATTTTTGCAATTATGGAAAACATAAAACAAATCACAAAAAAGTTGCAACGTTCGGTTGCAGAAGCCATTCAACAATTTTCTATGATTGAAGATGGAGATAAAATGATGGTTTGCCTTTCTGGCGGAAAAGATAGTTACACGTTATTAAATATGATGTTGCACTTTCAAAAAGTGGCACCTATTTCTTTTGATATTGTTGCTGTAAATTTAGATCAAAAACAACCGGGTTTTCCAGAAGAAATATTGCCTAAATATTTATCTAATTTAGGTGTAGATTATAAAATTATTGAGAAAAACACCTACAAAGTAGTCATGGATAAAACGCCAGAAGGTAAAACTACTTGTAGTCTTTGCTCTCGCTTAAGACGTGGTACTTTGTATGAAGCAGCTAGAGATTTAGGCTGTAATAAATTAGCACTTGGGCATCATAGAAATGATATTATAGAAACTTTTTTACTCAATTTTTTCTTTGCAGGAAAATTAGAAACCATGCCACCAAAATTTATGAATGATGCCGAAGATTTAATTGTTTTAAGGCCTTTGTCTTTTTGTAAAGAAAGTGATATTGAAACCTATTCTAATGCATTAAATTTCTCTATAATTCCTTGTAATCTATGTGGTTCTCAAGAGAACTTACAGCGTAAAAAAGTAAAAGAAATGATTGCTAATTGGGAAAAGGAAAGTCCGAACCAAACTTCTGTAATGATGAATGCTTTGCAAAATGTTTCTCCTTCGCATTTATTAGATCATTCCTTATATGATTTTACAGCATTGCAAACTAAAGTTTCTGAACCTGAATTATAATTATCGTATTTCAAAAAAGATTACAAACACCTTTAAACGCAACCTAAAATAAAAAGTTTACTTTTATTTCTAGAAAAGTGTCACAAGTTAAAAACTAATTTGTCTCTAGAATAGAACTGTTTTATTGGAAACCAATCAACCACATATAACCAACCTTATAAAACACTGCAAAAAGTCGGACAAAAACGCGCAATTAGAAATTTACAATGGGTATTACAAAGCCATGTTTAATGTTTCTTACCGCATTTTAAAAGACGAATTTGAAGCTGAAGATATAATGCAAGAAGCATTTTTAACTGTATTCACCAAAATGGATACTTATAAAGGTGAAGTTACATTTGGTGCGTGGTTAAAGAGAATTGTTATTAATAAAAGTTTAACACAACTGAAAAAGAATTCTAGATACAATGAAGTAAAAATGGAAGTAATTCCGAATGATGAAGAAGAACATGAAGGTATTGATTATACAGGTCTAAAAGCAAGTAACGTTTTAAGTTGCTTACAAAGTTTAAAAGAAAATTACAGATTGGTTTTAACCTTAAATTTAATTGAAGGGTATGATTATGAAGAAATAGCTCAAATTTTAAACTATACAAATGAAAATGTAAGAACTACAGTTTCTAGAGCAAAAAAGAAATTAAAGCAAGTAATTCTTGCAGAAAATATACAAACACAAATTTATGGAAGATAAATTACAACATTTCTTTTCTGAAAATGATTTCGATTTAAAAGAACCACATGCTGGCCATTTAGACCGTTTCGAACGAAAGTTAAACACGCCTAAAAAAGCAAAAAGAACATCTTGGAAATGGATGTCTGCTGCAGCATCAGTAGTTTTAGTATTAGGTTTTTGGTTAGGTAGCAGTCATCAAAAAAGTCAGTTAGACTTGGCAGATGTTTCTCCTAAAATGGAAGAAGTACAAAGTTACTTTGTATCAACCATCAATCAAGAATTAAAAACTCTTGAAAAAAATAGAAGTTTAGATACCGAAACCATTATAGAAAATGCTTTAGATGAATTGGAAGAATTAGAAGATAATTATAAAATTTTCGTAAAAGATTTAACAAAAAATGGTCATCAGAAAAGAATTATAAGTGCAATGATAAAGAATTATCAAAGACGTTTAGACATTCTAGAAAATACATTAAAACAAATAGAACAAATAAAAAATCCTAATATTATAAAAAATGAAATCTATATATAAAATTACTCTTATACTTCTCTTATTTCCTTTAATAGCATTTGCTAACAACGATAAGAAGAAACATGAAAAAAGCAAAGTCATAAAAAAAGAATTCTCTGTAAATTCAGATGCAAGAGTTTCTCTAGATAATAGATATGGTAATTTAAAAATTACTACTTGGGATAAAAATCGAGTTGAAATTGAAGTCACCATCACTGTAAAAGGAAATGATTTAGATGCTGTAGAAGACAAATTATCTAGTATTCATATTGATTTTAACGCAAGAAAATCTTTGGTAGAAGCAAAAACTATTTTAGGTGATAAAAAAAGCAATTGGTCTTGGTGGAAAAAAAGTAAAAACATTAATTATAAAATTAATTATGTTGTAAAAATGCCAAAAACAAACTCTGTTGATTTAGATAATGATTATGGTAATATTTACCTAAATACATTGTCTGGTAAAGCTGATATTAATTGTGATTATGGTAAAATTGAAATTGGAGAATTATTAGCAAACAACAATGATATTAATTTAGACTACTGCTCTACTTCTACCATCAATTATATGAAAAGTGGCGATGTAAATATTGATTACTCAAAATTAAATATCGATAATTCAGAGAATTTAAGAGTGAATGCAGATTATTCAACTATAAAATTAGATAAAGCTAGTATTGTAGACCTTAACATAGATTATGGTTCAGTTTCTGTAAATGATGCTAATGATGTTAGTGTAAACTCTGATTATGCAAGCATGCGTTTTGGAACCATTAGAAAAAATTTAAATATAGATACAGAATATGGTTCTGTAAACGTAAAGAATTTAGCCAAAGGTTTTGAAAGTGTAGTTATTAGTGGACAATATGCAGGTATTAGAATTGGTGTAGAATCTGGAACAATCTTTGATTTTGTAATCGATTTACAATATGCAGGTTTTAAAAAAGATGATGATAATATGGAGTTCTTTAAAAGTATTTCTAAATCATCAAAAAAATACTACGAAGGAAAATACGGAAAAGGAAAAACGAATTCTAGACTAAAAATTAAATCGGAATATGGTGGTGTAAGCATCACAGAAAACAACTAAAAAACAACCAAATATTATTTATTATGAATAAAAAAATTATTTTAACTAGTTTAATTTTAACATTAACTTTTGCAATTAACGCACAAAGTTGGTGGGGAAATAATAAAAAAGTAAAAGGTAATGGAAATGTAGTAACGGTTAACAGAACTACATCTGATTATGATGGAGTTACTGCTAGTGGTTCTTTTGATGTTATTCTTGTAAAAGGAAAAGAAGGAAACATTAAAATAGAAGGAGAAGAAAATGTCATCCCTTATATTGAAACTGAGGTTTCTGGAAATACTTTAAAAATTAAGTACAAAAAGAACACAAATATTAGAACAACAAAAAGAATGACTATTACAGTTACTTTTATAGATATTGAAAGTGTAACTTTGGGTGGTTCTGGTAATATTTCTAGTAAAGCAATTATAAAAAGTGAAGACTTAAAGATAAGTATTGGTGGTTCTGGAAACATTCAACTAAAAGTAGCCGCAGATTCATTAAAAGCTTCTATTGGCGGTTCTGGAAACATAGAGTTAGAAGGCAACACAAATGAATTAACATGTTCTATTGCTGGTTCTGGAAGCATAAAAGCTTATGATTTAACTACTAATGAATTATCTGCAAACGTTGCCGGTTCTGGTAATGTTAGAGCAACGGTAAAAAATAAAATAAACGCAAAATTAGTTGGTTCTGGTAGTGTTTATTATAAAGGAAATCCTAAACATATAGATAGTAAATCTGTAGGTTCTGGTAGTATTATAGAGAAAAATTAGTAAAACAAAACACATATCCCTCAATTAAATTAATTTAAAAAGCCATAAAATGAAATTTCATTTTATGGCTTTTTAAGTTTTACTCTTTATAACATTAACAATTATTATTAATAATTTCGATACTGTTTTGTGTTTTCAAAAACGTGTTCTAATATTTTTTGATCCTTTTCTTCAAAAGTATTTTTTTTACGTTTCATAACTACTTCTGCAACTTCAAAAACCTTGTTTGTTTTGTATTCTGTAAATCCAGATGCACCACCCCAACTAAAAGAAGGAATAAAGTTTCTTGGAAAACCGCTACCAAAAATGTTAGCACTTACACCAACTACAGTTCCTGTATTAAACATTGTGTTTATGCCACATTTAGAATGATCTCCCATCATTAAACCACAAAACTGCAATCCAGTTTTTGCAAAACGTTCAGTATCATAATCCCATAGTTTTACTTCTGCATAATTATTTTTAAGGTTAGAATTGTTAGTATCTGCACCTAAATTACACCATTCTCCCAATACAGAATTACCTAAATAACCATCATGCCCTTTACTAGAATAACCAAATAAAACTGAATTATTTATTTCTCCTCCTACTTTACAATATGGGCCTAATGTTGTTCCACTATAAATTTTTGCTCCCATTTTCACAACCGCATGTTCACACATTGCAAAAGGTCCTTTTATTGCAGAATTTTCTAAAATTACTGCATCTTTACCAATATAAATTGGTCCTTCAGAAGCATTTAAGGTTGCGAAAGTAATTTCTACACCTTCTTCTATAAAAATATTTTCTTTGTTTATATATCTTGTTCCTTCTGGTATTGCTTCAGAAGTTCTACCTTCTGTGATTAAATCGAAATCTTGTTGTATAGCTTCATAATTTAATGAAAAAATATCCCAAGTATTTTTAACTTGAATTAAGTCTTCTTCAAATTCAATTTGTTTATATGCATTAAAATTTACTTCTTCTTGGCTATCTGATGTATAAAATGCAATTACATCTTCACCTTTAAAAATAGCTTCGTTTTTTGATAATTTTTTTACTTTTTCAATCAAAATTTCTGTTGGACAAAAAGAAGCATTTATCAAAATATTTTCTTCCAATTCTACCATCGGATATTTATCTTCTAAATATTCTTCAGTAACTGTAGTTGTGGTTAAACCTAGATGTTTTTCCCACTTTTCTCTAATGGTTAAAATACCAATTCTAATATCTGCAACTGGTCTTGTATAAGTAAAAGGTAATAACGAATTTCTAACATCGCCATCAAATAAAATGTAATTCATTTTTTCTTTTTTATTGAATTGCAAATTTAGTTTAAAATGATCATAAAAAAAACCGATTGTATTAAATACAATCGGTTTTCATTTATTTTAAAAGAAAAAAATTATTCTTTTATAAATTTTTGAGTTCCTATTTTATCTTCTGTTAACACTTTTAAAATATATACTCCAGCACTTAAATCTTTTACATTAATTTTATTATCATCTAAAGAAATTGTTTTAGACAATGCTAGTTTACCAATATAATTATAAAACTTAACTTCTGCTTTATCAGTATTAGAAGGCAACTGTATTGTTAAACGCTCTGTTGCAGGGTTTGGATACATATCAAAATCTAAACGTTTCGCTTCAGAAATACCTAAAGATGATGTTGAACTAGATTTCCCTAAGAAAACTTGATCTCCAGAAGTGTCTCCATTACCATTTCCAGAAACAGATGATCCATAAAAAGTAATTTTTCCTTGCTCTGATGAAGGTGAAGTCCATTTAAATGACCATGTATTTTGAGAGTTTCCACTATTAGTATGTATTATTCTAGTATTACTCGCTGCTGTTTTTGTATCTGAACTAGAAGAACTAAAAGTTCCTATTCTAGCATTATTTGCATCACTTTCTGCAGTTACTTGAAAACCATTTCTTGAACCGCCTCCGGAATTTGTAATTGAAATATCATATTCTGTGTTAAATGCGTAACCAGTTGAAGGTATATTAGTTGTAATAGAAATGTTGTTATTATTAGCTGTTCCAGAATGACATTGTGTACAATTGTTTCCTCCATCTCCTGGTGAACCAGATAAAGCACTTCCATTTCCATTAGAAAAAGATAATAGTGTTAAAGCAGCAACAGGAATCATAAATAATAAGAATTTAAAAAAGTAGTTTTTTTTCATTTTTGAGTTGGTTTAATAGGTTAATAGTAATTATTTATGTCGCAAAATATTTATTAAAATTACTGAATTTATTTTAAATAATCATTTTATATATTATAATTGAATTACGAATAATAAAAATTAATTTTTTGACACAATGTAAATAAAACGATAAGGTTCATTTTATAAAACAAAAAGCTCATTAGAGGGAAATAATACCTTTAAAAGGGAATAATTAGAGTTGAATTTGAGTTGGATTTCAGAAAAAACATCAGAATAAACTACGATGTAAATTATAATTGTATTTTTGAAATATGGATAGAAAGTTTATACATATTAAAGAATCTCAATTAACAATTACTGAATTAATGTTGCCATCTCACTCTAATTTTAGCGGAAAAATTCATGGTGGACACATTCTAAATTTAATGGATCAAATTGCATTTGCTTGCGCTTCAAAACATTCAAAAAATTATTGTGTTACAGCTTCAGTAAATAAGGTAGACTTTTTAAATCCAATTAATGTTGGTGAATTGTTAACTCTAAAAGCTTCTATTAATTATACAGGAAGAACTTCTATGATAGTTGGTCTTCGAGTAGAATCTGAAAATATTAGAACAGGAGAAACTAAACATTGTAACTCTTCTTATTTTACAATGGTTGCTAAAGACGATAGTGGAAAAAGCGTACCAATTCCTGGGATTATTTTAACTTGTAAAGACGAAATAAGGCGCTATGCAAGATCTATTGTAAGACAAAGTGAAGGAAAACATAGAACTTCTCGTTTTAGTAGTAAATTTTTTAAAATAGGAGATTACATAGAGCTTTTAGAAAAAAGTAATTCTAAAATTGATTTGAAAAAATAGAATATTAATTACCATTTTAAAAGTTATCATATATAATTATTAACCCGTTGTGCATTTAAATAATACTAATTTTTAAGTTGTTAATATTTCTATCAAAAGTAAACTTATTAATGAATTGAATAATTGTTAATGAGGTTAATTTTGAGAGTATTCTAGTCTTAAAA
>NZ_JAZGGG010000060.1:0-85427 GCF_036480315.1 Polaribacter sp.
AGTTAATCTTGAAACAGTATGACCATTTGTTCTTTGTTTTGACATAAGACAAAGGTAAACATTTTTAGAAGCTAAAGCG
Source organism: Polaribacter sp. (assembly GCF_036480315.1). Lineage (GTDB taxonomy): Bacteria > Bacteroidota > Bacteroidia > Flavobacteriales > Flavobacteriaceae > Polaribacter. The sequence goes on from NZ_JAZGGG010000060.1 coordinate 80, forward strand.
AGATGCACTAAAGTGCATAGTTTTAACTATATTTGAGACCAATAAAAAAAAAGCATTAACAAATATTACGGGATTTATTCTGATAAAGAAATTGATTAATTGTATTTTTGTTACTTAATTTAAAAAAAGGAAAAATTATGAAGAAAGTGTTATTAGTATTTGGTTTATTATTAACTGCAAGTTTATCAATAAATGCACAAGAAATTTCAGACAATGCCATTGGTTTACGTTTTAGTGGTGGAAATGGAGTTGGTGGAGAAATTTCTTATCAAAAATCTTTAGGAGATAGTAATCGTTTAGAAATTGATTTAGGTTTAGCTAATAAGTTCACCAACTTTAAAGCGACAGGTTTATATGAATGGGTTTGGAATTTAGAAAACCAATTTAATTGGTATGCTGGTGTAGGTGGTGGAATTGTTTCTGCTAACGGAACGGGAATATACGGTGCAGGAGTTATTGGTATTGAATATAACTTTGATGCGCCAATTTTACTATCTATAGACTACAGACCAGAAATTGGAATCTCTGGAGGTTTAAGTGGATTAAATTCTGATGTCGCTTTAGCTATTAGGTATCAGTTCTAAATAATTTTTAATAATAAAATAAAAATCCTCTGAATTAATTTTTAGAGGATTTTTTCTTTTTACTCGCTTTTGCTAACGGATTAAAATCTAATGCTAATTGCAACCAATAATATAAATCACTCTCTAAATCTACGGCTTCATCAGAAAGGTACACAAAACCTTTCATTTTTTTCCCTGTGAAATCCATACTTCTACAACCTTCCTTTAATAAAGATTCTTTATAAATATAGGGGTTTAGTCTTGCCATAATTTGGTCTTTTATTACACCAACACACATTTTATTATCAACCATAAAAACAAAACCACCAAACATTTTTTTGGATTCAAAATAAATACCCTTTTCCCTAAAAAATTGAGAAACTCTGTCTACCAAATATTCTGAATATGCCATTCTATTCACTTTTTGGTGGATATTTTTGTAAAATTTCAGCGATAACTTCTTTTATATATAATTTACGTTCTTCTGGTGTTCTCTTCTTTTTTATGGTTGAACTTAAAGAACCTTCCCAAAATAACTCATTAGAAATTGCTTCTATAAAACGAATACTAATATCTTCAATTAGTTTTTTACCGCCAATCGGTATTCCTCCAGAAATTCCAATTCCGCCATTTCTACCACCACTTCCTATACCAATTCCTATAGTATTGTTATTTTGTTTTTCAGAAGTTTTGGTATCAAAGTAGATAAAAAAAAGAGGTTTAGAATTTTGCTTCAATCCATCTGTTTCTAATTCTTTTTGAATTGCAGCAGTTATTCTTTTAACATCAAATTCATTAAGACTTTCACCATTATCTTCATAAAAATCAAAAGTTTTATATTTTTTGAAATCTGTTTTAGAATCGAAATCAGTAATTACTTTAGAGGCCCCACAACTCATCAAAAACAATAAAAAAACGTACTTTAAACATCTCATAAATTTATTTTTTCTTCTTACGTCTTCCAGTCATTTCTTCTACAGTTAACACCACTCTTGTTGGTGTATCTTCACCTTTAATAATACTTTCTGTGCCAATTGCAATGGCTCTAATAGTTTCTGTAATATTAGAAACGTTTAAGGTTTCTGGTTCATCTGAAGCTTTGTGATAATGAATATCTACATCTATTGGTCCTGTAGAAAAAGTGTGTGCAGGAATCCCTAAACGTGCTAGAGATGCATTGTCTGATCTAAAAAACAAGTTAAATTTCTGAAACGGATCTGGGTGTAAAACATACCCAGAACCTTCTAAGTTCTTTTGAATAATTGTTCCAAAATCAGAACGGTTAAAACCAGTTAACCAGGCCGTTTTAGGCCCATAATTAGATTCTTTACCAATCATTTCTATATTTATTCCTGCGACAAATTTTGTTGAATCAATACCTTTTCCAAAGTGATTAGAACCAATTAACCCCATTTCTTCTCCTGTAAAAGCTATAAATAAAATGGTTCTTTCATTTATCTTCTTTTTACTAAAATATTCCGCTAAAGCTAAAACTGCTGTTGTACCAGAAGCATCATCATCTGCACCATTATAAATACTATCCAATTGTCCTTCTTTATTCCTTATTCCTAAATGATCATAATGTGCAGAAACTACAACATATTCATCTTTTTTACTTTTCCCTTCTAAGACACCAATTATATTACTTGCAGTAATTTCTTTTTTTGTTTGTCTATTTGTAAATGTAAAAGTTTGCCTATAATTGTTTAAAGTATCATACGTTTTTAAACCAAATTTTTTAAATTTACTTTCTATATATTGAGCCGCTTTTTCAATTCCTTGAGTCCCTGTACCTCTACCTTCCATTTCATCTGAAGCCAAAGTATACAAGTGTTTTCTTACAGTTGTAGTATCTATATCTGCAATAGTTACTTCTTTTACTGTTGTTTGTTTGGTGTTTTCTTTACAAGAAAAAATAATTGCAAAAAACAGTACGTAGATAAGATTGATTTTTTTCATTGTTTTTAGATTTTTAAAAGCATAAATATAGCAAATATAATTAAATAGAAGACTTTAAAACATTGTTTAGAAAACAGAAAATATTGTCATTCTTAACTTGATTCAGAATCTAAAAATCTAGCGTTTTATTACGCTTAATTTTTACGTATTTTTGTGCAAAATTTTTACAAATGATTTTATCTGAAATTCCGAATATTAAACATACAAATTCTAACAACTTTTTTTTACTTGCTGGGCCTTGTGCTATTGAAGGTGAAGAAATGGCAATGCGTATTGCTGAAAAAGTAATTACAATTACCGATAAATTAGAGATTCCATATATTTTTAAAGGAAGTTTTAAAAAAGCAAACAGAAGTAGAATAGACAGTTTTACAGGAATTGGAGACGAAAAAGCACTAAAGATTTTACGCAAAGTTTCCGAAACTTTTGGCGTGCCAACAGTTACAGATATTCATGAAGTTTCAGATGCTGCAAAAGCTGCGGAATATGTAGATGTTTTACAGATTCCTGCTTTTTTGGTTCGTCAAACAGATTTAGTGGTTGCTGCAGCAAAAACAGGTAAGGTAGTTAATTTAAAAAAAGGGCAATTTATGAGTCCTGCCGCAATGAAACACGCAGTACAAAAAGTAAAAGATGCAGGTTCAAATAAAGCTTGGATTACCGATAGAGGAACCATGTTTGGCTACCAGGATATGATTGTCGATTTTAGAGGAATTCCTGAAATGCGCGAATTTGCACCAACAATTTTAGACGTTACGCATTCTTTACAACAGCCAAATCAAGTTGCTGGAGTAACTGGTGGAAGACCAGATATGATTGAAACAATTGCCAGAGCCGGAATTGTAAACAATGTGGATGGTTTATTTATTGAAACTCATTTTGATCCTGCAAATGCAAAATCTGATGGTGCAAATATGTTGCATTTAGACAACCTAGAAGCTCTTTTAACAAACTTGGTTGCAATTAGAAAAACCATTAATAATTTATAAAAGGTTCATTTTAATATTTTTTGGGCGTTTTAACGGGCTTTCCATTATATCTTTTTTTCGTGCCTCAAAAAAGGATGTCATTACAATCCCTAACGCATTTACTCAAAATCTTAAAAAAAATATTATCAAACCTTTCCTGTTATAAAAAACTGGAAAGGTTTTCTTTTTTTGATTATAAAGTTGGGCACAATTTTTGAATCATAAAATTGTTTATCTTTTATAATATGAAACAACTTCTATTTTTCTTTTTACTAATTTCAATATCAATACAAAGTCAAGACTTCTCAAATGTTGATAATCTTGTTACTGATTATCCAAGATTTTCTAATGCTCAAGATTTAGCATCTAAAATTAGTACAGACTTTATTTCTGATGAAGAAAAGGCGCGAGCTGCTTTTTTCTGGTTGGCTAAAAATATTCGTTATAATTTAGAGGAATATTATAATCCTACACAAAGAAGTTATAATTTAAGTTATGCTACAGAAGAAGAGAAATTACAAAAACTACAAGCAATAAAAGACAAAGTTGTAAGTGATGCTTTCAAAAACAAAACAGGTGTTTGTGAAGAATATGCACAATCTTTTAAAAAAATCTGCGACTTATTAGGCCTAGAATCAGAAGTAATAAAAGGAAATGTTAGAAATTTACCTCAAGAAATTGGCAAACCTGTAAACACATCAAATCATGCTTGGAATGCTATAAAACTGAATAATAAATGGATTATTCTAGACGCAACTTGGGCTGCTGGTTATGAATATAATGGACGTTGGATTCGTAAATTTGATCCTTATTTTTATAATATTCCTAAAGAAAAAATATTTAAAACTCATTTTCCTGAAGACACTCTTTGGGTTTTACGTTTTGGTAGAATTAGCTTGCAAGAGTTTTACAATCAACCAATTTACGGACATTCTTTTTTAAGTTCTAAAGCGACATTAATTTCTCCAAAAAAAGGGATTATCAGAATTAATGCATCAAAAAAAATAGAATTAAAATTTAAGCATTTAGCTCCGAACACCTTAATTTATTATACTTTTAAAGGAATGAAGTTTGCACAAAATCCTATTATTACACTTGAAAATGAGATTACTACTTTAACTATTAATGATGTTTCTAGAAATTCTGAATTTGTGCTTTACATTAATAATGAGGCTGCATTACAGTTTAAAACTAAATAGTTATTTTCTTTTATAAAAACCTTTATCTTTTAATTGATGTGCTTCCTCTAAAACGGATAATAATATTTTCTCATTTATATCTTCAAGATTTTTGTACCGTAAAGATTTTACAACTTTTCGATTTTCAGAAACTAAAAACTCATTGTATTTTGTTAAATGTGCAGAAACCCAAAAAACAACATCTACATACCCTTTCTTTTTAGAAGCGTTTAAGTAACAAAATGGTTTATCAGCTAAATAATAAAAAGGAATTTTCCATTTAAATTGCAAATCAACTTCAGGAAAACTACCTTCAATTAAAATCTGTAAATGCAATAAAATAGATTTAAACGGCTCTGGTTGATTTAAAATATATGCTTCAGCTGGTTTCATTTCTTTAGTTATAGTAGTGAAAGTTAAAAAAAAATAAAGAAACTATTCACTTTTTGTTGCGTAAATGAAAAATTATCTTTTACTTTGTATTTCAAAGTTCTTTAAAAATGAGTCAAGAAGATTATTTAAGAGACATATCGGAAATTAAAATTTTAATGAGTAAATCATCAAAATTCATTTCATTGAGTGGGTTGTCTGGTATTTTAGCAGGTATTTACGCCTTAATTGGTGCAGGTTATGCGTATTGGTTGGTTTCACAAAGTGAAAATGGATATTTAATTTTAGACGGAGAAGTTTTTCGTTTGGTTATATTCGATTTACTTTTAGTAGGTGCTTTTAGTGTTGGAACCGCTATTTATTTAACTACAAGAAAAGCCAACAAGAACGCTGAAAAAATTTGGGATCCTTTAACTAGAAGATTGCTCTTAAATTTTATCATTCCACTTGCAGCTGGAGGAATATATGTGATTATCATTTTAAATCAACAACTTTACGGACAAACAAGTGCTTTAATGTTGTTATTTTATGGTTTAGCACTATTTAATGCTTCTAAATATACTTTGGGTGATGTAAAATATTTAGGTCTTACACAGATAGTTTTAGGATTGTTAGCTGCCATTTTTCCTGGTTACGGGTTTTGGTTTTGGGTACTTGGTTTTGGAATTATGCACATTTTTTATGGTTCAGTTATGTATTTTAAATATGATAGAAAATAACCTGTTTTTATAATCTAAATTATATCCATTTGAAAAACATTATTCTAAATATAAACAAAGCTTTCGATCATAGAATAAGACTTGGTATAATGTCTATTTTAATGGTAAATGAGTATGCAGATTTTAATACTTTAAAAGAATTATTAGGCGCAACAGATGGTAATTTAGCAAGTCATACAAAAGCATTAGAAAAAGTTGATTTTATAAAGGTTGAAAAACAATTTATTGGAAGAAAACCAAACACAAAATATATTGCCACAGCATTGGGAAAAATAGAATTTAAAAAGCATATTAACGCCCTAGAAAAATTAATTAAAAACAAATAGAATATTTTTTTGTTTCAACACTTTGAAATACAAAGTACTTTTAATAAATATTGTGAGAAAGAGATTGATTTTTTGGTTGTTTGGACATTCACAAAAAATGTACATTAAATTTAAAGACAAGAAACCTTGGGAAATAACAACTAATGAACTTTTGAAATATAAAAAAGAAACCTTTGGCTATCACCTTGGTAATTTTCTGCATACAAATAATTTTGAATTGTTACCAAAAGTTGAACGTCATGATTGTTATCATTTACTTACTGGTTACGGTACAAAAGTAGAAGATGAAATTGCGTTACAATATGTTTGTTTTGGAAACGGAAAAAGAAGTTTGTACTTGTTTGGTGTGCTTTTGGTTGGCACTTTTATACTTCCAGAATATTATAAATACTACATAAAATCTTATCAACTTGGAAAAAACTGTAATCAATTTCATCACTTTAAATACGAAAGACTTTTACTTTTTTCTTTTTTAGAAATACGAGAAATGATTTTTAACAGACAACAAATAAAACAATTAAATAATTACTGAAACAACAAAACAAATGAAAAAATTAACAACATTAATCGGCGCATTGCTATTTAGCATCCTATTTTATTCACAGAACATTGGTGTAAACTTATTACTATTTACAATACTAACAATTGTAATATTAGCAATAAAAAACCCAAAACCTTTTAAAAACAAAGGTAATAATCTAAAAGTTTTAGGGTATCTAATTACTGGAATAACTGTTTTTATTTACAAATCTGATTTATCAATAATTGCAAATATAATTGCATTTTTCACTTTCATAGGAAGTCTTTCTGAACAAAAGTCTTCTATTTACATTCAATGGATAAACGGAATTTATACAACCGTTGTTTCTTACTTTTCTATATATTTTGACACTTTAAATTCTGAAGTTGAAAAAGTAAAAAAAGAAAAAAAAGAAAAAATAAATTATGGTTATTGGCTAAAAATAGTAGGTATTCCAGCAATTGTCATCATCATATTTATCAATTTATATAGAGTTGGAAATCCTGTTTTTGATGAATTAATTACAAACATAGATTTAAGTTTTATAAATTTTCAATGGTTACTTTTTACGGCTTTAGGATATTATTTATTTTATAACATTTCAAATCCAATTCAAATTGAACCTGTAACTTCTATTGATATAAATACCGGAAATAATTTAGAAAAAAGTTCTTTAGAATATATTTCTCCTAAAAAACTTAAAAGCGAAAAACAATTAGCTATTGTGTTAATGATTTTACTGAATACACTTATTGTTTTGTTTTTAATTACAGATATAGTTCATTTATCTGAATTACATAATATGGTTGCATCTCAACTTTCAGCACAAGTTCATAATGGTGTAAATGCTTTAATTTTTTCTAACCTATTAGCTATTGTAATTATTCTTTATTTTTTTAGAGGAAATCTTAACTTTTTTGAGGAAAATAAAGATTTGAAAATTATAACTTTTGTTTGGATTTTTCTAAACTTAAGTGTTGTAATAATTACCGTTATAAAAAATATAGAATATATTGTTTCATTTGGTTTAACTTATAAAAGAGTTGGTGTAATCTTCTTTTTAATAGCAACTTCTATAGGATTAATTACAACTTTTATAAAAGTATCTAAAATTAAAAATTTATGGTTTCTATTTCGAAAAAACACACAAATTGCATTTGTAATTTTAATTATGTCGTCAACAATAAATTGGGATAAAATAATTACTTACTACAACGTTAATAATGCAGATCAAATGGATTTGAATTATCTAATAAACCTTTCTGATAATAATACGTTTATTTTAAAAGACTATGCTGAAAAGAATGAAATTAACGTTACTAACAAACGCAAAATTGATGTTAAACACAGAGATTATTTAGATCATTTACAAGAAAATTCTTGGCAAGAAACCGTTTATAACAACTTAAAAATTAAGAAATGAATTCTTCCAATAATTTAGGCGCAACATTATTAAAAGCATCGACTTTGGCTACAATGATATTTTGGATACTTATGATTTCTGACAGTTTAGATAATTTAACGTTCTTTTTTTTCTTGCTATCAATAATACCAATATCTGTTATTTGCTCTTTGACAATTTTAATAACAATAACGCCTTTTTTCTGGTTGGAAAATGATACAATAAGTGATAAGGAAATTTTTAAAAAGTACTTTCCTTATTACGCAATTATTGTTTTTGTTATATCATGTTATTTCATTATTATTACTGATTTTGAAAGCGGAATATGTACCTTTTTTATTACAGCATTTATGACATTAATGCAATCTTGGACTTGGATTTGTAAAACGCCAGTTATTCAAAAAAACAAATTAAAATGATTTTATTTACACTTATGATATTTGTGTTTATCATTATTATATAATTCACTAGTTACTCAATTTCAAAAGTGATAGTATCATTTACGAAAATTAAAAATATTGAAAAAGCAATAACAATTCTCTTAACACTAATCAAATGATAAAATTCAATAAAATATACTTCCTGTTATTTGTAGCAATATTTCTTTTAGAAGTTTACATAGCTAAATACACAAGAGGCTTTATAAGACATACTGTTGGAGATTATTTTGCAGTAATGTTTGTTTATACACTTTTAAAAAGCGTCTTTAAAATTTCTATAGAAAAAGCGGTTTTAATAACTTTTGTAGTTTCTTTTATAATTGAATTTTTACAACTTTCTAATTTGCAAAATAATTTCCCTCAAGCCTATGAAAAAACGCTAAAAATTATTCTTGGTACTTCCTTTAGTATTGGCGATTTAATAGCTTATACTTTAGGAATAATATCCATTATTATAATTGAAAAATTAATAAGAAAAAATAATACTAAAACTTAAGTATAATCTTGCCTAATTTTTCTAACTATATCTTCTAAACCATTTAGCTGAAATTCATAAACCAATTCCATTTGTTTCCCTAATTTTCCGTTAGGGAAACCTTTATTTTTGTACCAAACAATATAGTGTTCGGGTAAATCGATTAGATATCTGCCTTTAAATTTTCCAAAAGGCATTTTCATTTTTGCTAAATCGATAAGAAACTGTCTATCATTTACCATTATTCTTTGCCATCTACATAATCCTGTAAATATGAAAAACGTTCTGTTAATTTTCCGTTTTCAGTCATTTTAGCACGCTGTAAAACGCCATCTGTATCATTATTGAAAAAAGCAGGAATAACACTTTTCAAAAACATTTCACCAAAACCTTCACTTGCATCTTTTGGTAATTCACAAGGTAAATTATCTACTGCCATTACAACAATAGCATCTTTATCCTTATAATTAACTTCAGTTTCTGTTTGCGGGTTATAACCATAAATAGGATCTGCAATTGTTGAAGCTCTTAATGTACTTGCAACAGGTCCATCTATGTCACAAGAAATATCGGCTACAAATTTTATTTTGAAATCTTTAGATTTTGCATCTTCTCTGGTAAATAAATACGGTGCATTATTTCCATAAAAATGACCAGCTATAAAGAAATCTGTTACTTTTGCAAAACGCATAAAATTAGAAACATACTCTTTAGGATTCTTATAAAGATCTCTATTATTGATAATTTTACCATCTTTACGTTGATTATAATCTAAAACATCTGTTAAACAATATACAGGTTTATCAAAAGAGTTATTTAAATATTCATCTACAGAAACCTTTTTAATGTTCATTGCATCTAGCATTTCTTTAGCACCGTAAGCAACTTTACCGTTTCCTGTTAAAAGAATTTTAATATTTGGTAAATTGATTTTATTTAATTCTTGAATTAATTCTTTTTGGCTATCTAAAGTTTCAGCTTTTGGTAAATTAAATGCATCCTTTTTTAAACCAATAGCTCTAAAACCATTATAAGCACCAACAATACCCGCATAGCGACCAAAACCAATTAAACGTGCTCCGTTTTCTTTAACAATCGTTTCATGATCGTACAATTCTATGTTTTTAGCTAAAACTGCATTTAACAAATCTCTGTTATAAGGTTGTTTTTTGATTGTATGACTAAAGAAAAAGTATTTTTTATTATTGAATAAAGCATCAATTGGTACTTCTTTTACACCAAATAAGACATCACAGTCAGAAACATCTTTAGAAACATCTAAACCTGCTTCTGTATATTGATTGTCCGAAAAAACTCTAATATCTGAACTTTCTACAACTATTTCTGCCTCGGAAAATTTAGATTTGAATTGAGTTAATTTTTCGGGTGAAAAAACAACTCTTCTATCTGGTGGATTTTTGCGCTCTTTTATAATGCCAAACTTCATACTTTAATGATTTATTAGGTACTGAAACGTGTTCAGTAAAAATTGGTATAAATATTGCTCGAAGATATTAGAATTTATAATGATAAGCAACTGTATTTTTTATACTTTTGCAGACCGCGTTAAGGATTGAAGTGACATCCTTTTTTAACTTTTTCAGTTAAAAAAGATATAACGGAAAGCCTGACCACACTTTTTTGTGTGGTGACGCCCAAACTTTTAAAACGGGGACGACTGGTTTTGACAGCGAGGACAGTGGATTTGTAAGCATACCGAGTTATGAAATAACACTCGTAAAACCTAATTTCAACTTTTTAAACGGCGAAGATAACTACGCTTTAGCTGCATAATCCGAATTATAGTAGGATTGGCCTCGGCACACTAGGTGTGCAAGCTTTATGTCCACGAACAGCCTTGGTTTACGGCGTTTCACTTTTGGATATCGTAAAAGTAAACATAGAAAACTTGGTACTTTGACGGGTTTTTGAAACTAAAGAAGTTAAGCTAAAAGCAGATTGTTCTTAATCAGCTTTTGGTCGAAAATTAAGAAAGAACTATGTATGTAGAAAGCTTTTTGGCTGCTCGTTTGGACCCGAGTTCGATTCTCGGCGTCTCCACAATTAACCCTGTAAATTATTGATTTACAGGGTTTTGTTTTTAAGGGTGTAAATTTAGATGTAAGTGTGCGCTATTTTAACACTACTTTTTTAGTTTCTTTTTAGATTGTAAATCTTGTATTATTTAGCATATCTTTATTTTATAAGACACAAAGAATATAAAAAAAACCTCAACTTTTATAATTAGGTTGAGGTTTTTAATTTTAGTCTCTAAATACTCAAAAGAATGGTCTTTAGGAATTATAATATTTGAAACTGCATATAAGTTTATTGCAATAATTTACTAAACTGTAGCTATAATTTTTTTATTAAAAAATCAACTAAATAATAAAATTTAGTTTTACATTATTCAACTTTTAGAAATACCCTATTAAGAATACCATTTTTTTCTATATGCTGTACAGATACTTTAAACTCTTTATTGCTTCTATGAAAAATACGATTATGTATTATTTTAATATATCCTAAACAGAGTCCGTCTTTAAAAACTTTAACAGCGTATTTATCAAATGAATTGTTAGAATCTTCTTTATAGGATAGAATATCTCCTTTTTTTAAAACATCTGAACTAATTTTATATTTTGATAAACCAGAAATTTCTGTAATGAATTTTAAACCTTTAGATGAATTAAATTCCGCTAAAAACTCATAGTTATCAGTAGGTAATATTCCTTGAGTATGCGCGAGCATATAATAAACATCATTAAGGTGTTTTTTGTCAATCAACCAAAAATCGTAAAAATCTTTAATGTCGTTTCTTTCACTCCTCATTATTCTTTGCCCAAAAATTTCAATAACGTTTTTAGAATATGTTGTTGTTGTATCTGGAAAACCCTCATAAATTGAAAATCCAAACCTTTTAGCATCTTCAATACCTTTTTCAAGATAATGAAAACGTGTGCCTAAAGTTTTATTGCGTTTAATAATGCCAATAGGAATTCTCCTTTCGCCCTTGCCTTTTCGCCAAGTTAGATATATGTTTCCTATTGATTTCATATTAATTTTATAAGTTTATTAAAGCGCAAATTTATTAATTTAAACATCAATTCTTTTCTTTCTTTTGGTAAATTATGCTTTTTTAAATTAATAGGTAAATTCTTATCTATATTTTCAATTATAATTTTAATGTTTTCAGTTTTAAAATTATCTTTAATTTGGTTTATTACTTGCTTTATTTCTTCTGGATATTCTTCTTGCAGTTTTTTAATAAGGTCAAAATGATTCAACTTCTTGTCATTTCCTTTCCAATGAATTTCAGAAACCCCTTTTCTTATATACTTATCTTGCATTTGTTTATCAGTAAGTATTTTTTTTACTTTATCAATATTGAATTCACGACCTAAACAACAACCACTATCATAAATTGAGGCAAAGTAACTTTTGGTGATTTCTGACTCTATTAATAAATCTGCTCTTTTATTAAATCCTATACTATTTTTAAAATTTTCAGATTGTGCAATTGCTAAAATTCTTTTTAGTTTTAAATACCAATTCTTATACCACTTATCACCACTGCTTCTTATTTTTTCGTTAAAATCTTCAATGGTTTGCTCAAAGTTGGTAATAATGCCCCAATTTTCTTGATGCCTATCAGAGTTACCAATCAAAGCATCAAAAACTATAATTTCCAATAAGTTTAAAATGTAACTCTTATAATTAAAAAAAGACAAAGTATCTCTAATAAATTGAAAAGTATAGTCTTTCTTATCTTTTTCTGGATTGTAAGAAGATTTATAACCAGTTAAATAAACTTTTCCTTCAGTAAGTTTGTTTTTAGAATTTAAAACCATAGATTTAGAAAGACAACCAATTTTTTGAATACCATCTTTGTTATATCCTATATTATAATCTAGGATATTAAATTTTAGAGATTGTCCTATTTTAGAAGATACTATTTCTGACCAAAACTCACTAGGATACCTAATTTCTCCATCAGCTAATTCTTTAGAGCCTTTGAAAAAATACTCATCTTCTGTTTCAGGTTCTCTAATTATTTTTTTACTTCTGCTACCAGTAGTGTTTTGATAAACAATAACATCCCAATCTGTAACATCTGTATAAGTAGCTTTAAATTTATCCATAGTTTAACTATTCTCTACAATTTTTATTTCATCATCAGTTAAACCATACAACTCATACACCATAGCATCTATTTCTTTGTCTGTTTGGTCTATTTGTGTTTTTATGGTTTGTGCTTCTGCTTTTTTAACCTCAAAAACTTCCATCCACTCCATTTCTTGTAGTTTGGTAAGCTTTTCTTGTTTGTTGTTTTTTATGGCTTTGTTAATTTCTTTTATAAAGTCTGAAAATTCTAATGAATACCAATTTTGAAGTTTTTTTGATAGTTTTTCTAATTGGAATTGAGAAATTATATAGTCACTGAAGTTATCTGATTTGGTATTTAAATAATTGGTTTCATTTAAAATTATATTTGACATTTTTTGAAATAAATCACTTTTTAAAACTTTAGCAATTGGTATTTTTTTTAGATATTCAACTGTAACTTGTGTTGTTAAATTCATCCCTAAATTAAATACTAATTCATAATAAAAACTTATAAGCTTTGAGTTAAGAATTAGCATTAAAGATTCTTTTGTATTAATTTTTAAATCATAAATTGAGTATAAAGTATTAAATGTATAACATAAATGATTCACTAATGTTGCTTCTGGTTTTGTAGCTATTCTTTTAACATATAGGTTTTTATTAGAATATATATCTTCTTTATAATCTATACTTATTAAGTTTGGAATAATGTAATAATAGCTGTTGACTGTGTATCTATTTATTTCTCGACCACTTAAACAGGGAAGAGAATAATTAACATTTTTTTTACGACTGCTAATGGTGAATTTTGAATTAAAATCAATTTTACTTTCACAATATTTACATTTGTTAGCATCTCGTTTTGAGTAATATTTTGTTGATATTTCTGAATATTTCCCACAATTATTGCATTCTATCAATTCTGTTACTTGCCCTAATTCAATCCCTCTTTTTATTTTTGAAATACCACCTAACAAAGTATGTTTTGAAACTTTATTTAATACATTTTGTTTTTCATTATCTATTTCGAAAGAAAATGCTTTAATTGGGTTTTGATTGTAAATATTGGTATTTATTACTTTTTCAAAATTTAAACTAGCTTTATGTTTTCTTATAACTGTTTTGCCATCTGGCATATTAATTTGATAGCATATTGCAACTGTATTAGAAGCAACTCCAGGGAATTGTCCGTAATCAGTTATTGAAATAAAGTTAAATTTATTAATTATTAAATCTCTTAAATTTAAATATGAAGAATTTTTAATAACAACTTCAGGTACTAATAAATTTACGTAACCTTGTTTTTTAGTTATTAAATGAGCTAAATAAAAAAATACCGCAAATATAATTTAGATTTTTTAATTCTAAATTATATTTTAAAGCAATTTCTTTTGAATCGTTTGGAGATATTTTGCTATTCCAAGGCGGATTCCCAATAACCACATCAAAACCACCTTTTTCAAAAACTTGTTTAAATTCAGTTTCCCAAGTAAACGCTTTGTCTCCTGCAACTGCTTTACTATCAATTAAAGAATTACCACATTTAATATTGTTATTTAAGCTGTTTAGTTTTCTTCTGGGTTGTGCTGTACGTAACCACAAAGATAATTTTGCAATTTCTACAGATTCTTCATTTAAATCAACTCCAAAAATATTATTTTCTAAAACGGTGTTTTCTATATTAGGGAACACAAAACCTCCACCTAATAATTTGGTTTGCAATTCATCTATAAACGTATGTTCTTTTATTAAGAAGTCTAAAGCTTGGTTTAAGAAAGCACCAGAACCACAAGCAGGGTCGCAAATAGTAATTTGCAGTAACCATTCTCTATAGTTTTCTAAACTGCTTAAAAGCTTTCTTTTTGTTGCTGTTTGTCTGTTGGGTGTAAAGTCTTTTTCTATAATAGTAAATTCAGCTTTCTTTTCATTACACAATTTACCAATGGTATTGTCTACAATGTATTTTGTAATGTATTTGGGAGTGTAGAAAACACCATCTTTTTTACGTTTGGTTTTCTGTTTATCGAAATCTGCACCTTCAATTTCTGCATTTACGCTTTCTATTTCGTTTAATGAGTTTTCGAAAATATGTCCTAAAATATTAACATCTACTTGGCTTTCAAAATCGTATTCAGAAAGTGCTTTTGTATGTTTATAGAGTAAAGAATCATCTAAAATTATAGAATCTAAAATTGGGTCTGGTTTAAACAAACCACCATTATAAGCAAAGATTTCAGCCTTTTTATTTGTACCTGCTCTACCTTGGTCTAAATATTTAAAATATAGCTTAAAACGATTGTATAAAGGCACTTCTGCATCCAATTCCGCTAACTTATTCCAATCTTTTAGAATTTTAATTGTTGAGTTTGGTGGTAACAAACCCCTATCTTCTGCAAAGAAGATGAATAGAAATCTATCTATTAATTTTTGTGATTTTTTAAATAAGCTTAATTTAATTTTCTTTTTTGCGGTGTCTGTATCTT
Source organism: Polaribacter sp. (assembly GCF_036480315.1). Lineage (GTDB taxonomy): Bacteria > Bacteroidota > Bacteroidia > Flavobacteriales > Flavobacteriaceae > Polaribacter. The sequence continues at coordinate 15,610 of NZ_JAZGGG010000060.1, forward strand.
CTTTTTGTAGTTCTGTTCTAAAAACTTCATTTTTTAGATTCTGTTTTACCAAATCTCTAAACAACTCTCTTTTAAATAAAGAATAATCATTATAGAATTTTTTAGTAATACTTTCTTCTACAACTATAGAATCTTTTTTAATTGATAGCGGAATATTGTTTAGTAAATTATCTTTATGAATGCATAAATAAAGTAGTTCAAATTCCTTTTTGGTTAAGGTAAACAAGTTGAACTCTTCTAATTCATCTGATGTTTCTATATAAAAACGAATTTTTTCGAAATTAGATGTGATGATATACTTACAAGTAGGATGATTAGATTTGTAGTCAAAAGCTTGTTGTCTTATGCTTTCCAAATCCTTTGTATTCGTTCCTTTTAGCTCTATAACACATAGGGCTTTACCATCAACTAAAATAGCACCATCTGCTTTTTTTGCACCTCTTAAATTCTTAAATTCTGTAGTGATGTTATACTTTTCATCTGGAAAAATAGTGTAGTCAAAAACCTTTTCAAATAGTTCTATTAAAAACTTTTGTTGAAACTGTTCTTCTTTACTTACTAATATGTTTTGTTGAATTTTAGGATTGTGAAAATACTTACAAAACTTTTTATATGCTTTATCTATAAGAGTAGCATCTTGTAATTTTAAGTATTTGTTTAATACTGATTTTTGAAATAAAGCCATAGCGTTTTTTGGAATGCCTAAATTTACTTTTTATAAAAACTATAGCCAATTATTTAATGCTAAAAATTAATGTGCTTCTGTATTTATACATTCATTTAGTAAATGACTTAATTCTATAGGCTGTAAATACCCTGTTAAGCATTCGCCTGTAGTTTTGTTTATCCAATCTGTAGAAGAGGTTGAAAAGATATATTCATCAAAATTTGTGATTAATTGCTGTGGTATTTTTTTAGTTCCAATTTTAGGTAAATTGAAGCCGAAACGATCGAAAATTCTTTTGCCTTTCATAGCGCAAAGTATATTGTCTAAAGCGTATGCGTAAACCATTGGAGCAGTTGCTTTTTTACCTTTCTTTTTTAGGTCGGTTTCTGTGAAAATTTTACTACCATATTTGATAGTTTCTATTAAGTCTCTTTCTAAATTTTCTACTTTTCTTATATGCTGTGCTTTTGGTGATGAATGAATATCAGCAGTTTTATTCCATTGAAACATCCATTCTTTTTTTAGTAATAAAGCAATCTCTTTATTAGGTACTATAAGATGAAAATGAGGGTTGTAAGTTTTGCGAATAGGGTTAAAGTTGCATTCTAAAGATTTGATTCCTATAAGTTGTATTCCTGTACCTCTTTGATGTCTTTTTTTACATCTGCTCTTTATTAGGTTAAAGGCTCTATTCATTCCGTAAACCCACTTATTAAGATTATTTTCTTCTACAGATTTTACAGTTAATGTTACAAAATGCGGTTCATCCCAATTCTTTAGAGTAGGATAGTACTTATTTATATTTTCTGCTTTTCTAATAGCACAACAAATAGTGCAAAATCTATTCTTACAATAATTGCCATATAGTTTATTATTAGCACTTATAATTTTAGATTGACAATGATATGCATTCCAATACATTTGTTGTCTTTCTGGTTCTCCTTTCGCTTTGGTTATATCTATAAGACTCAAAATCATTTTACGAGTTATCGTTTTTCTTTTGGCTCTATTTAATAATGCTGGATTGTCTTTTATATCTGTGCCTTTACCTGATACAATAGTAAAGTTGTTATTAATAACCTCTTTTTGTGTCCCACTTTCTGCTAATGTATTGAAAAAAATAAAATTATGCACCAAAAAAATGATGCAACAAATTAATTTTCAGAATGATTAAAGACGTTTGTCAAGAGCATCTAGAAGTAAAGTTTGTAGAGAATCTGTTGAGAATAGTCACAATAGAGGATATTGTGCGAGTCAATCTATGAGTTATTTTGGGTACAAATTACATGCTGTTTGTTCGGTTAACGGAGTTATTGGGGATTTTGACTTATCTAAAGCTTCTGTTCATGATATTCATTACTTAAAAGATATTAAAAACCAAATGAAAGACTGTGTATTACTTGCTGACAAAGGCTATTTATCTTCTAAATATCAATTCGATTTATTTACACATAGTAATATCAAAATTGAAGTACCAATGAGAAAAAATTAGCATAATTATAAAAAGCAACCTTATGTTTTTAGAAAGTCTAGAAAAAGAATTGAAACCTTATTTTCACAACTCTGTGATCAATTTATGATTCGTAGAAATTATGCAAAATCCTTTCAAGGTTTTAAAACTAAAACACTGTCTAAAATTACAGCATTAACTGTTATTCAATACATCTACAAATTCATTTTTGATAGAAATATCAACAATCTAAAAATTAATATTGTCTAAATGCACAACGGGTTATATGTAATATCATTTCCATTAAAATTCCCTATTTTTCCAAAGAACGTTTTTTCTTCATAATCATGCTGTTCTTTTCTTAACTTAAAGTCTCCATTCTTTTTAAAAGACCAACCAGTAAAAACTCTTGCAGATTTTTTAATATCTTGCTCTGTATAATTGTCAATACCCAAAGTAAAAAGCTCCATCAATTCTCTAGCAAAATTTTCATTGGGTTCTCTTTTTATATTTTGCTTATTGTTTAGGTATTTACTCATAGAGGCGCTTTTAGCAATTTCTTTTACAAAATTTCTAAAATCTCTTAAAGCATGTTCTCTTAATATATTATAATCTTCAAGATGAAAAATATTATTGTCTCTACAAACAAAAATATTTGCCCAAAAAAAATGTCATTTCCTCTCTTAATGCTGTATTTTAATTACTTAATCTATCAACACAAGCATAATTTAATTCTCTAACTTTTTGACGTTGTTGTTTTAATTTATTTGTATTACACCTAAAGTATTGAAGCTTATTATTAGTTTCTATACGCTTAATCCTCTATGATATACTTGTAAAAAATAAATATATAAATAGGAAAAAAAGAACCTCTCAAGAATCTTCAGAATTTATTTATTTTTTGTTTTTAAAATTGTTAACTTATTATTCTTATTTAAGATGATAAAATGTAAAATATTATCAATGGTAATTTGCTTAAAAGCTTTGGCGCTTTTATTATTAGAATAACTAACATCATTTAAAAAAGAGAAGTTTCCATTTTTGTTCCCTAATAAAACATAACCTTTAGAAGCATCATATTTAATGGTTTCTACTTCAGCTTCTGGTATATTACCAACACCAAAAACATCTAGAAATCCATCATTATTTATATCTGCTATTTCAATGCTTAATGTTGGTGAAAATTGTGCTTCATTTGGCAATTCTTGAATTTCAAACTGCCCATTTCCTTTGTTTTTTAAAATTATGGTCGTAAAACTTTCAGTAACATAATGAGTTGCTTTTTCTAATTTTTCTGAACCATAAATTTCTGGCATTGTAGATGAAGCAAATACTGCAAATGTTTTTACTTTTTCATTTAAAAAAGGTGTTTGTTGTGTAGAACATTCTTTACCACGAACGGGTAATAAATCACCTGTTTTAGAAACTTTACTCAAGGCAATATCAAAACTCAAGTTATCATCAAAATAATCTGCGTATATGTGTAATGGCTTTTCTTTTGTAGGGTGAAACTTATTGTTCTTACCCCAATTACCAATAATATAATCTACGTTTCCATCTTTGTCTAAATCGGCAGCTGTTATCGTTTGAAACCAGCCATTTAAATTAGTTATACCTTCAATTTCTTTAATATGGAATTTGTTCTCTTTGTTTTCATAAAAAATAATTGACATCCATTCTCCTACTACTATTAAGTCTAAATCTCCATCATTGTCAAAATCAGAAAAAATTACATCATTTATTAATCTTAAATTTGAAATGTCATCAAACTTTTCATCAATTACATTTGTATACTTCCCGTTTTTATTTTCTAAAAAATAAGGTTTATCAGACAATGGATATTTGCCATATTTAACATTAGCGCCAACAAAAACATCAACACCACCATCTTTGTCAAAATCCGCAAAAGCAATTCCTTTAGAATTAACTAATGGACTTCTTAAAAGTAATTTTTTAAAGATTCCCTTCCCATTATTTATGTACAACCTGTCTTGAAGAAATTTATTGTCTTTTTCAACTTCATAACCTCCAGAAGTTACATATAAATCTAAATCTCCATCAGAATCAATATCAATAAATTTGGCATCAGTATCTTCAAATTCTTTTTCTGAACCTAATAATTTTTTGTTGGTTTCAATAAACTTCCCTGTTTTTGTTTGAATGTAGATTGACCCATTTTCTCCTTTAGCATTTCCAACAAAAAAATCATCTAAACCATCATTGTTTATATCTGCAACTGCTAATGGAGAACTCTTTTCAGATTGTTTTTGAGGCAATAATAATTGGAGTTTAAAATCATCAAAACTATTTTCTTTTTGCTGATAATTAACACCAATATCTGAAGGATTTACATTTTCAAACATACCACTGTTAGTTTTTTGAGAAGTACTCTTTTTAACAGAATTTATATAATCTAATGTTAAGTTTGTATTGATTTTTAACTCAACTAATTTTTGTTGTTTTCCATTTTTCCAATCAACTAAAACACTATCAACTTTGGTGCTATTTCCTAATCCAAAATTCAATTTATTACTAACGGAAGACTGAAAACCTCTACTTACATAGTGTTCTTTAGATTGCTGTAATCCTTCAGAAAAAACAGTGATTTTTGCTCCAATTCCTAATTTATTTTTCCCTGAACCTTTTAACGAAAAAGAGATGTAATTTTTTGTAGAATTATTCTGATAAACTGAAGCTTCTTCTGCTTGATTATTTACAATTAAATCTAAATCTCCATCATTATCTAAATCTGCATAAACTGCTCCGTTAGAATTTATTTTAGCATCAAACCCCCAGTTTTTAGTTTCATTTTTAAAAGTTAAATCTTGTTGGTTTTGAAAAATATAATTACTTAATTTATGAGAAGGCATCATATCAATTGCCTGCTCTAAAGAAACTTTTTTACGGTTTCTTATATTATTTCTCATCTGGTTTCTAAAATCTTGATTCGACAAATCATGCTGAATTCCATTGGTAACAAAAACATCATTAAAACCATCATTATCAAAATCTGCAATTAAAGGTGCCCAACTCCAATCTGTTTTTGCAATTCCAGATAATTGCCCAATTTCAGAAAACGTACCATTTGCATTATTCAACTGCAACATATTAGACATATATTGATGATGAAAGCCCATATTTACCAATTGATTAAAATTAGAAACACTCATAGTTGCCATGTTTTCTTTGCCTCGAATATGATCTTCAGCCATCATGTCTAAAACGATTAAATCTGGTTTTAAATCGTTATTAATGTCTGCAAAATCAGACCCCATACTATTGGCGGAAATATGATTAAAATGTTTTAATGCTTCATCTTTAAAAGTTCCATTTCCTTGGTTAATGTATAAAAAATCAGGTTCTAAAAAATCGTTGGCTACAAAAATATCTAGTAAATTGTCATTATTAAAATCTCCAATTGAAGCACTTAATCCCCAAGCTTTATTTAATATTCCTGCTTCTTTAGTAATGTTTGTAAAAGAACTGCCATCATTTCTAAATAATTGATCAGAATTATAATCTTCTTTTGTTTCTTGAATTCTAGGATCTATGTTTATGTTATTTCTAAAATCTTGACGATGATTTACCAAATACATATCTAAATCTCCATCTTTATCAAAATCGAAAAAATAAGATTGAGTAGAAAACCCAAAGTGATCTATACCATAACGAGCAGCACTTTCTTTAAATGTATTGTCTTTTTGATTTATAAAAAGCTTGTTCTTTCTATTTTCATGATTTTTTAATGAACCCGATTTACAAACGTAGATATCTAACCAACCATCATTATTAATATCAATCATTGTAACACCAGTTGTCCAACCAATTTCATCAGAAACTTTTGCTTTTAATGTGATATCTTTAAATTCAAAATCGCCATTATTTAAGTATAATTTGTTCGATTCTTGGTTAGAAGTAAAGTAAACATCTTCTAAACCATCATTATTAATATCGCCTACCGCAATACCACCTCCATTATAAATATATGCGTAATTCAGAAAATTGAAGTAGAGATTTTCTTTTACAGAGTTTTTAAAATGAATGTTTGTGTCTTCTGCTGATAAAAGAGTAAACTGTTTCGTTGGTTTTTTTTCCGTAGAACAAGAAAAAATTAAAACCAAAATTAAGAATAGAAAAATATTTTTATTTGGTTTCATTTATACGTGTTATTTTAATCTTAAAAAGTGGCTTATTAAATTATCAATTGGTCTTCTAATAAAACTTCCTGCAATAATATTATGTTTAGACAGTTCTTTAATAATATATTTTTTGCTAAAAAAAGCTATGGAACCAACAAAATGAATCGAATTTTCTTCGAGTTCATTTTTGTAATGTAAGATATGGTTTTCTACAAATTCTTTAATACCTTTTTCAATAATTTTTTGAATAAAAATGTCTTCTTGGTTTTCAAATAAAAAAGGTGCAAAATTGGCTAAATATTTATTAGGAGTTTTAGATTGGTATATTTTCTTTATAACTCTTTCTTCAGATAAATTATATTTACCCTCTAATGATAAAGAAAGCTTTTCTGGTAGTTTTTTATAATAATATGCCTTTAAAAGTTCTTTACCGAAGTAATTACCGCTACCTTCATCCATTAAAATATATCCTAAAGCAGGTGTTTTTTGCATTATTTTATTTCCATCAAAGAAACAACAATTAGAACCTGTTCCTAAAATACAAACTACAGCTGGCTTTGTGGTTGTAGCATAAACCGCAGCCATCATATCTTCTGCAACTAATACTTTATTTGCATTAAAAAGAGAAGAAAAAACATTTTTTAAAACCTGGTTGTTACTTTCGGTATTACAACCTGCTCCAAAAAAATAAATTTCTTTTATCTTTTCTTTACTCTTTGCAAGTACAACTTCGTTACCAATAATTTTATGTAACTTTTTTTCTTTTAGAATTGCGGGGTTTAGTCCTTTTGTTCTAAAACGAGTAACTTTTTTGTTCAATTTTTCGATAAGAACCCAATCGCACTTTGTTGAACCACTTTCTGCTATTAAAATCATTTACTTGAATTTAATAAGTGGCTATAAACTGACATAATCTTATCAAAAACATATTGCCCTTTTTCAAGAATTCTACTCTCTAAATTAATTTCTGCTACAATTTTTCCGTTTTCAATTTCATTTTTAATGTGAAAATTTCCTTCCGGAAAAAAAACATGCAAACCATTTGTTTCATCTTGTAGATACAAATCGAATTCACCACTCACCCAATTAATAAATGTATAATAACTATTAGAAGAACTAAAATTAGTTTTCTTATTTAGTTGATGATATGGGGCGTCAAAAGATGTTTCAAAATAAGAATTCATAAATTTTAATAGTTTGTATTGCAAAAATTAAATAATTGCTTTAGAGAACTTAAAATAGCTAGTTCTACATCTTCACAAGGTTCTGAAAGTTTTTTAATTAGATTGTTACCTAATGATAAATCTTCTGTTGAAAACTGTTTGTTTTGAATAGAAGTCTCTAATAATTCAGAAATAAGAGAAACGTTTTTAGATAACAACTCTAACTTTTCTAGTTTAGGATTTGAATTCATCTTAGAGAATTCGGTATAATTACTTGCCCAATTTTTCAAATACTGTTGTATCACTTTTAGGTGTTTGTCTTCTTTATTTTTTAAATAAGAAGTTACTTCATTATTAAAAACAATTGCATCTTCTGCATCTGCAGAACAAGCATCTGCAAACAATGTAAAAGGAGAAAATGTTTTGTATTCTGTTCCGCCTTTGTTTCTAGAATACACTTTTAGGGGTTCGAAGATTTTAGATAAAGTTTTTAAGACTTCATTATTTTGATGATTACTAATATTTCTTAAAATAAAATCTTTATTTCTAATATGTGTAATCCCTAATTCTTCCAATTGAAAATTGATGACTTTCAATCTTTTCTGCATATTATCTACATTATTTACTTCTTTTCTAGACCAAAACCGTTCTGCAATTGCTGCTGTTCTAGGCCAGATTCTAGAATCAATTGTAAGTGGAGTAACAAGTTCGCTCCACATAGTTGCTTCTGCTCCTAAAATTCTTTTTCTCTCATCTTTTGTTAAAATGGCATTCCCTATTGGATCTACATTGTAATGTTCTTTTACAGACAATAATCTGTCTATATAATAACCCGCAGACAGTACAGTTTGATAACCTTTTTTTGCAGCTTCTATTAAAGTACTTTGTTTTAACCCTTCATGTTTTCCTCGCCAAGAATGAATAACAGCTGTTGTTGGAGTCGAAGGTGTTAAAATTTCATCCCAACCCATTAATTTTTTATCTAACTTTTTTAATATTTTTTCTAATCTAATATTAAAATAGGTTTGTAAATCGTGATTCGTTTTTAAGTTATGTTGTTTTTTAAAAGCTTGAATTCCTTCATTCTCATCCCAATGTTTTCCTTCATTTTCATCACCACCAATATGAAAATATTCATCTGGAAATAATGGGGCAATTTCTTTAAATAAAGTTTCTAAAAATAAATATGTTACTTCTTTTGATGGATTTAATGTTGGATCAAAAACACCCGAAAAACGTTCAACTTTGTAATCATAATCATCTTTACTTCCTAATTCTGGATATGCCGATAATATTGCAGAAGCATGTCCAGGAACATCGAATTCTGGTATAACTCTAATTCCTAAATTTGAAGCATATTTTACAATATCTTTAATTTGTTCTTGTGTATAATACAATCCATCTGCCGCAATTTCTTGCAATTTAGGAAACACTTTAGATTCTACTCTAAAACCCTGATCATCTGTTAAATGCCAATGAAAAACATTTAGTTTTACAGAAGCCATTGCATCTAAATTTCTCTTTAAAACGTCAATTGGATGAAAATGACGTGAGACGTCGATCATTAATCCTCGCCACACAAATCTTGGAAAATCTTTAATAGAAACACCTTCAAAATAATAACCAGTTTTATTAAAATTAACTAATTGTAAAAGTGTTTCTAACCCTCTTAAAGCACCAACATCTGTTTTGGCATTAATGATAACTTTATCTTTATTAATTGATAGGTTGTAAGATTCATTATCATGTACAGTTAATTTAGAAATACTTTCAAAATTAATTTCAATAGACGCATTTTTAGTTTTTATAGGAAAACCAGTATCGATAAAAACACCTGTTCTATTTGCTAGTCGTCTTAAAAAATTTACAGAATATTTTGCAACTCTTTCTTTTAAATCTTTACCAAGAATGGTTATTGTTAAATTTTTATCAATAGAAAAAGACGTGTTATTTTCTATTAATTCTTGTGGCCAAGGCATTAAATTATATTTTTCTGATAATGCTATTTGAGAAAAAATAGGTTGACTAAAAATACCCAAGATGATAATTAAAAGAATTCTTTTCATTAGTTAAGTTTTAAGTGTTTTTCTATAATTAGTCTATTTATTCCTGCAGCTTCTACTTTTTCTATTCCAGATTGAATTAATGTATCTCCTTTAACTATAATATTAAATGAAAATTGATGCTTTTTAATTGCTTCTACAGAAGTGAAATTTAATGCCTCCTTATAACTATTTCCTTCTAAGAGATAAGAACCAGCTCCACTATAAAAGTTGTATTCGATAAATCTTTAAGCTTTAAAGAATCGTTTTCTATTACTTCTGCATAAATCATTTTCCAAGTCCCCTCAATAAGATTTGAACTATTTATAGGTTCCTTTTTGTTACAACTAAAAATGCCAACAAGAAAGATTAAAAGTGAAATTGTTTTTTTCATTTTTAAAAATGATACCTTTTAAAAGCTTCAATTGCAGCATAATCTGTTAACCCTAAATCGTTGTACTTCTTTGCTGTTAACCTGTTTCTATCCTCTACTCTTACCCAAAACTCTCTAGAATCATCACCCTGAAACATTACACCATCTTTTTGAGATTGATGATAAAATATAGCATGCCTTTTTCTTAATACTTGATCTGGACTCATAGGTACAGCCATTTCAATTTCATGAGAATCCCACTCATGCCAAGCACCTCTATATAACCAAACCCAACAATCTTTCATGTACTCTTTTTCAACTTTCATTTCTTCTAAGGCTGCAAAAAGAGCATCTAAACATACTTTATGTGTTCCATGTGGGTCTGCTAAATCTCCAGCGGCATAAATTTGATGTGGTTTTACAGCATCAATAACGCTCTTCATAACATCTACATCATCTTTAGATAAATTTCCTTTCTTTATAGTTCCTGTTTCATAAAAAGGAAGGTTTAAAAAATGTACATTCTCATCGGGTAAATTAAAATATCTTGTGGCTGCAAGCGATTCACTTTTACGAATAGATCCTTTTAGTTTTCTAACATCTATAGCATCTATAACATCATTTCCTTTTTTATTCTTGATAAACTCTATAATGTTATTAATTTTTTTAGAATCACTATTAAATTCTTTAGAAATTTCTGCAAATTTTAGAGCCTCTTCATCAGAAACTGCAATATTTCCTGAAGTTTGATATGCAATATGTACTTCATGACCTTGTTGTACTAATCTATCAAAAGTTCCTCCCATTGAAATTACATCATCATCTGGGTGAGGACTAAAAATAATAACTCTTTTTCTACTCGGGCTGGCTCTTTCTGGTCTATTAGAATCGTCTGCAAAAGGCTTTCCTCCCGGCCAACCGGTAATTGTATGTTGCAATTTATTAAACATTTTTATGTTTAAGTCATACGCAGTTCCTTCTTCTGTTAAAAGCCCAGACATACCATTATCATTATATTCTTTATCCGTTAATTTTAAAATTGGTTTCCCTAAAAGGTTGCTCAACCAAGTAACCGCTTTTAGTTTTAAATTATCATCCCATACACAAGACTTAACCAACCAAGGTGTTTTTACACGTGTTAATTCAGAAGAAGCTTCTTCATCAATAACAAATGTGGTATTATTATGTTGTTGTAAGTAGGTTGCTGGAACAGCTGCACTAATTTGGCCTTCTATAGTGTCTTTTATAATTGTATTTTTATTTGCTCCCCAAGCTAAAAGCACAATTCTTTTTGCATCTCTTACAGTACCAATTCCCATTGTAATTGCTTTTCTAGGTACGTTTTCAATTCCTAAAAAAGAAGGAGCTGCATCAACTCTTGTTATGTGATTTAGAGTAATTATTCTTGTACCAGAATTAAGATGAGAACCAGGTTCATTAAAACCAATATGACCAGTTCTACCAATTCCTAAAAGCTGAAAATCTAAACCTCCAACAGCTTTTATTTTCATTTCATAATCAATACAATATTGATATAAATCATCTATAGAAACAGTACCATCTGGAATATTAATATTTTCTGGTAAAATATTTACATGGTTAAAAAGGTGTTCATGCATAAAATAAAAATAACTTTGAATGTTACTTTTATCCATTGGAAAGTATTCATCTAAATTGAAGGTAATAACATTTTCGAAACTTAAACCTTCCTCTCTATGCATTCTAACTAACTCTTCATACACCTTTATTGGTGATGACCCAGTCGCTAGTCCTAAAACACAATGTTTATTCTCTTTCTGCTTTTCTTTTATTAAATCTGCAATTTCTTGCGCTACTAAATTAGAAGCTTCTAATGCTGAATTGTAAGTTACATTATGAATTTTCTCAAATCTAGTGTCTTCAAATTGACCTACAATTTGATGTGTTGTTTGTGTATTCTGAAGCATATTACTTTTGTTTTAGTAGTTTGTTTTTTAGAACTATAAAAGTAGTGATGCTTTAGTATTTAGTATAATTTATTCGACCAAAAACAGAAAAATGAGTATAAAAAACAACTGGAAATGTTTACACATTTCCAGCTGGATTTATTAATCAAATAACATATTACAATTCAAATAATATTAATTTTAAAAAAAGTTCAAACAAGTATTTTTTTTTACTATTTGTTTAACATGTAATAAATATAAGGTAACTTTTAATTCATTAAAACATTTTTTCGACGAATCACGTCAAATTACATATAAAAAACAACCGAAAATACATAAAGTATTTCCGGTTGAATAGTTATAAAATAGCATACTACAATTCTATAAGACTAGAAATTAGATAATCCTGTATCCCACCATAATCTTGTACCTGCATTATCTGCTCCTCCTAAAAGAGAAGTAGCTGCTGTTACTCCAGCTGCATTTGTAGAATTTTCACTATCTACAAAAGGGATTCTTCTAATTTGAATATCTGTATCAACAACTCCACCACTTTGGTTACTCACCACAGGGAAAATTTTAGGATACCCAGTTCTTCTATATTCAGACCATGCTTCCTGTCCTTCTGGAAACATAGCAATCCATTTTTGAGTAATAATTTTTTCTAATTTCTCTTCATTTGTTCCAGCGGCATCCCAAGCTACAGTAATAGTACTCATAGCTGCAATGTTATTAGAAGCATTAACTGGATCTACATAATCTGCAGGTTTAGAAGTGTTGTCTGCAATATAAGCAGCTGCTCCACTTGCACCATGTTGCTGAAAAGATAACATAATCCCTGCTTCATAATTTACTTTTGCATCTCCTGCTCCAGACCAACCTCTTAATCCTGCTTCTGCTTTTAAGAAAGCAACTTCTGCAGTTGTCATTAGCTGAACTTTAGGTGTATGAATGTTATCATTTATTGCTGAAAAACCAATATAAGCTGCTTTTTGTGCCAATTCATCTGAATACCCAGATTCTAAAGGCATACCTCCACGAACACCTTTTACAGCACCACCAACACTTGTTGGCGCATCAAAATAACTACCAGCTCTAGCATCGCTATAACCTGTTAAAATAGATTCCATTGAAGCATTCATTCTAATGTCTCCCCAACCATTATCAATCGTATTTAAAGGGTGTGGTAGAGTACTGTTTACATAGAATCCATCTTCATTAGCAACCATTAAACCTAAAGATTGGCTTAACGCTTTTTCGCCTTCAACTTTTGCTTTTGCAGGATCTACTTTAGATATTCTAATAGCTAAACGTAATCTTAAAGAGTTTGCTAATTTTACCCATTGTTTATAATCACCACCATAAGATAAATCGAATGCTGCAAATTTTTGACTATCAATATCTGCTGTTAAATTACCAACTGCTGTGTCTAAATCATCAAAGAATGCATTATAAGCTTCTTTTTGAGAATCGTAAACACCCGGGTTTGTTAAGTCACCAAAATTTGAATAAACAATTGGTCCAAAAACATCGGTTACTCTATGCATAGCAGAAACTTTTAATATTAAAGCAGTTGCATTAAGTGTAGGGAAATCATTTTTAGTTAAGTCACTAATTGACTTAACGTTATTCATTACATTAGAGTAAGGTACAGACCAAATAAAGTTGTTCCAACCACTTACTAAACTGTAAGTAGTATTATTAGCTCCAGCAACAAAAGGTCTAGGTGGTGTTAAATACCCTGAATACACATCAGCATTTAAATTTTGCTGTAACTGGAACGACCAAGCTGGTGAATATTGGTAAATACTTTCAAAAACAGGTTTGTATTTAGAACCTACATGTTGAAAATCTACTTCTAATTGCTCTTGTGTTATATTCTTGTCGTTAACATTATATTGTTCTAAATCACTACAAGAAGTTACAAATAGCCCTAATATAATTACACAAGTAAATAATTTATTTATATTTTTCATCTTGTTATTTTTAGAATGTTAAATTAATATTTAAACCGATACTTCTAGAAGAAGGCAAACCTAAAACATCTACACCTTGTAATGCATTACCTGTACTTAAAGATATGTTAGGATCATGTGGCGCTTCTTTATGAAAGAAGAAAAGGTTGTTACCTACTAAAGAAGCTTTTACTCTTTTAAAGAAAGAGTTTTCAGCTAATTGAAAGTTATATCCAATAGCAAGTTCTGCTAATCTAACATTTGTTGCACTGTATACATATTCTCCTGTAAAACCATTTCTACCACCAATTTTACCATAGTATTCTTGAGCGGTTAATGTAGATGTTACACCTGCTAAATCTACTACAGTTACATTACCATTTGTAGTTTCTCTAGAAGAATTATTACTAAATCCTTCTACAATTGCTTCTGTCATACTCACTGTTTCTCCACCAAACTTTCCATCGATTAAGAAATCTAATGTGAAGTTTTTATATTCAAAAGAATTGTTCCATCCTAAATTAAAGTCTGGATTTGCATTACCTACTTTAGATAGACCATCTACTAAATTAGTATCTTCAGCAATAACAGCACCACCATCTACAATTGGTAATCCGTTTGCATCTCTTTTTACAACTTGTGCATAAATATCTCCAAAAGAACCACCTTCAACTAAATAAGAACCAAAAGTATTAACTCCTTTTGCAGAAATTGTAAAGAAGTCTGTTGGAATTAAACCCTGAACATTAGCGTCTGTAATAGATAATATTTCATTTTTATTTGAAGAAAAATTAACTGTAGTAGTCCATTTAAAGTCTTCATTTCTTACAGGAATTGCAAAAACAGAAGCTTCAATACCTTTGTTAACAATATCTCCGGCATTTAAACCTGCTACACCAGATGCAACAATAGTAGTTGATACTGGGACTCTAAAGTATTGATTAACGGTACTTGTATTATAATATCCAATATCAAACCCAAAACTATTATCGTAAAACTTCCATTCTGTACCAATTTCATAAGAACGTTGTCTTTCTGGTTTAGGCGTTGTTCCTGGAAAAGGTCTTAAAGGATCTGTATTACTAATACCACCACCAAAGTTAATTGATCTGTTTGGGCTAATTTGATCAGCAGTAAAACCACTACCTACTTCTGCATAAGAAACTCTTGCTTTTGCGAAAGAAACTTTATCTCCTAAATCAAATAAATCACTTAAAATTCCTGTTACACCTATTGAAGGGTAAAAGAATGAATTGTTTTCTTCAGGCAATGTAGAAGTCCAGTCATTTCTTGCTGTTACATCTACAAAAATATTTTCATTAAAACCAAAAGTTGCACTTGCAAATATAGAACTACCTCTTGTTTCTAAAGAATTTTCAGTAAAAGCTACAGATGGATTTGCATTAAAGTTTTGAAAAGCAAAAACATTTGCAAACTGTAATCCACCATTTGTTCCAGAATCTCCAGTAAAAGATTCTGTTGTAGATCTTGTAGTACTTAAACCAACAACACCTGTTAAAGATATTTTATCATTAATTTTAGTATTAATATTTGCAAGAACATCTCCATAAACTTGTGTATAATCATTTTTAGCAACAATATATCTTCCATTAGCTGGTGCTAAAGTCGCTTCTGTAGTTGCATAAATCTTTTTACTAAAATCTAATAAAGATTGATCATAAGTCCCTCTAGTTTGAAGAGATAACCATTCATTTATTTTAAAATTTAAATTTAAAGAAGCTACAATTTTCTTGTTGTTATCTTCTGAAGCATTTCTATTAATCACCCAATAAGGATTTTGCTCAATATCTGATGTTCCTCTAAACCAACGTTGCGCCATAATATTTCTTGCAACATTAAATTCTTCGAAATTAGAATAGTCAGATAAAGATTCAGTAGCAGACTCAAAACCATAAGCACCAACTAAAGGATTAAAGTACAAACCAGAAACTGGTCTGTTTTTAATATTTTGAGTAGAAGCCATAACACTAGCATTTAATGTAACTTTATCATCTAAAAACTTTGCAGTTTCTCTTACATTAAAAGTATGTTGCTTTAATTTGTTTGTTGGCATAATTCCTGAAGCAATTGTATTACTATAAGAAAAATATGTTTGCGCATTCTCTGTACCTCCAGAAACAGCTAACGAATTAATACTTGTAACTCCTGTTCCTAAAAAAGAATCTACATTACTTTGTGCTGTTGGATTAAAATCCATCATATAAGCTGCATTCTCTACCGTTAAATTTGTAGAAAAATTTACTTTAAAAGCACCATTTTTACCTTTTTTGGTAGTAATTAATATTACACCATTTAAACCTGCACTACCGTATAATGCAGAAGCAGAAGCTCCCTTTAACACTGTTAATGATTCAACATCGTCTGGGTTGATTAGAGATAAAGCATCTCCACCATCTCTGTTTCCTCCATTAATATCACCAATTGTATCTCCAGGCTGCCCAGATGTTGGATTCGATAATGGAATACCATCTACAACATAAAGAGGTTGGTTGTTTCCTATTGAAGAGTTACCTCTTAAAACAACTTTAACAGACCCTCCAGCTCCAGATGCACTCCTAGTAATAGCTACACCAGAAACTTTACCAGATAAACTATTCATTGGGTTTGTCTGCTTTACTCTATTTAACTCATCTGCATCAATATCTTGTGCAGCATACGTTAATGATTTTCTTGATTTTTTTATTCCAAGTGCAGTAACAACAATCTCATCTAATTGATCGGCATCTTCTTCTAATACAATATTTAATGTTTTAGAGCTACTTATTACTGTTACTGTTTTTGTTTTCATTCCAAGAAATGAAAAGCTTAAAACATCTCCTACAGAAGCTTTAATAGTATAAATACCATCAAAATCTGTTTCTGCTCCTTTTGTTGTACCCTGTACAACTACGCTAACTCCTGGTAATGTTGCTCCATCTAATTTAGATGTTACTGTACCAGAAATGCTTTTTTCTTGTGCCTGTACATTCGATGTAAAAACAAAAGAAAATACGACAATCAGTATTGTGTAAATTTTTTTCATAAAAATGAATTAAGTTAATTGAATTATTCTCGATAAAAATAGTTTTGTATTGGTGGTAAAAAAAAAAATATATACAAACAACAGTAAAATAACAATGAATGACATTTATTTACATATAAGTTGATAATAGAAAAAATGCTATTACTCTTTGTTTTTTATAATGTCTTATATTTACGAAATTTAGTTCTAAATTATATTTTTTGAAGAATACATTTAAAAACATAAACTATAAGATACCAATTAAGTATCATTTAATCTTTTGGATCAGTTATTTTATTCTAAACGTTGTTAGATGGGGAAGTTATTACGAAGATTATTGGTATTCTTTTAAGTCTAATATAGTTACTGTTACATTAGGAATGCTCTTGGCATATTTTCATGTATATTTTTTGCTTCCTAAATTACTTTTTAAAAAAAAAACAATAAGCTATGTACTATTCTTTCTAATTGCTTTAATTGTTTTTTATATAGTTAGAACAGAACTAATATTTATATTTATAAATGATAATGTTTGGCCAGAATCTCAAACTCCACAAAGAGCTTATGCTTTTAATCATATTTTAGTTGTTTGTTTAATTGGTATTTATGATGTTGGTTTAGCTACAACACTTAAATTAACAACAGATTGGATCTTTGACCGAAAGAGAATAGAAACCCTACAAGCTACTCAATTAAAAACAGAACTTCAGTTTTTAAAAGCTCAAATACAGCCACATTTTTTTTTTAATACATTAAATAATCTATACGCACTTACTCTAGAAAACTCTAAACAAGCGCCTGAAGTTGTTCTTAAACTTTCAGAAATTATGGAGTATATTTTGTATCGTGCAAAAGAGCCGAAAATTAGACTTTTAAATGAGATAAATTATGTCCAAAATTACATAGATTTAGAAAGATTAAGGTATGGAAAAAAAGTACATGTAGAAATAAATATGATTGGAAACATTGAAGGTCAAAATATACCTCCTTTGCTATTTTTACCTTTTATAGAAAACTGTTTTAAACATGGAACGGTAGATAATAATAAACTAAATGTTTTAATCGAATTTGAAGTTACAGAAGAAAACTTATTGAAATTTACTGTTAAAAACAATTATAACTTGTTTTCTCAAAACACAAAAGATCATGGTATTGGAAATCAAAACGTATTAAGAAGACTAGAGTTATTATATATGGATAAGTTTACACTAAATACTAGAACAGAAAAACAAAATTATATTGTTGAATTAACAATACAGTTATAATTTACTATATTTAAAACATGAAAATAAAATGCGTAATTATTGATGATGAACCTTTAGCAATTAAAGTTGTAGAAAATCATTTGAAAGAATTTCAAAATTTTGAAGTTATTGAAACATTTAATAATCCTATAGAAGCTTTACCTTTATTAGAAAGTGGGGAAATAGACGCGCTCTTTTTAGATATTAATATGCCTAAAATGAACGGTTTAGATTTTGCTAAATCACTTAACTCAAAAACAAATGTCATTATCACTACAGCTTATAGAGAATATGCCGTAGAAAGTTACGATTTAAATGTTTTAGACTATTTAGTAAAACCAATACCATTTAATCGATTCTTAAAAACAATTAATAAAATAACGCAACAAGTATATTTACAAAAAGGAGAACAAAAAGAAGAAGATTTAAACGAATCTTTCATTTTTTTAAAAGTTGATAAAAAATTAGTAAAAATTAAGTTTGAAGACATTTTATATATTGAAAGCTTAAAAGATTACATAAAGGTTTTTACAACTACAGACAATTACCTTGTACATAAATCTCTAACAAGCATAACAGAAGAGTTACCGGATAGCAACTTTATCCGAATTCATAGATCGTATACCATTGCAATTGATAAAGTTAAAAGTATTGAAGGTAATTTGGTCGAAATTGGTATTACAAGAATCCCTATTGGTAGAAAATATGTAAACCATGCAAAACGTATTATTTTAAATATAGATTAACTTCATAGATAAAATCATTTAGATTTTAAAATAATTCTGTTCGACATTAATTATGTGTCATTGGTAGAATTAATTATTAATTTAAATTACCTAATACGTATATTTCATTTGTCTTAAAAAATTATAAAACATATTAATATTATGTCTGATACTACTCAACAAGCAACCGTAACAAAAAACAATACACTTGTACCAATACTTATTATAGCGGGTTTGTTCTCAATATTCGGATTTGTAACCTGGATAAACGGAGCTTTAATTCCGTTTATGAAGACTTTAAACCAGCTAACTGAAGCACAATCTTATTGGGTAGCTTCTGCGTCATATATTTCATTTGTTGTAATGGCATTACCGTCATCTTATATTATAACTAAAATAGGATACAAAAAAGGGATGTCTTTAGGGCTAGCAATTATGGCTGTTGGGGCCTTGCTTTTTATACCTGCTGCCGAAGCTCAAACATATTGGTTGTTTTTAACAGCTATTTTTATTCAAGGAACAGGAATGACTTTATGTCAAACAGCTGCAAATCCATATATAACAATTATTGGTCCGATAGAAAGTGGAGCAAAACGTATGGCACTTATGGGTATTGCAAATAAAAGTGCAGGTGCTTTAGGTTCTTTAGTATTTGGAGCTCTTTTATTATCAGGAATTGATGAAGTAAAAGAAAAAATAGGAGCTGTTTCAGCTGCAGAAAAAGAGCAATTATTAGCTACGATGGCAGATAGTGTTTTTACGCCTTATATTGTAATGGCTGTTGTGCTATTTATCTTTGCGTTTTTAATAAGAAAAGCACCATTACCAGAAGTTGAAACAACACAAGAGGATGAGGGTAAAGATGATGAAACTACAAAAACTAGTGTCTTTCAATTTCCTCATCTTTGGTTAGGGGTACTTACATTGTTTGTTTATGTAGGTGCAGAAGTTATTGCAGGAGATTCAATTATTGCTTACGGTTTATCTTTAGGGATACCAGCAGCAGATGCTAAATTTTTTACATTGTTTACATTATCAGCAATGGTAGTAACGTATGCATTAGGAGTATATCTTATTCCTAAATACCTTAAACAAGACACCGCATTAAAAATAAGTGCTCTTCTTGGTATTATCTTTAGTATTTGCATCTTATCTACAACTGGTTTTACATCCGTATTATTTGTTGCATCTCTTGGTATTGCAAACGCATTAGTTTGGCCAGCAATTTGGCCTTTAACATTAGATGGTTTAGGTAAATTTACCAAAACAGGATCAGCTTTATTAATTATGGCTATTGCCGGTGGAGCAGTTATTCTTCCATTATATGGGAAATTAGTAGATGCAGGAAAAGAAGAATTAATTGCTAATGGTGTAGGAGAAGTTGAGGCTTTATCAACAAGTGCAACAGCAAGTTATTGGATATTAATTCCTTGTTATGCTATGGTATTGTTTTTTGCAATTTGGGGACATAAAATAGGAAAGAATAAGGCATAGTTTCATTATGAAGAAAAGAATAGAATCTGTTGATGTTTTAAGAGGTTTTACAATTGCATTAATGATTCTGGTGAACACACCAGGAACTTGGAGTAATGTTTACACTCCATTATTACATGCAGACTGGCATGGTTTAACACCAACAGATTTAATATTTCCTTTCTTTTTATTTATTGTGGGTATCTCTATTTATTTTGCCTACAAAAATAAAAACAACGATTTATCAACCTATAAAAAAGTAGCAACAAGAAGTTTAAAATTAATTGGACTAGGATTGTTCTTAAATATATTTCTACCTTACTTACCTTTTGTAAATGATTTTGTAACACTTCGTTTCCCTGGAGTTCTTCAAAGAATCGGAATTGTTTTTTTTATATCATCCGTTTTATATTTGAATTTTAAATGGAAAACATTACTCGGAATTGGAATTATTATCTTAATTGGTTATTGGCTAATTTTAGGTTTCCTTCCTTTTTCTGACGGAACTTTACCTTCATTCAATAGAGTAGCTAATAATTGGTCTAATTATATAGATTTAAAAATTTTAGGAAACCATATGTGGCAAGCGGATTATGATCCTGAAGGATTATTTAGCACCTTACCATCTATTGTTACTTGTCTTTCAGGAATATTAATAGGAAGACTTTTAGACAACTTAAAAGAAATTAAATACTTGTTTCTAACCGCTGTTGTATTATTAGCTTCTGGGTATATTTTTGATATTTGGTTTCCAATAAACAAAGCAATTTGGAGTAGTAGTTTTGTTTTAGCAACAAGTGGTTGGGCAACATTAATTCTAGCTGTTATTTATTATTTAAGAGATATTAAACAACTTAAGTTTGGAAACATTTTTAAGTATATTGGTATGAATGCTATTACAATTTATTTTTTATCAAGTTTTATTTCTAAAAGCATGTATTTAATTAAAGTTGGTGAGAACAATAATATTCATAATTATTTATATGAAACTATTTTTGTACAATCTTTCCTTTCAAATAACTTATCATCCTTATTATATGGATTAAGTGTCGTCTTATTTTATATAGGATTAGGTTATTTTATGTACAAAAAAAAAATATTTATTAAAGTTTAAAAAACTCAACCAATTAACTAATAATTGATTGAGTTATTTTTTACATATAAATTAAATTTCAATTTGCCTTAAGGTACTCTTTTGTGTAACATACTTTACGTTTAAAAAAGAAACTGACAAATACTTTGTTCTACAATTAAAACACTTGTAGAATTTTGAATTAGGTATTAACTTAAATAAAAAATTTCTGGAAATCCTTTTTTGCTCTGCAGAGTTGCAGGTTGGACATGTTTTCATTTTTAGGGGGGGTTAGGGGTGAATACATTGTATGAGGTAAATCTATATTATTTTTTCATTAAAACAAAGAAAAGAGCAAAAAAAATAAATTTTTATTACGATTAATAAAAATTATCGTCTTTAAAATTAAATATGTGCTAATAATAAATCTAAAAATTTGTTCCATTTTAACCAAAAAAACCAGCTGTAAAGCTGGTTTTTCGTATAGTATACTTATAATATTACAATTCTAACAATCCGTTAGTTTTAGAAACACCTTCAGCAGATTCTTTTATATGTGCTTTTTCTGCATCACTTAAATTGATCTCTACAATACTTTCAATTCCGTTTTTACCTAAAACAACAGGAACTCCAATACATAAATCATTTAAACCATATTCTCCTTCTAATAAAGTAGAACAAGGAAATATTTTTTTAGTATCACAAGCAATTGCTTGTACCATACCCGAAACTGCAGCTCCAGGAGCATACCAAGCAGAAGTACCTAATAAACCTGTTAATGTTGCTCCACCAACTTTAGTATCTTGTAATACTTGCTCTAATCTTTCTTCAGAAATAAATTCTGAAACTGGCACAGAGTTACGAGTTGCCAAACGTGTTAAAGGAACCATTCCTTTATCTGAATGACCTCCAATAACCATTCCATCAACATCAGAAATTGGCGCACCTAAAGCTTCTGCTAATCTGTATTTAAAACGAGCTGAATCTAAAGCTCCACCCATACCAATAATTCTATTCTTTGGTAAACCAGTAGTTTTATGTACTAAATAAGTCATTGTATCCATAGGATTAGAAACAACAATAATAATTGTATTTGGAGAATGCTCAATTAAACTAGCAGAAACCATTTTTACAATTCCTGCATTAATTCCAATTAATTCTTCACGAGTCATTCCTGGTTTTCTAGGAATACCTGAAGTAATTACACAAACATCAGAGTTTGCTGTTTTAGAATAATCGTTTGTGCTACCTGTAATTTTAGTATCAAAACTATTTAAAGACGCAGTTTGCATTAAATCCATTGCTTTACCTTCTGCAAAACCTTCTTTAATGTCTAAAATAACAACTTCAGAAGCAAAATCTTTTATTGCAATATATTCTGCACAACTTGCACCTACTGCTCCTGCTCCAACTACTGTAACTTTCATATCTATTATATTTAATTATTTTGTATATATAGTGCTAAAATACAATTTTTTAGGCAAGATTTCTGTTAATTTAAAGCAAAAAAGACATCTAAACTAGATGTCTTTTTTTGTTCTATTTTTAACTATTTTTATCTAATACCGATAGCTATTCCTAGATTTACTGTATTATATTCTTGTAAAGTATAGCTTCCAAATATTTTAAAGAACCCTAAACTTAATCTTGTACCAATAGTTGTACTAAAACCACCAGCATCAAATTTAGAATCGATAGGGTTTGTTATTGTTCTTGTAAGAGCCCCATAACTTAAATCATAGTTTCCAGTCATTTTAAGTGTAGAACTTCCTGAACCATAACCAATTCCCCCATATAAATTTATAATCGGAAAATTTAAAGAAGCAATTGCTTGAACTGTATAAGAATTCAATTTAAATTCTGCCAAACCATTATTCACAGAAATATTTCCAGAACTATTTATATTATAATCAACAGTCATTGTTGTGTAAGCAGCTAATAAAGAAACATGTAAAGGAGTTTTATCCATAGGTCCAAACCAATCTGTTATTTCTTTTTTTATTCCAAGACCAAATAGACTTCCTTTTACGTCTTTATCGCCAACCTTTGGTACTAATCTTAAGCTAACTTCAAATTTAGCTGGTAAACCCAAACTGAATTGAACTGCTGGTGCCGGAACTGCACTTAAAGGTAAACTTTCTTTCACTCCTCCAGGCGCATTAAAACTTGTACTATAATTTACGCCTCCTTCTGTAAAATTAACAGTTGTAAGTGGTGTAGTATCTTCTGAACCCGCAACAGTAGCTACAGTAATTGAACCTGTGTTAACTGAAGTTAAACCAGATAATGTAAACATTTCATCTTTTCCTGGTACTAAAGATGCATTTAAGCCAATTGAAACATCAAAACCAAAAGGCTTATGAACCTTTGCTGTATGATACCAGCCGTTATTCATACCATAAATTAAACCTTTCATTACAGGACTAACATATGCGTCAATTAATTTACTTCGGTCGCTATTATCTACTAAAAGATAACCTTCGAAACCATCTTGTGCTTTTGTGTTAAATGTTAAGGCGAAAATGCCTAAAAAAATTAAAATTGATTTTTTCATTTTAATAAAGTTTGGTTAATACTTGTTAAATTTTTAGGGATTTACTGTAGCTAATATATAAAAAAATACACACTCCTGTATAGAAGTGTGTATGAAACAGGTATTATTACGTATACTATGCGTCTATATTTGCATACTTTGCATTTCTTTCTATAAAATCTCTACGTGGTGGAACTTCATCTCCCATTAGCATAGAGAAAACTCTATCTGCTTCTGCTGGGCTATCTATTACAACTTGACGTAAAGTTCTAAATTCTGGATTCATAGTAGTATCCCAAAGTTGGTCTGCGTTCATCTCTCCAAGACCTTTATAACGTTGTATACTTACAGAACCTCCCATTTGTTGTGCAATTAAATCACGTTGATTGTCATCCCAAGCATATTCTCTTTTCTGTCCTTTTTTTACTAAATATAAAGGAGGAGTTGCAATGTAAATATAACCTTGCTCGACCATTTCTTTCATATATCTAAAAAAGAACGTTAATATTAAGGTAGCAATATGCGATCCATCTACATCGGCATCACACATAATAACTACTTTATGGTAACGAACTTTAGATAAGTTTAAAGCTCTTGGATCTTCTTCTGTGCCAATAGAAACACCTAAAGCTGTAAACATATTTTTGATTTCTTCGTTTTCAAAAACCTTATGCTGCATTGCTTTTTCAACATTCAATATTTTTCCACGAAGAGGAAGAATTGCTTGAAAATTTCTATCTCTACCTTGTTTTGCTGTTCCACCTGCCGAATCTCCCTCAACTAAAAATATTTCACATAATGCTGGGTCAGTTTCCGAGCAATCAGATAATTTACCAGGTAAACCACCAATAGACATTACAGTTTTACGCTGCACCATTTCTCTGGCTTTACTTGCTGCGTGTCTTGCTGTTGCTGCTAAAATTACTTTTTGAACAATTATTTTAGCATCGTTAGGGTTTTCCTCTAAATAGTTAGTCAACATTTCTGAAACTGATTGCGATACTGCAGCAGAAACTTCTCTATTTCCTAATTTTGTTTTTGTTTGTCCTTCAAACTGTGGTTCTGCAACTTTTACAGAAACAATGGCTGTTAATCCTTCACGGAAATCATCACCTGCAATTTCGAACTTTACATTTTTTAATAAACCAGAATTTTCGGCATATTTCTTTAATGTTCCTGTTAAACCTCTACGGAAACCAGATAAATGTGTTCCCCCTTCATGTGTATTAATATTATTTACATAAGAATGTAAATTTTCTGAATATGAAGTATTGTATACCATGGCAACTTCAACCGGAATTCCGTTTTTCTCACCTTCCATAGAAATTACACTCGAAGTTAATTGCTCACGAGTAGAATCTAAATATTTAATAAATTCTGGTAAACCTTCAGTACTATGAAATATTTCAGAAAAAAAGTTTCCTTCATCGTCTGTATTACGTCTATCTGTTAGCGTAATTGTAATTCCTTTATTCAAATATGATAACTCACGCATACGTGTTGCCAAAGTTTCATAATTAAATTCTGTAGTTTGTTTAAAGATAGATTTGTCTGGTGAAAAAGTAACAATTGTACCCGTAAAATCAGTTTCTCCAATCGTTTTAACTGGGTATAATGGTTTTCCTTGAGAATATTCTTGTCTCCAAACTTTTCCTTCTTTATGAACCGTTGCCACTAAAAGATCTGAAAGTGCATTTACACAAGAAACACCAACACCATGTAAACCACCAGAAACTTTATAAGAATCTTTATCGAATTTACCACCAGCACCAATTTTTGTCATTACAACTTCTAATGCAGAAACTCCTTCTTTTTTATGAATTCCAACAGGAATTCCACGTCCGTTATCTTTAGTTGTAACAGAATTATCTTCGTTAATAGTAACACCTATTGTATCACAATAACCACCCATTGCTTCATCAATAGAGTTATCTACAACTTCATACACTAAATGGTGTAAACCACGTACACCAACGTCTCCAATATACATTGAAGGACGCATTCTTACGTGTTCCATTCCTTCTAATGCTTGAATACTGGAAGCATCATAAGTATTTTTTTTCTCTTCGCTCATTATAAAAGTGAATTATTAAGTTTAATGTTGATGAAATTCGTTTTCGAGAAACGAATTTCAGTAAACTCAAATTTACAATTTTAAAAGCCTATTTAAAAGCTTTTTACTGATTTAGGCTCAAAATTATCAACATTTGTTCATTTCTTAAAAGTGTCTTAAATCGCTTGAAAAAGGTTTTAAAAGTATTTTTGTTTATTTTTGATTTCGTTTGAAAATAAAAATAATTTATAAAGCTTTAGACGTTTTATTTTGAATTATTATAAAGTTGATGAATTAGCTATTTAGGAAGATATTCTTCTTAAAATTTTTATTTTTTCTGATTAAATAGGCATGATATGCACTTGGAATATCATGCGCCCATCTAGGTAAGATTAAAATAATTAGGATAACATCTATATGAGAAATTAAACCCCAAATAATTGCTATATAAAATGGAATTCCTGCATAATTGAATCCAATTAAAGAAGTGAAAGCAATTAATAGCGTCAATCCCCAAATTTTTGATAAAAAAGCATGTGTACAAGTTTCTTTGCCAAACTTTAAAAAGCTAATTACATAACAAGCAATTTCCATGATTAGAATAGACCAAATTGCAATAGAATTGTCTTTTATTAAATTCGGAAATAATATAAAAGTTGCAAAACCAATTGAGAGCCAAAAAATCATATCTGTCTGACTGTCTAATCTTCTTAATTTCTCTGTTGATATTTCTTGTTTTCTTGCAACTATTCCGTCTAAAATATCTGAAATCAAGCCTAAATACATCAGAATTAAAATAATTGGTTTCGATTCTTCTCCAACAAAATAGGCTAAACATAAAATAATTGGAGCTAATAAAAAACGAAATAAAATTAGTTTTTGTGGTGTGTTTAATTTTTGAATTTTCATGATTTTATTTTAAAATAATTTTGACTTCGAATTTATTTATTTATTGGTATTTTAAATAAGATAAATATATTTAAAACCGATAGGATAACCCAGTACTTATGCTACTGTTTCCAAAATCGTTGCTAACGTTTTTAAAGATTGTATATGGAGTGAAATTGTACTCTATAAATATACCAATAGATCTTTTTATAAATGCTATTTTTCTAATTTCTAAACCAAAGTTGAAGTTTACGCTTTCGACTCCATACCATTGGTCATTTTCGTTTTTGGAGTTTATTTTTTTTTCGTCAGTTTGGATGAACCCAACGCCAATACCAAAATACTTATCAAGAAAATATTTTTCATTGAATATATTCTCGTGTTTAAGCCATACACCTAAAGTTCCATTAACTGTATTTTTTGATTTTGTAAAAAAGGATTTGTCTTTGTCAAAATACTCAAAAACTTCAGATTTTAAAGGGACGTTGATAATTGTGCCGCCTTCAATTCTTAAATTTTTAGCAATTGGCACGCCAATCTTAAAGCCTATACTTGGGTTTAAATTGAAGGTTTTTTTTAAATTACCAAGAGGTATCCAAACACCTACTTGAACTGAAAAAGTCATGCCATAATTCCAATAATCATATTTTGAAATTGTGTCAAGTTTAGCTTTATTATTTTGTCCAGTAATATTATAAAACATCAAAAAAGTTAAGACAATTAAAAAGACTCTTTTCATAATTAATAGGATTTAATTTTCATCAAAACTAACTGCAATTCAATTTTTAAGAGTCCAGAATTCTTTAAAAACAAGAAATTCTGGACTCATTTATAAAATTCTGGACATATTTTTATTACTTATTTTTAAAGTATAGGAATTTGCGTTAGGGATTGAAACGACATCCTTTTTACTTTTTGTAAAAAGATATAGTGTAAAGCCCGACCTTTAGGTAACGCCCAAAAGAATATGTATGTAAGATATTTTAATAAAATTCATGTGATTTTTATCGTATCAATAATTAAGTATCAATATTTTACTAATACTTCAATAGCTAGATAAAATTATAAAAAAGAGGTTTTTGTACCGTTTATTCTATATATATTTGTTGCAACACATAAAATAATGACAAATAATAATAATAATAATAACAATCGTAATTTCAATAATCCTAATATTTAGGACGGAAGGTTGTTGTTTAGAAATATATAAAACCTTCCAATTTGGAAGGTTTTTTTTTGAACTAAAAATTAAAGAAATGAGTAAAATAATGACAGTAGACATTTTGTCTAGTATTAAAGGAGCGAAACCATCGGAATCGGTGAATCAATTATTTGATGTAATTAAGAATGCAAATCAGAATAATGCTGTAAAAACTGTCAATAATAATGTGGTTTCTTTAAGTGATTTAAGGGAAGATGTGGTGATTGAGAGTTCATCAATAGAAAAAGAAATTATTAAAGAAAACTTTCCGAAAGAAAAAGATGGTTTTTTAGTGGTTGCTAAAGTGATAGAAGATTAATATGGAGTCGCAGATAAAAAAGATTCATCAGCAATTGGTGAACAAAGAAATTACGTGTACGGAATTAGTACAAGAAAAATTAGGGTTGTTAAAAGCAAACACGCACAATACTGTAAATTTTTTATTGGAGGAAACTGCTTTGAATTTGGCTAAAAAAGTAGATGCTAAAATAGAAAACGGACAGAAAATTGGTTTGTTAGAAGGAATTCCTTTCGGTATTAAAGATGTATATATGTTACAAGGAACGTATACAACTGCTAGTTCAGACTTGTTAAAGAAATACAAAGCTGCATATACCGCAACTTCTATTCAGAAATTATTAGATGCTGGTGCAATACCTTTGGTAAAAGAAAATTGCGATTCTTTTGGACACGGTTCTTCTTCTGAAAACACCATTTTTGGTGCAGTTAAAAATGCGATTAATCCAAATTTAGTTGGTGGAGGTTCTAGTGGAGGTTCAGCAGTAAATGTTGCAAAAGATTTTACTACTTTTTCAATTGGTGGAGATACAGGAGGTTCTATTCGTCAACCAGCAGGTTATAATAAAGTATATGGCTTAAAACCAACGTATGGTAGAATTTCTCGTTACGGATTAATGGCATATGCATCTTCTACAGATTGTGTGGGACCAATTGCTAAATCTATTGAAGACATAAGAATTGTCTTAAATATAATGAGTGGTAAGGACGTAAGAGATCAAACAAGTTATGTTTCTGAAAATGTATCTGAAAATTTAAATTCATCAGATATAAAAAGTGTTGGTTATTACAAAAACTTTATTGAAAGCGCAGCAATTAACAAAGAAATAAAAGATGATTTTTTAGCAACTTTAGAAAAAATAAAAGCAAAAGGAATTGAAGTAAAAGCGTTAGATTTCTTTAATTCGGATGTATTAGTTTCTACCTATTATACTTTAGCAATGGCAGAAACAGCTTCTAATTTATCTCGTTTAGACGGTACAAATTACGGAGATAGAATAGAAGGAAAGAACTTAAAAGATACGTATTCAATTACACGATCAGAAAAATTTTCTAAAGAAACAAAAAGAAGAATAGTTGGTGGAAATCAAGTTTTATCTCAAGGTTTTTCTGATGAAATTTACTTAAAAGCGCAAAATTTAAGAAATCAAATTTCTGAAAGATTTAGTGAAGATTTCAAAGAAGTTGATATTGTTTTATCTCCTGTTACACCTCAAAATCCGCCAAAAATTGGTAAAAGCTTAAATGATCCTTTGGCAATGTATTTGTCAGATGCTTATACAGTTGGTTTTAGTTTAGGTGAATTACCTACGTTAACGATTCCTAAAGGAACTGAAACAGGATTACAAATTACAGCAGACAAGAAAAAAGATGCAGAAGTTTTACAATTTGGGATCTTCTTAAACGATATTTTATAATGGAATTAGCGCAATTAAATGAAGCTTTAAAAGCACACGATTTAGAATTGATTATCGGTCTAGAAACGCATGTTCGTTTAAATACCAAATCGAAATTATTTTGTTCATGTCCTAATGAAGAAGTAGAAACTCCGAACACAAATATTTGCTCGGTTTGTACAGGGCAAATGGGCGTTTTACCAGCGATAAATAAGAAAGCGATTTCAAAAGCTATTTATTTTGGAAAAGCTGTAAAATCTTCTTTTTCTAATGAGGTTATTTCTTGGGATCGTAAACATTACGAATATCCAGATAATCCAAAGAATATTCAAATTACACAGTTTCATAACCCTGTAATTCCAGACGGACAAGTTTCTTGTTATAGAAATGATGGTTCTCAATTTACAGTGAGTTTAACGCAAACGCATATTGAAGAAGATGCTGCAAAATTAATGCACGAGAAGGAAATTTCTTTGGTAGATTTTAATAAAGCAGGTGTTCCATTAATTGAAATTGTTACCGATCCTTGTATTCGTAATATTGATGATGCATCTACATATGCACAATATATTCAGAGAATTGTTCAGAATTTAGGCATTTCTGAAGCGAATCTAGAAAAAGGAGAGTTTAAGTCTGATGTTTCTGTTTCACTTCGAAAAAAACATACCTATAATTTAAACCCAAGAACAGAAATCAAAAACTTAAATTCTTTTAAGTTTATGGTAGAAGCTTTAAAGGAAGAAATTGAAAAGCAATTAAATTATTATACAGAACATAAAGAATTTAGACCAGAACAAACTACGGTTTTATGGGATGCAGATTTAAAGCAAACCAAAACAATGCGTACAAAAGAATTTGAAGCAGATTATCGTTTTATTTCTGAACCAGATTTACCTTTTGTTTCAATAAAAGATGTTGTTAAAGCTACAAAGATTGATGCAAGTGCTTTGCCTTATGCAGTAGAAACTGTATTAATTAAAGGTGGTGTTTTACCACAAGATGCAAAGTTCTTTACTGCAGATGCAATTCGTTCTAAAACATTTATGATCATTAATGATGCTATTCAAGATCCGTCTTTTGTTGCAAAAACGTTAGTAAATAATATTGGTGCAGATGAATATGAAAACATACATAGTGTAGAACATTTAATAGATATTTTTCAGTTATTTAAGGCTGATAAAATCACGTCTGTTTTAGTTCAAAACGGAATTACAGCATACTTAAAAGACAGAAACTTCGATTACAAAAAGTATTTTGATGACAATACAATTTCCGAAGAAAAAATACAAGATGCAATCGCAAAAGTAGTTTCAGAAAATGAAGCTATTGCAACTGATATTAAAAACGGAAATCAAGGTAAAGCAGGTATTCTTGTAGGAAAAGTAATTGCAATTATTGGTAAAGGTGCTTCAGGAAAAGTAATTCGTGAAGGCATCATAGATGCATTAAGTGTTAAAAATGAAGTTGAAACTGTTGGCATTAAAACAGAAGGTAATACTGAAAATAGCAAAAATCAATCAGAAACCAATAACCAAGAAGAAGAATTACCACAAGTTCCAATCATTATAAAAGAAGAATATAGAACTCATAAAATTTCAGAAATTTCAGAAACATCAATTACAGAAAAAGTAACATTATCTGGTTGGGTTTCGAGTGTTAGAGATCATGGTGAATTAATGTTTATCGATTTAAGAGATTCTAGCAATCAAATTTTTCAAATTCGTTTAAGTAGAGAATCATTTCCTAATTTAGATGAATTGGTAAAGTTAAAACCAGAATCTGTAATTTCTGTTACAGGTATTGTTTTACAAAGAAATGAAGATGATTACAATGCAGGTTTAAGAACGGGTAAATTAGAATTAGAAACGTCTGATTTAGAAATATTAAACCTTTCTAAAACATTGCCATTTGAAATTAAAAGAGCTTTTAAAAGTAATGAGAAAGTCCGTTTTGAATACAAGTTTTTAGATCATAGAAATGATGCCGTTCGAAAAGCAATTGTAAATCGTCATAAAGTAATCAAGCTTATGCGTGATATTTTAGACGAAGAAGAATTTTTAGAAATTGAAACTCCTATTTTAACTGCGGGTACAGATGAAGGCGCAAGAGAGTTTATTGTGCCAACAAGAAAACAAGCTGGTTCTTTTTATACATTACCACAAGCACCACAACAGTTTAAACAAATGTTAATGGTTGGTGGTTTTGAGAAATATTTTCAGATTGCGCGTTGCTTTAGAGATGAAGATTCTCGTGGAGACAGACAACCAGAATTTACACAATTAGATATTGAAATGGCATATGTAAGTATGCAGCAGATTATAGATTTAAACACAAAAATGTTTAATGAAATAGTACATAAAATCTATGGTAAAAAATGGATTTTACATCCTTTTGAAGTAATTACCTATAAAAACGCAATGGATAAATATGGTTGCGATAGACCAGATTTACGTTATGGTTTACAGATGCAAGACATTACAGATATTGTAAAAGATACAACTTTTCAAGTTTTTAGTAAACCAATTGAAGAAGGCGGAATTGTAAAGTGTATTAAAGTTTCTGCGAAAGAACAAGGAAACAAAAGAATGTCTAAAGGACAAATTGAAAACTTAACTGCCATTGCACAACAAAACGGCTTGGGTGGTTTGGCTTATATTATTGTAAATGAAAACGATTTGCAATCGCCAATTATTAAGTTTTTAGGTGAAGAAATTGCAGCTAATATTATAAAAGTAACAGAAGCACAAATTGGTGATATTGTCTTTTTCTCTGCAGCTGATTATGCAACTGCTAATAAAGCGTTAGATGCTGTTCGCCAAGAAATGGGACGTATTTTAAAGTTGATAAATCCGAAGGAATTAAGACCAGCTTGGGTTGTAGATTTCCCTATGTTTGAAAAAACGGATGAAGGAAGATGGACCTTTACACACAATCCTTTTTCTATGCCAGCAATTTATGATTTAGAAAAACATATGAATGGTGAAGGAGAAGAAATTGGAACTATCATTGCCCAACAATACGATTTAATCTTAAATGGTTATGAAATTGGTGGAGGTTCAGTGCGTGCACACAAAGCAGAGATTTTAGAAGCAACCTATAAAAATATGGGTTATGACAAAGAAGGAATGATGAAAAGTGTAGGTACAATGTATAAAGCGTTTCAATATGGTGCACCACCTCATGGAGGAATTGCTTGGGGAGTTGACCGTTTAATGATGATTTTAGAAAAGAAAGCTTCAATTAGAGAAGTTATGGCTTTCCCAAAAACTGGTTCGTCAGAAGATTTATTATTTAACGCACCTTCTATTTTGAGTGATAAGAAAGTGGAAGAGATGAATGTTAGGATTATTAGAAAATAAAATCATTTTAAAGGTTGCTCAATTTAAAAATCTACCTTACTTTTGTTTTAGAAATGAATAATAGACAAAACATATCTTGGTGGTGGAGCTCTCTTAATAAATAAGTGAGAACTAAACCTATATGTAATAAATAAAAAAAAAGGCTTATCTCACGATAAGCCTTTTTGCTTTTTAATAAACGTCATTACGATGAGTTTACCAAAAAGTAATCTCTTTATCAACAAACAGATTGCAAAGCAAATTTTTTATTTGCTTTGCAATGACATAATAGAATAATGAAAAAATTACAGTTCAAAACAATTCATAAAACTAAAATAGCAGATACAGTTACACCTGTTGGTCTGTATTTACGTTTTAGAGATAAATTCGCTAACACATTGTTGTTAGAGAGTTCAGATTATCACAGTAAAGAAGAAAGTTTTTCTTTTATTGCAATTGAGCCAATTGTTACCATGAAAGTAGATGATTATCAATTTTCTGTTTCACATAAAGGAACACAAATTGATGAACAACCAATCGATAAGAACTTTTATGAGTTATATGATAATTTCAAGAACTCTATAACATTAGATTGTCCTGCAGAATTAAAATCATTTAATGGTTTATACGGTTATACAACTTTCGATGCTGTTCAGTATTTCGAAAATATTAAATTTACAAACAAGAAAGCACCTTCTGCAATTCCAGAAATGCAATACAGTTTTTATAGATTTATTATTGCTATCAATCATTTTAATGATGAAATGACGTTGATAGAAAATATTGAAGAAGGCACAGAGTCTCACATAAATGAAATTGAAACAATTATTGATGCACAAGCATTCAATACTCAAAAATTTGAAATTGTAGGAGAGGAAACTTCAAACATTACAGGAGAAGAATTTATTGATTACGTTAGAAAAGCAAAATCGCATTGTAAAAGAGGCGACGTTTTTCAACTGGTATTATCACGTCAATTTCAACAAAAATTTACAGGAGACGAATTCAATGTGTATAGAGCATTGCGCTCTATAAATCCATCACCATATTTATTTTATTTCGATTACGGTTCTTTCAAATTAATGGGTTCTTCACCAGAAGCACAAATTAAAATTTCAGGAGGAAAAGCGGCTATTAATCCAATTGCTGGTACTTTTAGAAGAACGGGTGATATGGCAGAAGATCTTAAATTAGGTAAAAAGTTATCCGAAGATAAAAAGGAAACTGCAGAACACGTAATGTTGGTAGATTTAGCGCGTAACGATTTAAGCAAACATGCCAATAATGTTACGGTTGAGGTTTTTAAAGAAGTACAATATTTTAGCCATGTTATTCATTTAGTTTCTACTGTTAGAGGACAAATTAAAGGAAACCCAATTGAAATTGTTGGAGATACTTTTCCTGCAGGAACTTTAAGTGGGGCGCCAAAATATAAGGCAATGGAATTGATAGACAAATACGAAAACCAAACACGTGGGTTTTACGGTGGCGCAGTCGGAATTATCGGTTTAGACGGTTCCGTGAATTTGGCGATTGCCATTCGTTCTTTTGTCAGTAAAAACAACGTTTTGTACTCGCAAGCCGGTGCAGGAATTGTTATACATTCCGACGAAGAAAAAGAATTACAAGAAGTAAATAATAAGTTAGCAGCGTTAAAGAAAGCGTTGATTTTAGCAGAGAATATTTAGGGCGTTTTAACAGGCTTTTCACTATATCTTTTTTCCGAAAAAGAAAAAAGGATGCCGTTTCAATCCTTAACGCAAATTGAGAAATATGAAAATATTAATTTTAGATAATTACGATTCGTTTACCTACAACTTGGTTCACATGGTAGAAAAAATTACAGGAAAGTTTCCTGCAGTTTTCAGAAACGATGAAATCAGTATTGAAGATGTAGGATACTACGATATGATTATGTTGTCTCCAGGACCAGGAATCCCTGATGAAGCAGGAATCTTAAAAGACGTAATTAAAACCTACGCAGGTGTAAAACCAATTTTCGGAGTTTGTTTAGGTTTACAAGCAATTACAGAAGTTTTTGGAGGAACAATTATCAATCTAGACGAAGTTTTTCACGGAGTTGCAACAGAAATGAGGGTTGTAAATAAGGAAGCAGAAATTTTTAAAGATGTTCCAGAAACCTTTTTAGCAGCACGTTATCATTCTTGGGCTGCAACTGATAAAGATTTTCCGTCTGAATTAGTAGTAACTGCAAGAGATGAAGATGGATTAATTCAAGCAATTGAGCATAAGCGTTTTAATATTTCTGCAGTTCAGTTTCATCCAGAATCTATTCTAACAGATGTTGGTGAGCAATTGGTGACTAATTTTATCAAAGCGAATAGCCCATCCTAACCTTCCTAAAGGGAAGGAATGAGTAAGTTTGCAAAAATAAAGAGAAGAGTAAGAAAACAAGAGTATTCTCCCCTTCGGTGAAATTAAAAGGGGCTTTTTTATGAAACAGGTATTAAACAAATTATATAATCACGAAAGATTGTCTAAATCTGAAGCAAAACAAATCTTAAAAGATATTGCTGCAGAGAAATACAATGATGCACATTTAGCGTCATTTATGACCGTTTTTATGATGCGTCCAATTACTGCAGATGAGCTTTCTGGTTTTAGAGATGCGTTAAAAGAACTTTCTATAAAAGTAGATTTATCAGATTATAATACTATTGATATTGTAGGAACTGGTGGCGATGGAAAAGATACATTCAATATATCAACCTTAACCTCATTTATCGTTGCAGGAACAGGACAAAAAGTAGCAAAACACGGTAATTATTCTGTGTCTTCTCAATCTGGTTCTTCAGATATGTTAGAAAGTTTCGGGTATCAATTTACAAATGATGAAGCTGTTTTAAAATCACATTTAGAAAAAGCAAATATTTGTTTTTTACACGCTCCAAAATTTCATCCAGCAATGAAAGCTGTTAGCCCAACAAGAAAAGCGTTGGCATTAAAAACGTTTTTTAATATGTTAGGTCCTTTAGTAAATCCAAGCTCGCCACAAAATCAATTATTAGGGACTTTTAATTTAGAAATTGCTCGTTTGTACAATTATATTTTACAAGAAGAAGGAAGTAATTACGGAATTGTACACGCGTTAGATGGTTATGATGAAATCTCTTTAACAAGCGGATTTAAATTTTTCACGAAAAAGGGAGAACAAATTATAAACCCAGAAGATTTAGGTCAGAAAAGAATTCAACAATCAGAAATTTTTGGAGGAAGTTCTGTTACAGATGCAGCTAAAATTTTCAAATCTATTTTAGAAGGAAAAGGAACAGAAGCACAAAACAATGTAGTGTTAACAAATGCTGCGTTTGCTTTAACAATTGTTGATGAAACAAAAAAATTTGAGAATGCTTTTTCGGAAGCAAAAGATTCGCTTTTTGGATTGAAAGCAAAACAAACATTAGAAAAATTAGTAAGTCTTTAAGATGGCAAAAAAGAAAAAGAATTTAATACTAATTATTCCGGCTTTCCTTTTAATGGGAACTGCAATAGGAATTCAAACTAAAGGTGTTATTAAGCAGACAATAATTGGTTTGACTGTTGGAATAATAGTTTACTTTTTTTTAAGATATAGAAATAAAAACATTAATAAAACAAAGTCGTAGAATGACAATATTAGATAAAATAATCGCATTTAAGAAGAAGGAAATTGCTAAAATAAAAGCAGAAGTTCCTGTTCAAAAATTAGTTCAAAGTCCGAGTTTTGGAAGAACTGTTTTTTCATTAAAAAAATCTTTACTAGAAGTTGGTTCTACTGGGATTATCGCAGAATATAAGCGTCAATCACCTTCTAAAGGAATTATCAACGACAAAGCAACTATTGCTGATGTTACTAATGGATATTTAGATGCCAATGTTGCAGCACAATCAATCTTAACAGATACTTCTTTTTTTGGAGGAACTATGGCAGATTTGATGGAAGCAAGAGTAATCAATCAACAAAAACCAATTTTAAGAAAAGATTTTATTGTTGATGGTTTTCAAATTGTTGAAGCAAAAGCAATTGGAGCAGATGCTATCTTGTTAATTGCTTCATGTTTAACTTCCGAAGAATTGAAAAACTACGGAAACTTGGCAGCAGATTTAGGAATGGAAGTTTTATATGAAATTCATACAGAACAAGAATTAGACAAGATTAACGATTTAGACAATAAAATTATCGGTATTAATAATAGAAATTTAAAGACTTTTGAAGTTGATTTAGAACATTCTATAAAGTTAGCAAGTCTAATTCCTGATACTTGTTTAAAAGTTTCAGAAAGTGGAATTTCCGATCCAAAAATTATTACAGGATTAAAAGAATTTGGATTTCAAGGTTTCTTAATTGGTGAGAATTTTATGAAAACGGACAATCCAGGAGAAGCTTGTTTGGACTTTATCAATCAAATACGTTAAGAAAAAGTATAACTGTGTAATTGTGTAAAAGGCAGTTTATAAAGATTGAGTAAAAAAGTTAAACGCATAAACAAATAAACGATTAAACCATTTTCAGTATGAAATTAAAGGTTTGTGGAATGAAATATGTAGAAAATATCCAACAAGTTGCAGAGTTGCAGCCAGATTATTTGGGCTTCATTTTCTACGAACAATCAAAAAGAAATTTTGAAGGGATTATTCCAGAATTTTCTAATTCGATAAAAAAAACAGGCATTTTTGTAAATGAATATATTGAGATAGTTATTTCTTTGGTTGAAGAATATAGGTTAGATGCTATTCAATTACATGGTGATGAATCTGTTGATTATGTTATCAAATTAAAAAAACAACTAGCAGAAAATAGAGCTTTGTTTATTGAAGAAAACAAGACGATAAAAAAGAAGAAAAATCAACATTACATTTCTAAAAGCGAAGTTGAAATCATTAAAGTTTTCGGAATTAAAGACGAATTTAATTTTGATGTTTTAAATCCATACTTAGATGTTGTAGATTTCTTTTTGTTTGATACAAAAGGAAAGGAAAGAGGCGGAAATGGAACAAAATTCGATTGGTCTGTTTTAGAAAAATATCCTTTTGATAAACCATTCTTTTTAAGTGGAGGAATAGGATTGTCAGCTATTGAAGAAGTTCAAAAAATAATAAAATCTAATTTGCCTATTTACGCATTAGACGTAAATAGTAAGTTTGAAAGTAAGCCAGGAGTTAAGAAAATAGACGAATTAGAAAAATTTAAGAAAGAATTTTTTGTGTAATTGTGTAACTGTTATTTGTTTAATCGTGTAAAACGATGCGCAAACTAACAATTACACGATTAAACAAATACACGATTACACAATATAAAAACATGAAATCAAAATTTTACCCAGATAAAAACGGATATTATGGACAGTTTGGAGGCGCATTCATTCCTGAATTGCTATATCCTAATGTGAAAGAATTAGAAGATAATTATATTCAAATTTTAGAATCTGATGAATTTCAGGAAGAATACAAATCTTTATTAAAAGATTATGTTGGTCGCCCAAGTCCTTTGTATTTGGCAAAACGTTTGTCTGAAAAATACGGAGCTTTTATTTATTTAAAACGAGAAGATTTAAATCATACAGGAGCACATAAAGTAAACAATACAATTGGTCAGATTTTAGTTGCAAAAAAATTAGGAAAGACTAAAATTATTGCAGAAACAGGCGCTGGACAACATGGAGTTGCAACAGCTACAGTTTGTGCTTTAATGGGTTTAGAGTGTACTGTTTTTATGGGAGAAAAAGACATTGAGCGTCAAGCGCCAAATGTTGCTCGTATGAAAATGTTGGGAGCAAAAGTTATTCCTGCTTTAAGTGGAAGTAAAACCTTAAAAGATGCTACAAATGAAGCGATACGTTATTGGATTCAACATCCAGAAACCTTTTATTTAATTGGTTCTGTTGTTGGTCCTCATCCATATCCTGATATGGTTGCACGTTTACAAGCGGTAATTTCAGAAGAAATTAAATGGCAATTAAAAGAAAAAACGGGTAAAGAAAATCCTGATACAATTATTGCTTGTGTTGGTGGAGGTAGTAATGCTGCTGGTGCTTTTTATCATTATTTAGATGATGATGATGTAGAGTTAATTGCAGTTGAAGCTTCTGGTTTAGGAGTGAATTCTGGAGAAAGTGCAGCAACTTCTCAATTAGGAGAAGTAGGAATTATTCATGGTTCTAAAACCATATTAATGCAAGATGAATATGGGCAAATTGTGGAGCCTTATTCTATCTCTGCTGGTTTAGATTATCCTGGAGTTGGGCCTTTACACGCTTATTTATTTGAATCTAAAAGAGCAAGATTCATGGATGCAACAGATAAGGAAGCATTAACAGCTGCTTATGAATTAACAAAAATTGAAGGAATTATTCCTGCTTTAGAAAGTGCTCATGCATTGGCTGTTTTACCTAAAATAGATTTCAAAAAAGATCAAGTGGTGGTAGTGAATTTATCAGGTAGAGGCGATAAAGATTTAAGTACATATATCAAACATTTAGAGGATTAACCTATGAATTCAATTCAAGAATTATTTCAGAAAAAAGATAAAAACTTATTATCGATATATTTTACTTGTGGTTATCCAAAATTGGATGATACAACTAAAGTAATTTCAGAATTAGAAAAAAGTGGTGTAGATTTTATTGAAGTTGGTTTGCCGTATTCAGATCCTTTGGCAGATGGACCAACCATACAAGATAGTAGTCAGAAAGCATTAGAAAACGGAATTAATTTAGATATTATCTTCGATCAATTGATGACGATAAAAAGTACCAATAAAACACCTTTAGTTTTAATGGGATATTTAAACCAAATGCTAAAATATGGTGAAGATAAATTTTGCCAGAAAGTAGTAGATTGTGGAATTGATACTGTTATTCTTCCAGATTTACCAATGGTAGAATTTGAAAACCATTACAAAGACTTATTTGAAAAATACGGACTTACAAATGTGTTTTTAATTACGCCTCATACTTCAGAAGAAAGAATTAGAAAGATAGATTCTTATTCTAAAGCATTTATTTATGTAGTGGCTTCAGCTTCTATTACTGGTGCAAAAGGAGATATTTCTAACAATCAAGTTGCTTATTTCGAAAGAATAAAAAACATAAATTTAGAAAGTAAATTAATTATAGGTTTTGGTATTTCTGACAAACAAACTTTTAATACCGCTTGTAAATATGCAAGTGGAACTATAATTGGTTCAGCTTTTATAAAGAGTTTAGGTTTAAATGGAGTTGACAAAATAGAAACCTTTATAAAACCAATAGTATGTTAAACTTTTAACAAACTCTACTTCAATAATTATTATTTCTTAATTTAGTACCCTAAAATTTTATTAAAAATGAAAAAAACATTACTCCTACTATCATTTTTTACATGTTTGTCTATGTATTCGCAAGAATATAAAAAAATGATGCAAGATGGTACTTACACTGTAAAACAAGTTCAAGAAGTTGCAGAAACATACTTTAACGGTAAAGATAAAGGTAGAGGTTCTGGGTATAAACAATTTATGCGTTGGGAATACTTTGCTTTAAAGCAACAAGACCAAAACGGTTTACTTAAAGACCCAAGCTATTTATATGAAGAATGGAATAAATATACTAAAATTCAGAATGTAAAAAACGAGAATTCAGCAAGGGGTTTTAATGATAACTGGTCTGAAGTTGGCCCAACTTATTGGAATGAAACAAGTGGTTGGAATTCTGGTGTAGGACGTATTTCTGGTTTTGCTGTAGAGAAAACAAATCAGAATCATATTATAGTTGGTTCTATTGGTGGTGGTATCTGGAAAACTACAAATGCGGGTACTAACTGGCAACCGTTAACAGACAACCATGGTAACATGTATACCTACTCTTTAGCTATAGACCCAAACAATATAGCAACATATTATTGGGGTTCTAGCCAAGGTAGAATTTATAAATCTACAAATGCAGGTGCTGTTTGGACTCCAATAGCGAGTGCGGGAAGTAGTAATGTTTTAAAAATAATAGTACACCCAACAGACTCTAATATAATTTTTGCTGTAGTAGAAAATAATGGTCTTTATAAATCTACAGATGCTGGAGTTAGCTGGTCTAACATTATTTCTGGAAGTTCTTATGATGTTGAATTTGACCCTAATGATAGTTCAATAATGTTTGCTTCAGGAAGCAGTGTGCACAGATCTATTGATAGCGGAGATTCATTTACAGAGATTACAGGTTTAGGAACTGGCGTTAAAATGATTGGTGTAACAAAAGCAGATTCTAATAAAGTATATGTTGTTGAAGCTGCTTCTAATCGTACTTTTGCTAACTTCTATTTTTCATTAGATAATGGCGTTAGCTTTTTTAAAGTTCCCGGACATACTGGTAAAAATTATTTTGGTTATGCATCTGATGCATCTGACACTAATGGTCAAGCACCTAGAGATAT
This sequence comes from Polaribacter sp., assembly GCF_036480315.1. Lineage (GTDB taxonomy): Bacteria > Bacteroidota > Bacteroidia > Flavobacteriales > Flavobacteriaceae > Polaribacter. Next base: position 56,970 of record NZ_JAZGGG010000060.1, read on the forward strand.
GGGAATTACAGTTTCTCAAACAAATGCAGACGAAGTACATATTGCTGGAATTAACACATGGAAATCTACAGATGGAGGTGTAAATTTTTCTATTACTTCTCAATGGCAACCTTCTGTATCAGCATCCGAAAACATTGGTTATTGCCATGCGGATGTAGATGATATTGAATTTATTGGAGATAATTTATATGCAATTACAGATGGTGGAATTTATATTTGCGAAAATTCTGCAACGGTAACAAAAGATTATTACAGAGATTTAACTACTGGTTTAGGAATTAAACAATTTTACTTTTTAGGTGTTTCACAAACTGACCCTGTAATAATTTCAGCAGGAGCGCAAGATAATGGTTCTTCTGTTTATAGAAGTGATGGAACTTGGGCTGATTGGCTTGGCGCTGATGGATTTGAATCTTTAGTAGATGTGAATGATTCAAATACACTATACGGTAGTACACAACAAGGTGGTATGTATAAATCAATTGACCAAGGAACCACTAGAACTTCTTTGCCAAGTATAGAACAAACTAATTTTGTAACAATATTTGAACAAGATAATACAGGAACCTTATATTTTGCAGGAAGAAAAATTCATAGATCTGAAGATGCAGGAAGTACATGGACAGCAGATGATTTTGATTTTGATAATAGTTTCGTTAATCAAATTAAGATAGCTCCTTCTGATAAAGATTATATATATGCTTCTACTGAAGGTGGAAAAATGTATCATTATAAAAAATTTGCTGTTGGAAGTTTTTGGACTGAAATAACTGGTTTTACAGGAACAATAAATAGTATTGCTGTTCACCCAACAAATCCTTTAAAAGTGGCTATTGCAGTTACAGGCTCTGCAGAAAAAGTATATATAACTTCAGATGCTGGAGATACTTGGTCTGGTTATAGTAACAATTTACCAAACTTTACAGCTTTTGCTTTAGTTTGGGATAACAACGGAAGAGACGGCTTGTATTTAGGAATGGATTATGGAGTATACTATATAGACAATCAGTTTACAGAATGGAACCTTTTCAATACTGGCTTACCTAATGTTAGGGTTACAGAACTAGAAATAAATTATGCAGATAATAATTTATATGTTTCAACTTATGGTAGAGGTATTTGGAAATCACCTAGATCTAATGGTGTTTTAAATATTGACAGTCATATTCTAGAATCTTTGAATGTTTATCCTAACCCTGCGAGCTCTAAATTAAATATCTCTTGGGATAAATCTAATAATGTAGCTATTAGGTTATTTAACACAAACGGACAATTATTATATTACAACAAAGAAACAAGCTTAACAAAGCCTTTAGAGATTAATACTTCTCAATTTTCTAGCGGAATTTATTATTTAAAAGTAAGTTCTGATAAAGGAAATTACACAAAAAAGGTAATTATAAAATAACCTATTTAAAAGGTTTTAAACAACAAAAAAGCGAAACTAATAAGTTTCGCTTTTTTGTTGTTTAATAAAATAAGAAGTTTAATTTATACTAATTAGTTTAATATCAAAAACTAAAACAGATCCACCAGGAATAGCTGCATTTCCATTACTTCCGTAACCTAAATTATAAGGAACTAGCAAAACCCCCTCTCCACCTTCTTTAAAAAGCTGAATCCCTTCTGTCCAACCCGGAATAACTTGCCTCAAACTAGTTGTATAACCACTTGAGTTTTGATCAAAAACTCTTCCATTTAAAAAATAACCTTTATACGCAACAGTAACATTAGAATTTGCTGTTGGGTTTTGCCCTGAACCTTCTTTTTCAATTACATAATACAAACCCGAACTTGTTTTTTTTGCTTCTAAATTATTATCTGCAATATATTTAATAATATCCGCTTCTGTTTGAGGCTCAAATAATGTTTCTTCTTTAGAACAAGAAACAAAAAGTAATGCTATAAAAAATATAGATAAATATGGTTTCATTTTTTTAATTTTTAATTTGATGACAAATATAATTTGAAATTATTAATAAACCTTTTCACCATTCACAAAAGTTGAAATTACTTTCGTATTAGGGATTTTAGTTCCATTAACTTCCATAATATTATGGTTTAATATTACAAAATCTGCAAACTTACCAACTTCAATAGAACCTTTTTCTTCTTCTTCAAAATTAGAAAAAGCTGCCCAAATAGTCATTCCTTTTAATGTTTCTTCTCTGGTTAAAGCATTTTCCATTTGAAATCCATTTTCAGGATAATTATGAATATCTTTTCTAATAGTAGCTGCATAAAATGTTAAAAACGGATTTACTTGTTCTACCGGAAAATCTGTTCCTAAAGCTATTTTTCCATATTGCATTAATAAATCTTTAAAAGCATATGCGCCTTGTACTCTTTCTGCTCCTACTCTATCTTTTGCCCAATACATATCTGAAGTTGCATGTGTTGGCTGGACAGAAGGTAAAATATTATCAAAATTTTTGAAATCTTCTTTTGATATTATTTGCGCATGTTCAATTCTCCAACGTCTATTTTTAGCGTTTTTAAGAACTTCTTTATATGTTTTAAGCATCCAAGTGTTTGCAGAATCCCCAATTGCATGTGTATTCATCTGAAATTCTGAAGCTGCAATTTGTTTTGCAATTTCTTTATACCTCTCTGGTGCATAAATTAAGGCTCCAAAATGATTTTCTCTATCTGAATAAGACTTTCTCATTGCTGCACCTCTAGAACCTAAAGCGCCATCTCCATATATCTTAAAAGAACGCACGTTTAATTTTTCCGTTTTTATAATTCCTTTATCAATATAATAATCTATTTGTTTTTGATTATCACCAGAAACCATTGCGTAAATACGCATTTTTAAGCTTCCTACTTGTTGCAAACTATCTATTAATTCAATTATATTTCTATCTAAACCAGCATCATCTACTGTTGTTAAGCCATAAGAAAAAGCTCTTTTTTGAGCATCTAATAAACCTTGAATTGTTTCTTTTTTTGTAGCGCTAGGTACATTTATAAAACCCATAGCAGCATCTATTAAAACACCTGTCATTTTTCCATCTTTTAGGATGATTTCTCCTCCAGAAACTTTTGTATCTTTAGTAATTCCTGATAGATCTATTGCCGCTTGATTTACCAATAATGCATGTCCGTCAACTCTTCTTACTGCAACAGGAATTGTAGGAAACAATTTATCTAATTTTTCTTTTGTTGGAAATTCTTTTACTTCCCAATCATTTTGATCCCAACCTCTACCTGTAATAAATCTAGTGTTTTTTTCTTTTTGAAAAGCTACAAGTTTCTGCAAAACTTCATCGTAACTTTTTGTTCCTTCTAACGAGACTTTTTGTTGCTGCATTCCCATTCCAAAAAAATGACAATGGGCATCAATTAAACCAGGAACAATTGTTTGGTTTTTTGCATCAATAACTTTTGTTGATTGATATTCTTTCTGAATTTTATCATTGGTACCAACTGCAATAAATTTTCCGTCTTTAATGGCAAAAGCTTGCGCTTTATCAAAATTAGAATTTACAGTATATGCATTAGCATTTATAACAATTAAATTAACTTGTTCTTTCTTACAAGAAAATATTAAAATTGAGAAAACTAAAATTGAGAAGATATTTTTCACTTAGAAATAGATTTAAGAATTCATATAAATTAAATATACTAAATACATCAATAGAAACTGTAATGGTATTCTAACAATGGCAACTTTTTTAGAACCAATTGCAGGTCTAATTTTGGTAAAATCCCAAATATGAATGGGAAGAAATAGAATTAACAAGATAAAAATCCCTCCTGCTGCATTTTTAGATGTTGAAGAAAAAAACAAACCCAATCCTAAACCAACCTCAACAATTCCTGCAAGGTAATTCACCAATAATTTAGGTAAAAATTCAGGAATAAAATGTTTAAAAAACTTTGGTTTTACAATGTGCATAATTCCTGCAAAGCAGAAAAAGATACCTAAAATGATTTTAAGAATGAGGATGAAGATTTCCATAAAATTATGGTTTTACAGGTGTATTATTATATAAGTATTTATCCATTAAATACACAATACTTGCCATAGATGCGCTTCCTAATTCTAGTTCTCGTTTGTTCACTTTATCAAACGTATCTGTGCTTGTATGATGATAATCAAAATATCTTTGAGAATCTGGTCTGTAACCCACTAAAGTTACATGATCGTCTTTTAACGGACCAATATCTGCACCACTTCCACCTTTGTCAATATCGTGTAAACCATAAGGAGACAGTAATTTTTTCCAACTTTTTAGAAGTTTTGTATTTGATAAATTTGCATCAATTGAAAAACCTCTTGGAGTATGACCTCCAGCATCTGATTCTAAACCACCAATATGGTTTTCTTTATTCAGTTTTGCCAATTCAGCATATTTTTTAGCACCTCTTGTACCGTTTTCTTCATTCATAAAAAACACAATTCTTAAGGTGTTTTTTGGCTTAATATTATTCTTTTTGAATAAGTAAGCAACTTCTAAAGATTGTACAATTCCGGTTCCGTCATCATGAGCGCCTTCACCTAAATCCCAAGAGTCTAAATGCCCTCCAACAACCATAACATTTTCTGGCGTTTCAGAGCCTCTAATTTCTCCAACAACATTAAAAGATGGTGCATTGGGTAAAGTTTTACAGCTTTGTTTAAAGTAGAATTTTAAATTAGGCGTCTTCTTTAAATCTGCACTTAAAATCTCTGCTGCTCTAGAACTAATTGCAGCTGTAGGTGTGTATTGATCTTTAGGAATATCACCATAACTCATGGTTCCTGTGTGCGGATAATCATCGATAGCATTTGTCATAGAACGTACAATTACTGCTTTTGCACCAAATTGACCACAAATTCTTGCGCCAGAATAACGCTGACCAACACAACCTCCATAAGCTTTAAATGTATTTATTAAGGTATTATCAAAAGCCCCATTGAAAAACACAATTTTACCTCGTAATTGTTCTCCCATTTCTTCAGCTTCTTTCAGGCTTTTTACTTCTATAACTTCCGCTAAAATTCCTGACTTTGGAGTTGCAATAGAAAATCCTAAAGCACAAATTGGCACATCTTTTTGCGTTCCGTTTGTTGTATAAGTTGCAACTTCTTTTTCACCACGAACCCAATGTGGAACCATTACTGGCTGTAACCAAACTGAATCTAAACCAACTTCTTTCATTAGTCTTTCTCCCCAAACAACAGCTTTTGCTGCTTCTGGTGAACCAGATAATCTACTACCTATATTTTGAGTTAAATCTCTTAACCATTCGTAAGATTCTCCTTCGGTTAATGCACTATTAAAAAGTGTTTTAATGTTTGTAGAGTCAATTTTCTCTTCTGAAGATAAAGAAATAGTATCTATTACTTTATCTGTTTGTTGATTACAAGAAGAAATGAATAGTGATATTAAAAATAAGAAAGTAATTTTTTTCATTTTGTAGATAGTTATTTGAGTTGCTAAAGCTACAAAAATGAAATGAGAAATTATTTTATTTGAAAATGAATATGATCATCATGTCTAACTGCTCTACAACCGTGAAATCTTATTTTATTATGATTAAGGTTTAACCTGTTTTTTAAGTGAGGCTCAATAAATAATTTACTTACGTTATTGTTATTTATAATCTTCTGAATGAGTATTTTTGTTGCTTTTCCTGACAGTTTTAAGTCTTTATTTAAATTACCAAATGTAAAATACTTTGTAAAATCGTATTGCCAATAACCTTTTTCTTTGCAGTTCTTGGGTAGATTAATTTCTCCTTTTTTTGGATTCGAAAAAACACCATAACCGCTATTAGCAGGTTTTAAATTTGTTACTTTACCCTTTTCATCTTCATAAATAAAAGAAATGTCTATTTTTTTTCCATCATTATGACTTAAATGCGGAAGTAATGGAAATCCATCAAAAAAAGGAAAACTAGCATCTAAATAAATAATTTTTATTTCTGGAAATTCTTTATTTACCCTCAAAGAAACATCCGTTAAAACACTATGTAGTTTGGGTCTTACATAATTTCTATTACACAATTTGGTGATAAAACTATGCCCTTTAACTCTATGATTATCTTTAATTTTGATTCTTCCAAAAAAAGGAGCCGTATTGGGAACTATTAAAAAAGTAGTAAAAAAATATAGTATTGTAAAAAAAACAAACCTCTTAATCTTGTGACTCGTTTTTTTCTTACTGATTACAAATAATGAAATTAGGTAAACAATCCCTCCAGTTTGTGTAACAATTGTTAAAATTAAAATAATAAAAAGATGAAAAAAAAATGTAAACAAGTTAGATTTCATTCATAATTTTTTCTGCTTCAGAAACTATATATCTGTGTTTTCTGGCATTCTGTTTTATCATCGATTTTATTTCTAAAAGAATTTCTTCTAAAACTTCTTTAGCATCTAAACTTTTATCTCTTCTAATTAAAAACTTTGCAAACTCAATTCTTTCATCATAATTAGAATACCTTGTATCTATCTTTTTTAATTGAATTTCGGCAGCTTCTATATTACCTTTTTCTTCTAAAGCTAATCCATAATAATAAATAGATTCTTTAAAATCTTTATCTAAATTAATTTTGTTAGTAATCTCAATAACCTTATCAAAATCACTAGTTTCAAAATAACATTTAATCAACTTATTTAAAGTAAAAGGATCATTTTTAAAGTTACTCTTTAGAGATTTTTCATAATGAAACATTGCATTAGGATAATCTCTAATTTCTAAAAAAGCGTCACCCAAATTAACTCTATTTTCAAAAGTATTAGAAAATTTTAACTTTTGTTCTAAATCCTTAATTTTTTTGGTTGGGTTTATAATTGTTACAATTTCATCAGTGATGTTTGCAACTTCTCTTTTATTGATAACATGTGTTAAAAGATAAACAACACAGCCAATTAAAGGAATAAAAAAAATGATAAAGTACCAATAATAATTACTACTATTTTTGTAAGCATGATAGACACAGAAAATTTGAAGTCCAATAATTAAATAATAATACATAAAGTAAATATAGTAAATATAGTAAAAAGGTGATTTACAAGTTACTATTTTTCACAATTTAAAAATCGAATTTATAAGTAATTCCTCCTAATACTTGAAAACCTTGCGTGTCAAAATTCACAAAACGCTGATATTCTGTATTTAAAATATTATTCATTTTTAAGAAAGCAGAAAATTTATCATTAAAATGGTATCCTCCATTTAAATTAACATCAATAAAAGAATCAATGGTTTGTATTCCACTAAAGCTTGAAGGAAATTCTCCATTATATAATCCGTCTTGTCTTTCACTTACATAAAAAGCATTTGCAGTAGCATACCATTTATCTTTTTTATACTCGGCTTTAAATGACGCTTGTAGTGTTGGTAAATTCCATGCTGTTAAAGCATTGTCTACTGTATAATTATCAAATTGAACTTGTGTACTAAAAGTAATTCTCCTTGAAAAATCATACTGTAATTCAGCAAACAAAGATGTTGTTTTAACATCGTCATAAAAGACACTAAATGAGTTTCCAAATTCGTATCCTTTTAAAAGTGAATTATTTACAATTGCTGTTAAACCGTCTGATTTAGAAGCGTTTCTTAAAAGCAAAGGTTTATCTTCTTCATTTTTAGCACTCGCTTTTAAATTAAAGCTTATATCATTTGTGATTTTTCCATTAAGGCCTATAAACCAACTGGTTTCTTCTGCAGTTTGAGTTATGAATAATGTAGGAGAAACAAACGGATTTTCTTCTGTAAAATCTTTATAAGTATTGGTATGTAGATTTCCTGTTAAACCACCATAAATATTAAGATAACCAAGTATAATTGGTCTTTGAAGTAGTAAATCTGGAAACAAAAAGATATTATTAGCTGCATTCTCTGAATCTAAAGAAACATAGGTTTTAAAACCAGCTTTAAATGCAAAACCTATATAAGATACTTTATATTCTGGATTAATTTTTGCTGTAATAGTACCATATTTAAGAGGGTTTTCATCTTTATAACTATTCTTAAACTCACCTTTTAAATATTCTACACTAGAAATTATAGAAATATCATTTAAGTTTGGTCCTAAAAAATCTAACGGAAAATCTAATTTTGCATCAAATTTTGCTAAAACCTCTGTGCTTTTATAATCGTCTGTAAAATATGATACAGAAAGTTTACCAAAATCTATGTAAGAATCTTTAAACTTGAATTCTCCAATAGCATTAAAATAATTAAACGTTTGTTTTTCATTTATTGAATTTACAGTAGTTTCTGCAAATACTTTGTCTGGCAATCCATACCAATTGTATTGATTCTTTTCAGAATTTAAACTTACTTTCCAATCGAAATAACGGTCTTCTTGTTTGTAAAAAACACCTACATTTAGATTAGAAAAATTACTATTTAAAACAGACTGTCTAACCTTATCTTCAGATCCTAAATATTTAGCAGACAAACCAAATTCGCTTTCGAAACGTGTACTATGGTGTAAAAATGCCTCAACAAAAGTAGTTCCATAATTCCCATAACCCGCTGCTAAATAATTTTTATAAATACGCTCTTTTACACCAACATCAATTCCTTTAACAACACCACTTTTGGGAACAAAAGTTGAAGCTACTGGTGCAGAAAAAATAGTATATTTTAATTTCTTTTTTTCACTTTTCTCAACTAACTTAACTCTAGGATTCTTTTTAATTTTGTTTGCATCTGCAATTTTTGGATTGTATTTAGTTACAACCTCTACAACCTCTGTTTTAACTGTATCTTTAACTTTCTCTACAGGTGTTTCTTGTGCCTTAATAGAAATAATGCCCAATAAAATTAGTAGTATAGTGAAGCCTTTTTTCATTTTAATTTTCTTTTTTTGTAGTTTCTGTCTTAATTGATTTAACAGAATTATTTGTTTTGGCTTCGTTTTCTTTTATAAGGTCTAATTCCTTTTGTGCATCTGCAACAATATCTTCAAAATTATCAAAGTTTTTAATCACGTTTTCTAACACAAAAGTAGCTTGATACACATCTTTTAATCCATAATAATTTTTACCCATTATTACATAACTCTTTACTGCCCAATATTTGTAAGCTGAATAATTGGCTATTAAATTTTGCACCACTTTATTGGAGTCTGTATAATCTTGCTGCTGATTTTTAAAAAACGAATTAAAATACAATGCTTCTGCCTTTAATTCTCCAGTAGCATTTCTTTCTACTTCTCTATAATATTCTTCAGCAGTTAAAAAGTCTTCAGTTTTAAAAGATGCACGAGCAATAATTGTTTTTGCATCGTATTCTAAATCTTTTTCCAATTTATTTCTCTGCAATATTTTTTTAGCATATTCAATGGCAAAATCATACGCTTCCGTTTCATAATATCCTTTCATTAAATTACTTTGGGCAAAGAGTACATTTTCTGTTGAATAGGCTTCTTGTTCTAATCTATCTAAAAGTGGAAGGGCATTATTAAAATCTCCCTTTTGTAAATATATCTGGGATAACTTACTCAAGGATTCTTCACTATATTCATTTTGCTCTTCTTCTAGAACAATTTCATAACTCGCTGCAGCTTTATCAAACTCTTTCACCTTAAATAAAATATCTGCCAAATAGTAATTTGCTTTTAATTTATGAATTCCGGTTGGAAAACTTCTTGTATACTTGAATAAGCTGTTTATAATATCATCTCCATTTTTAGAACCGAAATACAATTTTTCTGCAACGGCAAAAGTAGTATTGTCTATATCTGAATTTGTAATATTTATAAATTTTAGGTCTTTAATCCAATTTACATAATCTTCTAAATTACCATTATCAATGTAAATGTTTCTGGCATTTGCAACTGCCTCAAAAGCATCTTGAGAATTCGGAAACTGACTTGTTACTTGTTTAAATTTTAATAACGCCTCTTGATTCTGATTATCATTATAATACAACAATCCTTGACGAACCAAAGCTTTTGGTAAAAAGATACTTTTTTGGTGTTTGTCTAACAATCTATCAAAAGCTTGATGCGCTTTTTTATTATTTTTAAGCTTTGTATATGTAATTGCTAATTGATACAAAGCATCATCTTTTAAAGAAGAAACTTGATAATCGTTTACCACTTTTGTTAAAGCAACAATTTTTGCATCATTTTCATCTGTAAAACCATAACTCATTCCTATTTGATACTGCGCGTAATCTGCACCAGAACCATAAACATCTATCACTTTTTGATACGATTTTACAGCATTTTCATATTCTCTTATGGCAAAATAACTATCTCCTAAACGAACCAAAGCATCATCTCTTACATCATTTTCTATAGCATCTATTTTTAAAAAATTTTGAAAAGCGAATGTTGCTTCTTCATATTCTTTCAATTTAAAATGACTATAACCAATGTTATAATTCACCAATGAAAATTCATCTTTATCAGATTTTATAAACTTTTGAAGTACCACAAATTTTGTCAATGCATCTTTGTAATTTTCTAATCTATAAATAGTTTCCGCTTCCCAATATTGGGCTTTTTGGTTAATTTCTGAATCTAAAGAATTTTTACTGGTTGTAAAAAAAGGCAAAGCTTCTTTTAATTTTTTTTCATTAAATAACTGAATACCTCTATAAAAAGAAATTTCTAAAATCATAGCAATATTCTCTTTAGATTTCTTTTTTGATAAAAACGCTAAAGCACCTTCATAATCTTGCTGGTGTATAAACGATGAAACCACCAGCTTACTAAGCTCATCATAAGCTTTTGATTTTGGATAAGCTTTTAAGTAATCTTGTAAAACATCTGCTACACTTTTAAAAGGATTTCCTTCTTCATAACTTAATTTTGCATAATTTAAAGCTGCATCTTGTTGAACCACTTTATCGAAATTCATTTCAGAAGCAGATTTAAATGCATTTAAAGCTTCTGTTTTTTTATCTAAATTTAAATAACATTCGCCTAAATGATAGTAGGCATTTTGTGCAACATTGTTCTTCTGATCTATAATTTTATTAAAATAGTTAAGGGCATTTTCAAAATCATTTTGTTTATAATACGCATATCCTAATTGATAAAAATCTGTATTATTCCATTTTCCTTTTTTGCCTTTGTATTCCTTTAAAAATGGAATTGCCTCGTTGTATTGTTTTAAGTTGAAATAACTTTCGCCTACTATTTTAGAAATTTCTGAACGCTCTTTTCTTTTTACTATTTTTAAAAGTTCTTCTCCAACAATTGTACAGCGCTCAAATTTACCTGCTTTAAAAGTGATGTCTAATAAATAATAAGAAATCTCTAAACGATACGTATCATTATCTGCAATTTCCTTTAATGTAGATTCTGCAATTCCGTAATCTTCTAATTTGTATGCGATGTATCCATAATAGTATCTAGAATCGTTACCGTATTTTGGGTCGTTTATCAATTCTAAAAAATGATCTTTTGCTAAAGTGTACTTTTTAGTTACCAATAAACCGTAACCCATTTTAAAATTTAATTCTTTTCTGTTTTCTACAGAAAGTAAATCTATATTTACTTTTTTGTGCCATTTTAGAGCATACGCGGCTTTTTTATTCGCAAAATAATAGTTAGCGACATTAAAATAGGCTTTATTTTTTTTACTACTATTAGGGTTTTTGTCAACAAAAGCCAATACTTTCTTATCTGCATCTGGCTGATTTAACTTTACAGCACACATTGCTTCATAATAAGCAGCATCAGATTTTAAATTAGAACTATTGGTAGCCGCTTTATTAACTTCCGAAAAAGTTTTTTGAGCAGCAGCATATGCTTTGTTAGAAAACAATTGCAACGCATTATTATAATCTGTTAAAATATTTGTTTCGCCAACAGATTGCTGACTATAACCAGATACAGATAGTAATAAAATAAAAAAGAATAGAAACTGTTTTCTATTAAAACCAAACTTCATACAATTATTTTTGATACTCAAAATGAATAACGAACATTTTTTAGTTTTGTTTGATGGAGGAAGAAAAAAAATGTTATAATTTTAACTCAAAAATAAGAATAGTTTGTAATTATTGATAGAAAATCATCAGAAACTTATAAGTTTGTAAAAAACTATTCATCTTATGGAAAAACCAGTTTTACATTTAGAAAATGCAGAAATTTATCAAAGAGATAATTTGGTCTTATCTAAAGTGAATTTATCTATTAATAAAGGTGATTTTTATTATTTAATAGGAAAAACTGGTAGTGGAAAAAGTAGCTTAATGAAAACCTTATATGGAGATTTACAACTTCAAAAAGGAATTGGAAATATTGTAGATTTTGATTTAAAAAACTTAAAAGACAAAGATATTCCGTTTTTAAGAAGAAAAATAGGAATTGTTTTTCAAGATTTTAAATTATTAAGCGACAGAACTGTCTTCGGAAATTTAGAATTTGTTTTAAAAGCGACAGGCTGGAAAAACAAAGAAGAAATAAAATCTAAAATAAATGAAGTTTTAGACAAAGTTGGTATGAAAGCGCAGTATTACAAAAAAACCTACGAGCTTTCTGGTGGAGAACAACAACGTGTAGCTATTGCAAGAGCGTTATTAAATGACCCTGAATTAATTTTGGCGGATGAACCAACAGGAAATTTAGATCCAAAAACATCTTTAGAGGTAATGGAGCTTTTAAATGAAATTCATAAAAGTGGAAAAACCATTTTAATGGCAACTCACGATTATCAACTTATTGTAAAGTTTAAGCAAAAAACACTAAAATGTGAAGGTGGAGAATTGTTTGAAGTTGCCCAACAAGCTACTACATAATCTTTAGCGGAAAATAATATTTATCATTTTTTGTGCATTTTCTGTTGGATTAAAATCCTTTAATGTTTCTTGGCGCAAAACAATTTGTTGATTAGAAAAGTCTTTAGAAAATAATTTTGTAGTTTTTTCTAAAATTTCATTTTTGGTATTTGCCAATTCACAAAAATCTTCTAAACCGGTATCTTCAATCATTTTTGAATTTACAATAATATGTTTTCCTTGATATAAGGTATTTAGTAACTTTAATTTTATTCCCGTTTTTTGAAAAGTTAGTAATGTGTTTACATGTGCTTTTTCAAATAATTTAGCCAAACTTTCTTGAGTTGGAATATCTTCAAAGTAAAGATTCTTATATTTTTCTATTTCGGCTAAAACATATTTATTCTTACAGCTACTTGCAACAATAAATTCAAATGAAGTTTCTTTATAAACATCTATTAAAAACAATGCTGCTCTAACATTATCTGCAACTCTTAAATCTCCGTGGTATAAAACAAAAGTTCCTTTTTTAAGGTTGCTCTCAATTTTTTTAGCTTGATGAAAAACAGGAATATAATTCGTTTTTTCGCCATATACTTCAGAAAAATAGTTTTGTTCAAAAGGAGAAATCGTAAAAATCCCAGTTACTCTTTTTAGAATACTTTCAAACTTTTTTAACTTCATTGCTTCAAGATAAAAAAATGCTTTTTTTAGTAGATTTTTTTCACTTTTATACAATCCAAAAAAATAATTGTGTTCTATATTATGTGTTCTTACATAAGTTTTTTTATAATTAAATTTTACAAGTGGATAAGCTGAATGTAAGCCTTCAATAATAATTGGTATTTCAAATGACTTTAAATTAATAACTAACTCTTTGCTACTTCTACTCTTTACTCTAAATGGTAATCTGGAAAACAACGATAAAAAACTGTTTTTTCGTTTGTAATAAAACACTTTTTTACAATACTTTTCTAGAGTTGATTGTTTGGTTTTATCATCAGAAATATAGGTATGTAAATAAATAGCGACACCTAGCTTGTTAAGTTCTTTTATTTTGAAGAAAACATCTATGATTCCTCCATAATTTGGTGGATAAGGAATATCAAAAGAAACAAGATGAATACTTTTTTTCATTAAATACAAATGTAAAATTTAAAAAATGAATACATTTATACTTTCTTAAAAAGAATTATGGTTTTCACCCGAAAAGAAATAGCAACACTTATTTTAACTAATTTAGAAAGCAATAATGCTGTTTTAAAAAAACAATTTGCTGCACATAAAAATGAGATAGGTTTCTTTTATTTAGATGATTTACTACCTAATAATTTAGCATTAGAAATCCATAATAATTTCCCAAAAACTAAAGACACAGTTCAACGAAAAAGCATTAGAGAAAAGAAATATACTGCTTTTCAAATGGATAAATACAATTCTCTTTTAGAAGAAGTTACATATGCTTTTCAAGATAAAAGAGTCGTGAAATTAGTTTCAGAAATTTGTAATATTGATGCTGTTTTTCCTGATAAAAACTTATATGCTGGTGGTTTATCATTAATGGCAAAAGACAATTTTTTAAATCCTCATTTAGACAATTCTCATGATAAGGATAGAAATAGATGGCGCGTTTTAAATTTATTGTATTACACAACGCCAGATTGGGAGCAGGAAAATGGCGGTAATTTAGAAGTTTGGCCAAAAGGTTTACAAGAAAAACAAATTACAATTACAAGTAAGTTTAATAGATTAGTTGTTATGACAACTCATAATAAATCTTGGCATTCTGTTAGTAAAGTTACAGTAGACAAAGTAAGATGTTGCGTTTCTAATTATTATTTTTCTGACAACCCATTATTGGATTCAGATTCTTTTCATGTAACTACTTTTAGAGGAAGACCAACAGAAAAACTGAAAGATTTTATCTTACAAATTGATAATAATTTGCGTTCTTTTGTAAGAAAGCTATTCAAAAAAGGAATTCGTGAAAATCCACATCAATACAAAAAATAGTTATTTACAATTAGTAAAAATATCTATTAATTTTTCTTCTTGATGCTCCCAAATTAATTCTTGTTTTGCAATTTTTAATGCTGAAGAAAAGTCTTTTCCTACAAGGTTTAAAATTTGTTTTGCTAACATTTCAGGATTTCTGTCTGATACAATTTCGCCTACTTTATGTTTTAAAACAACGTTTCTCATTTCTGGCAAATCAGAAACCAGAATAGGAACTTCTGCTTGAATATAATCGAAAATTTTGTTTGGCAATGCAAATCTATAATTCAAGCCTAAATCTTCTTCTATACTTATTCCTAAATCTGCTAAAGGCGTTAATTGATGTAATTCTGAAGGCAACATTTTACCAAGAAAAAAAATATTTTCTACTTTATTATTACCTACTACTTGCTTTTGCAAATCTTCATAGATATCTCCATTTCCAATAATTACTAAAAGATGATTTGGTAAAAACAGCATCGTATCAATCATCAATTCTAAACCACGCCCAATATTAATAGCTCCTTGATATAAAATTATTTTTTTACTATCAGTTTTAAAAGGAAGTTTTCCTTTTAAAACTGATTTTTTAGTTGGTAAATTTAAAATTGTTTTAAAATTTGTTTGATATTTCTCATTGTAATAATCGGCAATACTTTGGCAAACTGTATAAGAATTTTTAAGATTTGGTAAGATCCATTTTTCTAGAAAAGTCCAACATTTATTTACAAAAGGGCGTTCTACTAATTCTGGAATTTCAGAAAATAATTCATGACTATCATAAACGATTTTTTTACGTTGTAATTTGCTAATTAAATAGTTTGGTAAAAGTGTATCTAAATCATTAGAAAGTAACAAATCTTTCTTCAAAAATAGTAACACAAAAAATAATCGAATGTTAAATTCTGCATAAAACAAAAATCCTTTATTAAAAAAAAGTGATATTCTTTCCGTTTTGTAGATTCTAGAAATCAGTTTGTATTTTGGTAATTTTCTACCAATTAAAAGCACATCAAAACCAGCATTAAACAAAGTCATACAAACTTTATCTACTCGTTGGTCTGTTACTAAATCATTAGAAACTGTAACAATAATTCTTTTCAAAATAAATCTTTTTTAAGACAAACCAGAAATGACGCCGTTATTATCTATTGTCATATTTTCTGAAGCAGGAACTGATGGTAAACCTGGCATGCGCATCATTTTTCCTAAAATAGGAATGATGAATTGTGCACCCGCTGCTATTTCAATTTCTCTTACAGTAACTGTAAATCCTTCTGGTCTTCCTATTAAAGTTTCATTATCTGAAAACGATTTTTGTGTTTTTGCCATACAAATAGCAAAATCATTAAAGCCAAGTCTATTAATTCTTCTTAAGTTTAATTGTGCCTGCTTACTATACTCAACGTTTTTTGCGCCGTAAATTTCTTTAGCAATAATTTCAATCTTATCTGTTACTGGAGATTTCCAATCATACAAAGGTTTGTATTGTGTTGCTTTATTTTCAACAACATTTACAACTGCTTTTGCTAAATCTTTTGTCCCTTCACCTCCTTTTGCCCAACCTTCAGACAAAACTGCTTCAACACCTAAACTAGCACATTTTTCAATTACAAAATTCACTTCTTCTATAGAATCGGAAATAAAAGAATTAATGGCCACAACAGGTTCAATATTATATTTTCTAATATTTTCAATGTGCTTTTCTAAATTTTTAAATCCTTCTGTAACTTTCTCTAAATCTGGAGTATTATATGCATCTGGTTTTGCGCCTCCATGATGACGCAAAGCTCTAATGGTTGCCACTAAAACCACACATTTAGGGTTCAATTTGGCAAATTGTGATTTAATATTCAAAAATTTTTCTGCTCCTAAATCTGCTCCAAAACCAGCTTCCGTAACTACATAATTAGATAATGAAAGCCCCATTTTAGTAGCAATAATCGTATTTGTTCCTTGCGCAATATTTGCAAAAGGTCCACCATGAATAATTGCAGGGTTTTCTTCTAAAGTTTGTACTAAATTTGGTTTAATTGCATCTTTTAACAAAATAGCCATTGCATTTTCTGCGTTTAAATCTCGTGCAAAAATTGGTTCTTTTTTATAAGTAAAACCAATAAAAATATCTCCTAAACGTTTTTTAAGGTTTTCTAAATCGGACGCCATACATAGAATTGCCATCACTTCAGATGCCGCAGTAATATTAAATCCTTCTTGTCTTGGGATTCCATTTGCTGTGCCGCCCAAACCAATTGTAATATCACGCAAAGCTCTATCATTCATATCAATCACTCGTTTCCAAAGAATCGTTCTTGGATCAATATTTAAGTTTTTGGTTTTGCTTTGTATGTTATTATCAATTAATGCAGAAAGTAGGTTATTCGCTTTTTCTACTGCGCTAAAATCGCCTGTAAAATGCAAATTGATATCTTCCATTGGTACTACTTGAGAATATCCACCACCAGCAGCACCTCCTTTTATTCCAAAAACAGGCCCCAAAGAAGGCTCTCTTAAAACAACAGTTGCTTGTTTTCCTATTTTATTTAAACCTTCTGTTAAACCAATAGAAACTGTTGTTTTACCTTCACCTGCTGGAGTTGGTGTAAGTGCAGTTACTAAAACTAAATTGTTCTTTTCTATTTTTTTATCATCAATTAAAGATAATGGCAACTTTGCTTTGTACTTTCCGTACATTTCTATACTGTCTTCTTCAACTTTTAGCTTTGCAGCTATATTTTTTATGTGCTCTAGTTTTTTGGCTTGTGCAATTGCAATATCAGATAAATGTGTCATATATATTATTTTCGAAATGTAATTTTATCAATTAAAAAACTAAAGATAATTAATTTTAAGGGTTGAAACTGTTTTTTTATTATGATATAAAAAATGCCAAAGAAATATTTAGAGTTTTACTACACATTCAGTAACTTTAAAGATTACATTTTATCTATATAAAAGCAATCTTTTTTTATATATTTGAGGCATGAAAATAAAATTGTACTTCGGTGCACTATTTTTAATGCTGATCTACTTAGGTACGTTTCAAGAACAAGTTTCTAGAACGAATCAAGAAATTGTTTTGGAATTTGTTGATACTAAAATAAACAAACAAGAAATAAGTGCTACAATTACTTCGATTAAAGAGAAACTTTTAAAAGTCGGAGTTTCTAATATTAAGGTTCAAGAAACACAAAAAGGAACTCTAAAAATCTCTTATTACAGTTTCGTTCATACTACTGATATTAAAGAGGCTCTTGTATTAGAAAATCAACTTACTTTAAATAAAAAATCAGAGAACAAAGAAAAAGAAAAAGCTACTTCTACTTATAATATTGATATTTATGAGGTAACAAATCAAACTAATATTTCTAATCTAAATGATGAATATATATTTGAAATTAAAGTTAATTCAGACAGGTTTACAACAAATTACAATTATATTTCCATAAGAAATTTAGAAACGTATAAAGCAGATCAACTTTTTACTTCTGCTTATAAAGCTAATAAAAACGATCCATTTACAAAGGATTATACTTCACACCAAGAACCAGAAGTTAGAGCTGGACCTTACAAAAGCTATCTTTAGAAATTTATTTGTTTACATATTTTTTAAAACCCTTTAAATTAATGTGTATCAATATCATAATTAGAAAAAACAATACATAAAAAAATTGTCAGTTTTACGAGAAGCTATATATTTGCTCGTTTTTCAAGAAAACTAGACTTTAAAATAATACAACAATGCAAAACAAAGGACTTATTAAAGTATTCGCAATCCTTTTCGGATTAGTGAGTTTATACCAATTATCATTCACATTTTTAGCCAATAAAGTTGAAGATGATGCAAAAGTATATGCAAAAGCAAAAGTGACTGATAACAACGCCAGACAAAAGGCTGCTTTCGAAAGAACGTATTTAGATAGTGTCGGTAACAAAAACACGATTGATCTAGGTATAGCTCAATATAGCTACAATGACGTTAGAGACAAAGAAATGAATCTTGGTCTTGACTTAAAAGGGGGTATTAATGCTATTTTACAAGTTTCTGTAAAAGAAGTTTTAAAGAGTTTAACTAACGATTCTAAAAACGAAGCTTTTAACAATGCTTTAAATGCAGCTGATGAGGCTCAAAAAAGTGATAATGCTAATTATTTAGACTTATTCTTTGAGGAGTTTGAAAAAGTTGCAGGAACTACTAAATTAAGTGATCCTTCAATTTTTGGAACAAAAGCTTTAAGCGAAAAAATATCTTTTAACGAAGAAAACATTACCGTTAAAGAAACTTTACAAGAAGAAATCAATAGTTCTATTGGTACTGCTTTTGAAGTTTTAAGAAGTAGAATAGATAAATTTGGTGTTACTTCACCAAACATTCAAAGAATTGGTAACTCTGGTAGAATTCAAATTGAATTACCAGGAGCTAAAGATATTGAACGTGTAACAAAGTTAATTACTAGTAAAGCAGAATTACAATTTTGGGAAGTATACTCAAATGCAGAAGTTCAAAATTACTTCTTTACTGCAAATGCTAAAGTTGCGGAACTTTTAAAAGTTGATACAGCTACAGAGCAAGTAAAAGACACTACTAAAACAGATGACCTTGATGATTTATTAGGTGAATCTGCAGATTCTACTAAAGTTGTTCAGAAAAACTTATTTACATATTTGTTTCCAAATGTAGCACAATCTCAACAACAATTAAGCTCTTTAGTTGCACAAGCTAAAGTTTTAGATACAGCTATGGTTAATAGCTTATTAAGAAACAAAGAAGTAAAAGCATTATTACCAAATGAATTAAAACATGTTAAATTCTTATGGGATTATAAATCTAATAAAGGTTCAGACAATTCTGAATTAATTGGTTTATACGCAATAAAAAGTAATAGAAATGACAAACCAGCTATTGAAGGTGATGTTATTTTAGACGCTTCTCAAGTATTCAGTCAGATGAATAAACCAGAAGTAAGCATGACAATGAATAGTTATGGTACTAAAGAATGGGGGAAATTAACCACAGACCTATCATCTCAACCTAACAAATTTATTGCAGTTGTTTTAGATGATTATGTATATACAGCACCAACGGTAAGTGTTGCAATTACTTCAGGTAGAACTTCTATTTCTGGTGGAACTATGACAGTTGCAGAAGCTGAAGATATTTCTACAGTTTTAAAGGCTGGTAAATTACCTGCTGCTGCAAGAATTATTCAAGCAGAAGTTGTTGGACCCTCTTTAGGACAAGAAGCAATTGATGCAAGTTTTATTTCTTTTGGTTTAGCTATTCTTTTAGTTTTAATTTGGATGATTCTTTACTATGGTAAAGCTGGTTTATATGCAGATATTGCATTAATTGTAAACATCTTATTCTTATTCGGAATTTTAGCTTCTTTCAACGCTGTGTTAACATTACCAGGTATTGCTGGTATTATCTTAACAATTGGTATGTCTGTTGATGCAAACGTAATTATCTTCGAAAGAATTAAAGAAGGACTATTCAAAAAGAAAGGATTAAAACAATCTGTAGAAGAAGGATTCTCTATAAAAGGGGCTTTATCTGCAATTATAGATGCAAACATTACTACTTTATTAACAGGTATTATTTTATTTGTTTTTGGAACAGGTCCAATTAAAGGTTTCGCCTTAACATTAATGATTGGTATAGCAACTTCATTATTTACAGCTGTGTTTATTACACGTATTTTAATTGATGGAGCAGTTAACAAAGGTTCTAATTTAACTTTCAATACTTCTATCTCAAAAGGATGGTTTCAAAATATTAATGTAGAGTTCTTGAAAAAACGTAAAATTGCTTACATCATTTCTGGAGCAATTATTATTGCAGGAATCGTTTCTATATTCTCAATTGGATTAAAACAAGGTGTAGACTTTAAAGGTGGACGTTCTTATGTTGTTCGTTTTGATCAAACAATGAATGCTACTGATGTTGCAGGTACTTTAAAGGATGCTTTTGGTACTTCTCCAGAAGTAAAAACATACGGTCCTGATAATCAATTAAAAATAACAACAGTTTTTAGAATTGATGAAGAAGGACAAAATGTAGATGAAGAGGTTCAAAAATCTTTATTCACAGGATTAAAATCTTATTTAGGTGATACTTCTTATGAAAACTTTAAACCAGGTTTCGAGAAAGAAAGCGCTGGTGTAATGAGTTACATGAAAGTAGAACCAACTATTGCAGATGATATTAAAACATCAGCATTATACGCAGTATTAGGTTCTTTATTAGTAGTTTTCTTATACATATTATTACGTTTTAGAAAAGTATCTTTTTCTATTGGAGCTGTAGTTGCAGTTTTCCATGATGTATTAATTGTATTAGGTGTATTCTCTATATTTTATAAGTTTATGCCTTTTGATATGGAAATCGGACAATCATTTATTGCAGCAATTCTAACCGTAGTTGGTTACTCACTGAATGATACCGTGGTTATTTTCGATAGAATTAGAGAATTTACAGGATCATATCCAAACTGGAAATATAGTGATGTTGTAAACAAAGCATTAAGCTCTACTTTAGGAAGAACAGTAAATACATCTTTAACAACATTATTAGTTATGATCGTAATCTTCTTATTTGGTGGAGATTCTATTAAAGGATTTATGTTTGCATTAATTATTGGTGTAGCAGTTGGTACCTATTCATCATTATTTGTGGCAACACCAATAATGTACGATACAACTAAAAAAGAAGAGAAGAATAAATAATTCTCAATTAACATAATAAAAAACCCGTTTTCTTATGTGACACTGAAATCAGTTCAACACAGGAAAACGGTTTTTTTCATTTAATTACTAGCAACTATATTTGCAATCTTATGAGTATTATTAAACTTCAAGATTTATACTTTAGGCCTTATATTAATAAAGGCGAAATAGCGGCTATAGTAAAACATTTAGCAACACAAGTAAAAGCAGATTTACCAAAAGATGAAGTCCCTATTTTTGTAGGTATTTTAAATGGATGCTTCTTATTTGCTGCAGATTTTATTAGAGAATTTAATGGAAATTGTGAGGTTTCATTTGTAAAACTAGCTTCTTATCAAGGAACTTCTTCTACAGAAAACGTAAAACAATTAGTAGGTATTAATGAAGATTTAACTGATAGAACTGTTATAATTTTAGAAGATATAATTGATACAGGAAATACACTCCAAGAAATTTATAATATCTTTAGAGACAAAAATGTAAAGCAACTAAAAGTTGCTACATTATTTTTTAAACCAGACGTATTTAGAAAAGAATTACCAATAGATTATATCGGAAAAAGTATTGAAGATAAATTTATTGTTGGTTACGGATTAGATTACAATGGACTAGGAAGAAACTATCCAGCAATATATCAACTATCAACACAACCAAAAATGAAAAACATTGTATTATTTGGCCCTCCAGGTGCAGGAAAAGGAACACAGGCAGAATTCTTAAAAAACATGTACAATTTAGTACATATTTCTACAGGAGATGTTTTTCGTTTCAACATTAAAAACCAAACTGAATTAGGTTTATTGGCAAAAAAATATATGGATGAAGGAGATTTAGTTCCGGATGAAGTTACTATTAACATGCTAAAAGCTGAAGTTGAGAAAAATACAAATGCTAACGGTTTTATTTTTGATGGTTTTCCTAGAACTGAATCTCAAGCAGAAGCTTTAGATGCTTTTTTAGCCGATAAAGGAGAGCAAATTAACGGAATGGTTGCTTTAGAAGTTCCAGAAGACATTTTGGTTACACGTTTATTAGATCGTGGAAAAACAAGCGGAAGAACAGACGATACTAACGAAGGTAAAATTAGAAATCGTTTTAACGAATATAACACAAAAACTGCCATTTTACAACATTATTTTGAAGCTCAAAATAAATATTATGGAATTAATGGTGTTGGTTCTATAGAAGATATTACAACAAGAATAGCAGAAGTATTTGATACTTTATAAATTGTTTATCTGTGTATTTGTTTATTCGTAAAAATGCGTATAAACAATTAAACAAATAAACGCATAAACAGAAATAATGACAGAAGGTAACTTCGTTGACTACATAAAAATATACGCTTCTTCTGGTAAAGGAGGACAAGGTTCTATGCATTTACATAGAGAGAAATTCATTACCAAAGGTGGCCCTGATGGTGGAGATGGTGGACGTGGCGGACACATAATTTTACGTGGAGACAAAAACATGTGGACACTGTTTCACCTAAAATTTAAAAGACATTTTAGAGCAGATGGTGGTGGTGGTGGAAGCGCAAGTAGAAGTACTGGTGCAGATGGTTCTGATATATATGTAGATGTACCTTTAGGTACAATTATACGTGATGCAGATACAGACGAAATCATTTTAGAAATTACAGAAGACAAAAAAGAAGTTGTTCTTTTACGTGGTGGAAAAGGTGGACTTGGAAACTGGCATTTTAAATCTTCTACAAATCAAACACCAAGATATTCGCAACCAGGAATGGACGGAATTGATGGTTGGTTTCGTATGGAATTAAAATTATTAGCAGATGTAGGTTTGGTTGGTTTCCCAAATGCGGGTAAATCTACTTTACTATCTGTTTTAACCTCTGCAAAGCCAAAAATTGCAGATTATGCTTTTACTACTTTAAAACCTAATTTAGGTATTGTAGAACATAGAAATCATCAAACATTTGTAATTGCAGATATTCCAGGAATTATTGAAGGTGCTGCAGAAGGAAAAGGTTTAGGACATCGATTTTTACGTCATATAGAACGTAATTCTGCTTTGTTATTCTTAATTCCAGCAGATAGTGACGATATTAATAAAGAGTACGACATTCTACTTAATGAGCTTAAAAAACACAATCCTGAATTGTTAGATAAAGACCGTTTATTGGCTATTTCTAAATCGGATATGTTAGATGATGAATTACAAGCAGAAATAAAAGCAGAATTACCAAAAGGTGTAGAAGCATTGTTTATTTCTTCTGTTGCCCAAAAAGGGTTGCAAGAATTAAAAGACAAACTTTGGAAGATGTTGAATTAAGGAATTAAACATAAAAATATAAAAGTTCAAACATTAACTTGTTTGAGCTTTTTTTATTCAGTTAATTCAATTTTTATTGGTAAAGTATATTTTGTAGTTACAGGAATTCCTCTCTTAATAGCTGGATAAATATTTGGCAAGCTATTTACACTTACTTTTAATAAGCTATCTAACTCTGGTAATGCTATTTTAATATTTTCTGGAGATTTAATTTTATCTAATACAATCTCTCCTTTAGAATTAATAATTAAATCTACATATATAATTTCAGAAATTGAATCTTTTACAGAAAATGAAAACTGACTTAACTCTACTCCTATTTCTTGGTGTATTGAAGTTCTAAAGCAATCTGTTTTTTTATTTTTATCAATAATTGAATCACAAATTTTGAAAGAAGGTGATGTATCTACAGAAGAAAAAATGACAATTGTATCTACAGTTTGTTGATTATTCTTGTTTTTTGAAAATGAAAACTTATCACATGAAGTGAATAAAATAATCAAAATTAAAAAAGTAAAAATACGCAAAAACATAAATATATTTATTTCGTGAATTTACTAAATTTTGTTGACTTTTATTCTAAATTTTCTCCTTTCAAAAAATAATCCTTTTTTATCTCTTTAATTCTATTTTTTACAAAATCAGTCATAACCTTATCTTTAGACTCAAACCTTTCTATGTATTTTAAATAATGCGTGTATCCTATTTTTTTATCTTTATAATAATCATCAGAAATTTTTGCTAATTGAAACAAAGCTTTGTAATTCTTATAATTTTCTTTGTATGCTTTATCAAAATTGAAAATAGCTAGTTTTGGTTTTTTAGTTTCAAAATAAGTGGTTGCCAAACCATAATATTCTTCATCTCTTCTATCTTTACCGATAAAAGTTGCCATACTATAATTTATACTTGCAGTTTTATAATTCTTTTCTTTTAATGCAATGTGGCCTAAATAAGTATAAGGTTTGTAGTCTTCTCTATCTTTATACTTTAATTTCACAAACTGCTTCTTTGCTAGTTTTAAACTATCTATATTATAATAAACTCTCCCTAACATAGAAATAGCATACGTGCTTTTTTTATCGATGCTGTCTAAATTTAAAAGTAACGGAATTGCTTCAGAATATTTTTTATCTCTATAAAACTGATTGATTTTTAATTTATTTAAGTTGATGTTATTCTTATCTATCATCAAACCTTTATCAACAAAAATTGTGGTAGAATCTAGTTCCTTTAATTTATTAAAACTAGTTGCCAATCTTATAATTACTTTTAAATGTGTAGCATCTTTACTATGTGTATCTAAAAAACTATTAATCATTCTATTTCTATCATTTTTTAAAGAATAACCTAAACCCAATTGATAAGAATAATTAGCATTTAAAGAATCTTTTTGAACCAAGTCTTTAAAAACCTGAATGGCTTTTTTAGGCTTTCTTTTTAACAAATACAACTTACCTAATTGATATTTCAATACCAAATTCAAAGAATCTTTGGCTAAAATTTCTTCATAGATTTCTATTGATTTATTTGTTTTTTTTAAGCGTTGATAATTTTTAGCTAACTTTAAGCTTGCTTTTTTATCCTCCTTAAAAACCAATACTCTCTCTAAATATTCAACGGTTCTTTTATAATTATCTATGGATTCATAAATAATGGCTGTTTTATAATTTGATAAAAATGAAGGTGTCTTTATCTTTTCTAATTCCATTAGTGCTAATTGATATCTACCTTTTTCAAACAAACTATCTATAACAGTAAAAGTTGAAGACTGGGCTTCAACTTTTACAATTACAAATAGTAATAAAACTAAAATTTTCTTTTTCATAGTATGTTATTTCGTTTTATCTACATTTAATGTAAACGGAATTGAGTATTTAACGGACACTACTTCTCCATTATTTTCTCCAGGAACCATTCTAGGCAAAGAACTCATAACCTTTATTACTTCTGCTTTAATTTTAGGGTGCGGTGCTCTTGCTTTTATATCAACAACATCTCCTTCTTTATCTATCATAAACCCAATAAACACTCTTTTCTTTCCTGCTTCTAGACCAAGTGTATTTACCATTCTTGAGTCAAATTCTCTTGAAAAATGTTTCTGAACCATTTTAGAGAAGCATACTTTATCTCCAGACTCGCAACCAGGAAAAGTGGGTACTTTATCAATAGTCATAAATGAAACAGCTTCTCCTTTTTTATTTTTCTTTATCTTTTTTGAAATTTCAGCATAAACCTTACTCTTAAAAAACTTCACTTGTTTTAATTGATATTCTCTGTCTGCATTTAATTTATTAATTGAATCTTTCAAAATCTTATTTTCTAAAGCAATATTTTGCAGTTCTAATTCTTTGACTTTTTGCTTTTCAATTAATAAATTTTCAGGTGCTGAAATTTCTTTTTTTACTTGTTTTGAAGCACAAGAAGTATAAAAAACCATACTTGCTAATACTGGGATTAACAATAAATATTTAAGTTGATTCATTCTTTTTGATTTGTTTTTCGTCATCATAATAATTCTTTTTTTAATAAATGTTTGTTTGTAAAATTGGTTGATAAATGCAACATTTTCAACTTGAAAAAAGTTAGATAATAGTTGATTTATATAGTTTTCTTTTGGACCCGATTTTATGGCAACTTCATCAGAAATATATTCATGCACCAAGGTTATTCTTTTCTGATATAAAAATATCATAGGATTAAACCACATTACAATTTTTAAAAACTCGAAGAATAATAAATCCAACGAATGCTTTTGTTTACTGTGAACTAATTCGTGCTCAATAATTTGAGCTTGTTGAGAATCTGGAATTTCTTTTCCCAAGAAAATATAATTAAAAAACGAAAATGCTTTTGTTTCATTTGGCAATAAAATTAAGGTGTAACTTGGCTTTTTAACGACTTCATACTTTCTTTTTAAGTTGGCTATTTTAAATAATTTTGTAAAGAAAAGTGCTGTAAAAAAAACAACTCCAACCCAAAATAAAAGATCTATGTAGTTTATAGATTGATACCAATTTGCTTCCTGAATCACTTTTTCTGGCGATAAAAAAATCTCTGGTAAGTAGATCATTAATTCTTGAGGAACCGCTTTTTGAAACGTTGGTATTTTTACAAATGGTAATAAAAAAGATAAAACAGGTGTACTTATTAAATACCATCTGTTTTTATTAAAAAAAGTTTCTTTACTTAAAAAAAAATCATAAATAGCCAAGAATAATACTTGAAACAAAACGATTTGTAATATGTAATTTATCATAGATTTTTCTTTTTTTATTTACACAGTCACTTCTAGTAATTCTGCTTTTGGGCAGAATTGTATCGAGAAGTCTTTATTATTAAATATGAACACTTAAAGTTCTTGGTACAAATTTTTCGTTCCTCAAAATTCACTCAAACTGTTAAACTCTGATTACTGCGAACTGAACACTGCAAATGAATATTTATTTCACACAACAGTAAAAACTGCAAACTGCCACTAAATTATTGCTTACTTTTTCTTATTCACTTCCTTTAAAATAGATTCTAATTCTTTAACATCCATTTTATTTTCTTTTACAAAAAAGGAAACCATACTTTTAAATGAACCATCGAAATAACCGTTCATTAGTTTATGTAAACTTTGGTTGCTATAGGTTTCTTTATCTAAAATTATATGATAGATAAACCCTCTACCTAAAGGTTTATGACCTACAAACCCTTTACTTTCTAAAATTCTAATAATTGTAGAAACTGTATTGTATGCAGGTTTAGGTTCTGGTAATTTTTCGATAACTTCTTTTACAGAAGCTTCATCTAAAGTCCATAAAACTTGCATTATTTGCTCTTCTGCTTTTGTTAATTGCTTATTCATATTTATAACTAAACTTTTAGTTCAACACAACAAATATAACTAAATATTTAGTTTAAACTAATTTTATAGTTAAAAACTATTGTAACAATGTTTTGTTACTAACGTCTTATTATTAGAAAACTGGCTTGGTTATTGAACTATAGCTAGTAAATTATTAAAATTAATATGGATATATTTTTATTACTACTAGGCTTCGTTTTCGTTTGCCTGGGCATTATTGGCTCATTTTTACCTGTTTTACCAGGACCTTTAACTGCTTGGTTTGGCTTATTATTATTACACACAACCAAAATTATTCCTATGGATTGGACTTTTCTTGGTATTACTTTAGGTTTAGCAATACTCATATGGATTCTCGATTACTTTATACCAGCAATGGGTACAAAACGTTTTGGTGGAACTAAATACGGAGTTTACGGAACTACAATTGGTTTAATTGTTGGTTTACTCTCTCCTATTCCTTTTGGAATGTTGTTGGGCGCTTTCTTTGGAGCATTTATTGGAGAAATGATGTACGATAGTAAAGACACAAACCGAGCATTAAAAGCTTCTTTTGGTGCTTTTATTGGTTTTTTAGCTTCAGCTACTATAAAGTTCTCTATAGCTTCTGTCTATTTTGTTTTATTCCTAATTCAGTTTTGGGAATTTAAAGGAGAATTCTTTTAATTCTTCACTACATAGAAACATAGTTTTAACGCATTTCATTGAGAGTAAATATGACGGACAATTTCTTTTAAAGGAAAATAACGTGTCATTCCTGCGTAGGCAGGAATCTATACTTGGTTAACCCGTTGTGCATTTAAATAATACTAATTTTTAAGTTGTTAATATTTCTATCAAAAGTAAACTTATTAATGAATTGAATAATTGTTAATGAGGTTAATTTTGAGAGTATTCTAGTCTTAAAAC
>NZ_JAZGGG010000061.1:0-12260 GCF_036480315.1 Polaribacter sp.
CTTTAATACCTCTAAAATTTTCTCGTAATTTGCTCTAAAGCTGTTCATCTATTTAAATGTTTGAAATTCAATTAAATATACGATTCTCTTAATCAATGAACAGCTTTTTTATAATGCACAACAGGTAGTTTTATTAATTAACTTTTTTAAAGCTTCCTTTTCCGGTTTTATTATTCAAAAGAATGGTATAAAAATATTCATTTCCTTTTATTTTTATAATTTCACCATTAAGTATGCTACCAACTTTTAAAGGAGCATTCTTTTTTTTAAGACTAATAATAGTAAGTTTGTATTTAAACTTTGTTATCCAATCAATTTTAGCTTTAATATACTCCTTTTCAGGATGGTATTCATTATAAAAACCGTTTTTAATTTCTACTAAAATCTTTTTTTCTTTAAAGTCGTAGGTGTATTTACCATCTTCTAAAGTAGCAGACTCTAAAACAATGCTATTAAATGCTGCGTAAGATTTAGACGATAGATTTGTAACAGTATTTAGTGCTACAATGTCTTGAGAAAAAGTTGATTGATAATTAAAAGTAAGTAATAATAATAGTGCTGCACACGTTAGGGCGTTTGCTTTTTTCATAATATAGGGGGTTATTTTATATAGCAAATATAATTAAAAAAATTAAAACCCGTATAAAGTGTTGTTTTTAAAGTTTTAAGCTATTTTTTATAACAGTATTGATTACTATTATTTCCTTAAAAGTATTTTTAAAAGTATCTTTGTAATTTAGAATTAATCCTAATTAGAATCTCGAAATGAGTTTTAAAAAACAAGATATATACAAAGCATTAGAAACCATTACTGCACCTGGTGAAGGAAAAAGTTTGGTGGAAAATAAGAATATAACAAACGTAGTCAGTTTTGGAGACGAAGTAGAGGTTGATGTTACCATAAGTAACCCAACTTTACAAGCAAAAAAGAAAATTGAAGGCGAAATTGCAAAAGCAATTAAAACAAACGTTAGCGAACAAATTACTGTAAAAGTAAATGTAAAGGTAGAAAAACCTGCAGCTAAAGAAAACCCGAATCAAATTCGTGGAAAAGAAATACCTAATATTAAAAATATTATTGCAATTGCATCTGGTAAAGGTGGTGTTGGTAAATCTACCATTACAGCAAATACAGCAATCTCATTAGCAAAAATGGGCTTTAACGTTGGTGTATTAGATGCAGATGTTTACGGGCCATCGCAACATATTATGTTCGATGTAGAAAAAGCAAAACCACTTTCTGTAAAAGTAGATGGACGTTCAAAAATGGAACCTGTAGAAAATTACGGAGTAAAATTATTGTCTTTAGGTTTTTTTACAGATCCAGGTCAAGCAGTAATTTGGCGTGGTCCAATGGCTTCAAAAGCATTAAATCAATTAATTTTTGATGGAAATTGGGGAGAACTAGATTTTCTTTTAATCGATTTACCTCCAGGAACTGGAGATGTACACTTATCAATAGTACAAGCTTTACCAATAAACGGGGCAGTTATTGTAAGTACACCGCAAAATATTGCATTGGCAGATGCTAAAAAAGGAGTTGCCATGTTTCAACAACCAAACATCAATGTACCAGTTTTAGGAATCATTGAAAATATGGCGTATTTTACACCAGAAGAATTACCAGAAAATAAATATTATATCTTTGGAAAAGATGGAGCAAAAAATCTTGCTGAAGATATAGATACCAAGTTTTTAGGTGAAATTCCTTTAGTACAAAGTATACGTGAATCTGGGGATGTTGGTCATCCAGTAGCTTTACAAAACGGAACCATTTTAGAGAAGTCTTTTAATGATATTACTAAAGAAATGGTTTCAGAACTATTAAAAAGAAACGCAAATTTACCACCAACAGAAGTAGTTAGAATAACTACTATGAGCGGTTGTAGTACAAAATAATTTAATTTTATGACAGCACAAGAAACATTAGATAATGTAGAAAAAGCGTTAGAAGAAATTCGTCCTTTCTTAATGAGTGATGGTGGTAATATTAAACTCTTGTTTATAGAAGATAATATTGTAAACGTACAATTAGAAGGTGCTTGTACAGGATGTTCAGTAAACCAAATGACACTTAAAAATGGAGTAGAGGCTACTATAAAAAAGTACGCTCCTCAAATTCAAGAAGTAGTAAATGTTACATAGACTGATAAAAATCAGTTTTTAAACATTTATAATAATATAATTTTGGGCGTTACCTAAAGGTCGGGCTTTTCGCTATATCTTTTTTATTTTGTTCTCGATACAAATTTGTTCATTCTTCACAAATTTACTCGTACTGACAATAAAAAAGGATGCCGCTTCAATCCCTAACGCACTCATAAACATATAAAAGACCTCGCAAGATTACTATTTTGTGAGTTTTTTTAATAAAATAAAAATGATTACAACAGATATCTTAATTATTGGAGCAGGACCAACAGGTCTTTTTACTGTTTTTGAAGCAGGTTTATTAAAACTCCGTTGTCATTTAATTGATGCGTTACCGCAACAAGGTGGGCAATGTTCAGAGATTTATCCCAAAAAACCTATTTATGACATTCCTGCATATCCAGAAATTTTAGCGGGCGATTTAACTGATAAATTAATGGAGCAAATTAAACAATTTGAACCAGGTTTTACATTAGGTGAACGTGCAGAAACGATAGAAAAACAAGAAGACGAAACCTTTATTGTAACTACGAATAAAGGAACAAAACATCATGCAAAAATAGTTGCTATTGCTGGCGGATTAGGTTCTTTCGAACCAAGAAAACCACCAATTCCAAACATTGCAGATTTTGAAGATAAAGGAGTTGAATACATAATTCGTGACCCTGAATTTTACAGAGATAAAAAAGTAGTTATTTCTGGCGGTGGAGACTCTGCATTAGATTGGTCAATATTCTTAACTGATGTAGCTTCTTCAGTAACATTAATTCACAGAAGAAACGAGTTTAGAGGTGCTTTAGATTCAGTTGATAAAGTGCAAGAATTAAAAGACGCTGGTAAAATTACCATGATTACGCCCGCAGAAGTTAAAGGAATTATAGGAACAGATAAAGTTGAAGGAGTTTCTGTAGTGCAAAACGGAGGGGAAGAATTTACTATAAAAGCTGATCATTTCATTCCGCTTTTTGGATTGTCTCCAAAATTAGGTCCAATAGCAAATTGGGGATTAGAAATAGAGAAAAATGCCATTAAAGTAAATAATGCGTTAGATTATCAAACGAATATTCCAGGAATTTACGCCATTGGAGATGTAAATACCTATCCAGGAAAACTAAAATTGATTTTATGTGGTTTTCACGAAGCAACCTTAATGTGTCAAAGTGCGTATAAACGTATTTTTCCAGATAAAAAATATGTTATGAAATACACAACAGTTGGTGGTGTAGATGGTTTTGATGGAACGAGAAAAGAAGCACCAAAAGCGGTAGTTAAAAAGATTGAGTAATCGAATCCTGTCATTCCAAACGAAGAATGAAGAGGAATCTCATTAAATATTTTTTCGTATTTTAGATAAAAATTAGAATTATGAAAGCTTTAAATTTAATACATTTTAGTCCTTATGAATACGGTTTAGATTTAGAAGCTTTATTAGTATTTAGTTTAGGGTCATCTATTTTAGTTTATATTTTACTATTTTATCACAATAGAATCTCAAAAAGTAATACTTTAAAAGATGAACTAGATAACCCAATTTATCAAACAAAGGATATTTTACTACAATCAAATAGTAATGATTCAGAATTAATTATTACTAAAAGCTCTACTTCTACAATTGTGAAGATTATAGTTTTTATTCTTATTGCTTTTGTTGTTTTAATTCCTGTTGACCAACTTTTAAGTGGTGTAAACTCTTTCATTTAAATGAACAACCCAGACATCACCATAAAAATTACAGACAGAGAAGGAACACTTCACGAAATTCTAGCGCCAACAGATATGGCAATGAATTTAATGGAAGTTGTACGTTCGTATGAACTAGCTCCTGAAGGAACCATTGGTATTTGCGGCGGAATGGCAATGTGTGCATCTTGCCAATGCTACGTTAAATCAGATCACAAATTACCAGAAATGGGCGTTGATGAAGACATGATGTTAGCAGAAGCCTTTCACGTTGAAGACAATAGTAGATTAGGTTGCCAAATAGCAATAACTCCAGAACTTGAAGGGTTAGAAATAGAACTAGCTCCTGAAAGTTAAAAATCACTGAAAAACTTTCTGTATATTTGTAGAGCAACCAACTTAAAAGCTCTAAAAATGTATTTAGACTTATTATTACACTTAAAATTTTTAATAAAACGAAATCCTGAATAAGGGTTTAATGTATCAGTTTTTCAATGTAAAAATGTAGCAATCCTATGCCAACGCCAAATTGTTACATTGTATTTATTAACTCATTAATATATTAGTAAGATGCCTTTTTATCATAAATTAGGAGAAATTCCACCAAAGAGACACACACAATTCCGTAAAAAAGACGGAAGTTTATATTACGAACAATTATTTGGTACCGTTGGTTTTGACGGAATGTCTACCAATTCGTATCACGAACAAAGACCTACGCAGGTAAAAGAAATCCGCAAAAAATATTCCGTAAAACCGAAAATTGCCAAAGCGAACAATATTCAATCTTATAGATTAAGAGGGTTTCAAGTAGCGCCAGAAGATGACTATTTAGAGAGTAGAAAAATTGTGTTGACAAATTCAGATTGTCACATTGCATTAGCTGCACCAAGAAAATCTACCACAGACTATTTTTATAAGAATACAGATTCCGATGAAATGATTTTCATCCATAAAGGAGCTGGAAAGTTAAGAACAATCTATGGGAATTTAGACTTCAAATACGGAGATTATCTTATTATTCCAAGAGGAATTATTTATAAAATAGATTTCGATACAGAAGACAATAGACTATTTATAGTAGAATCTCATTCGCCAATTTACACGCCAAAACAATATAGAAACTGGTTCGGACAACTATTAGAACATTCACCTTATTGTGAGCGCGATATTCGCAGACCATACGAGTTAGAAACGAATAACGAGAACGGAGATTTCATAATCAAAGTAAAAAAGAAAGATGAAATTTTCGATATGGTTTATGCCTCACATCCTTTTGATGTAGTAGGTTATGATGGGTTTAATTATCCGTATGCATTATCAATTCACGATTTCGAACCAATTACAGGGCGTATTCATTTACCACCACCAATTCATCAAACATTCGAAACAGCAGCATTTGTAATTTGTTCGTTTGTGCCTCGTTTATATGATTATCATCCATTGTCAATTCCGGCCCCATACAACCATAGTAATATAGATGCAGATGAGGTTTTGTATTATGTAGATGGTGATTTTATGAGCAGAAATGATGTAGAAGCAGGTCATATTTCTTTACATCCAGCAGGAATTGCACATGGTCCACATCCAGGAGCTGCAGAAAGAAGTATTGGTAAAACAAAAACAGAAGAATTAGCTGTAATGGTAGATACTTTTAAACCTTTAGAAGTTACAGAAGAAGCAATGAAAATTGCTGACGAAGATTATTTTAAATCTTGGTTGGAGTAGTTTAGAGAAAAGAGAGAAAATAGGATAGAATAAATAGGTTGGAGAAGAGAAAAAGACATAAAAATAAGAATTTAAAGATTTGGGAAATTGGAATTGAAATTGTAGATGATGTTTATACTATTATTCAAGGTTTTCCAAAAGATGAAAGATTTGGATTAATCCCTCAAATTAGTAGATGTTCAGTTTCTATTCCTAGTAACATTGCAGAAGGTTCGTCTAGAACAGATAAATCCTTTTCTCATTTTATTGATATTGCTTTAGGTTCTTCTTTCGAACTTGAAACTCAATTAATAATAGCATTTAAAAGAAATTATATCACAAAAGAACAATTAACAAAGATTGAATTAAAGATTCAAGAATTTCAAAAAATGACAATGAGCTTTCAAAATAAGCTCTAAAAGTCTCTTTTCTTGCATCTCTTTTCTTTCTACTATATAAACAAACATGAGTAAAAAAGAAATAAAATCAGTAAACTACGGTTTAGAAAAAATATTTGAAGGAGCACAAGATTTCCTTCCACTTTTAGGAACAGATTACGTAGAATTTTACGTTGGTAACGCAAAACAAGCAGCACACTTTTATAAAACAGCATTTGGGTTTCAATCGCATGCGTACCGTGGATTAGAAACTGGCGCAAAAGATTCTGTGAGCTATGTATTAACACAAGATAAAATTAAGTTGATGCTAACAACTCCACTAAATAGCAAGTCACCAATAAACGATCATATTGTAAAACATGGCGATGGTGTAAAAATTATTGCACTTTGGGTAGAAGATGCTAGAAAAGCATATGAAGAAACTACTTCACGTGGAGCAAAATCGTACATGGAACCAACTGTAGAAACAGATGAGCATGGTGAAGTTGTAAGAGCAGGAATCTATACTTATGGAGAAACGGTGCATATGTTTGTAGAGCGTAAAAACTACAAAGGTGCATTTTTACCTGGTTTTGAAAAATGGGAATCAGATTACAATCCACCAAGTGCAGGTTTAAAGTTTATAGACCACATGGTTGGTAATGTAGGTTGGAATCAAATGGATGTTTGGGTGAAATGGTACGAAGATGTTATGGGGTTTGAAAATTTCTTATCTTTTGATGACAAACAAATCCATACAGAATACTCAGCATTAATGAGTAAAGTAATGTCTAACGGAAATGGTAGAATTAAGTTTCCAATAAACGAGCCTGCAAAAGCTGCAAAACGCTCTCAAATTGAAGAATATTTAGATTTTTATGAAGGTTCAGGAGTGCAACATATTGCAGTTGCAACCGATGATATTATAAAAACAGTTTCTCAATTAAAAGCAAATGGAGTAGAGTTTTTATCTACACCACCAGAAGAATATTATAGATCAGTTCCTGGAAGATTAGAAGAATTTAGTCATGAATTAAGAGAAGATATCGAAAAACTAAAAGGTTTAGGTATTATGATTGATGCTGATGAAGAAGGGTATCTATTACAAATTTTCACAAAACCAATTGAAGACAGACCAACTTTATTTTTTGAAGTTATTCAAAGAATGGGAGCTCGTGGATTTGGAGCAGGAAACTTTAAAGCCTTGTTTGAATCTATAGAAAGAGAACAAGAAAAAAGAGGAACTTTATAAAATTAACACAAAAATTAAGAGTCAATAAACAAGATGAAAGCCTTCAATTTTGACTCTTTTAATTTTTTTCCACAAAAAAATGAATAGAAGTTTTAAGAATATAAAATCGCCTTTTTCATAGAATTTATTTTTTATCAGTCAAAAAAGTAAATTTTAATCAATAAAAATATAAAATGAGTAAAGACGAAATTTTAAAAGCAATAGAAGAAAAATACGAAAAGTTAGGTGTTCCATTAAATACAATGTTAGAAGGTTTATTACATAGTACACCAACAACATATTGGGATTATATACAAACAGATGCTTTATTAGGATTACAAATTCCTAGAACAACAGAAAAAGATGAAATGGTTTTTATCATGTATCATCAAGTAAATGAATTGTTGTTTAAAATGATTTTATGGGAAATTGATCAAATTTCGCTTTCTAAAAAAGAAATTACTGCAGAAAAATTTTCTAAACACTTAATGAGAATAAGTAGGTATTTTGATATGCTTTGTAGTTCTTTTGATGTTATGGGAGACGGAATGGATGTTGAACAATATCTTAAATTTAGAAATACATTGGCGCCAGCAAGTGGGTTTCAAAGTGCTCAATATCGAAAAATTGAAT
The DNA here is from genome assembly GCF_036480315.1 of Polaribacter sp. Taxonomy (GTDB): domain Bacteria; phylum Bacteroidota; class Bacteroidia; order Flavobacteriales; family Flavobacteriaceae; genus Polaribacter. The sequence goes on from NZ_JAZGGG010000061.1 coordinate 7,780, forward strand.
TTGCATCTACAGAGTTAATAAATTTAATTGATGTTCGCTTTAGAGATACAATTGATAGAAATTCATCATTCAAAAATGCGTTTGAACATTTGTATTGGCAAGCCGCTGGGAAAAACCATCAAACGGGAGATAAATCAATCTTAATTCAACTTTTTGAAAAAAAATACATGGGAGATTTTATAGATTTCATGGAAGATTATAACGATTGTAATTTATCTAAAAAGTTTAAACAATTACCTGAAGAAATTCAGCAAAACGAAGAGTTAATTAAAGCAATGCGTCATTATGATTATACTGTAAACGTAAAATGGGTATTAGCACATTATAACGCGGCAGGAAAGTATTTAGGCGGAGGTGATAAAGATTTAGAAGCTACAGGTGGTAGTAATTGGCGTAAATATATGCACCCAAAATATCAAAGAAGAATATTTTTTCCTTACTTGTGGAGTGAAGATGAATTAAAGAACTGGGGTACTTTTTAAAAAAAAGTTATTATAATTACTATATTTAATTTTCATAAATGTTGTCAATTTTGTAAAAAAAGTAAATCATAAAGTTCTATTAAAAAATCGTTTACAAAATAATTGTAAACGATTTTTTTTGTTTTGGAACGGTAATTGTCATTACTTTTTTATAAGTTTGAGAATTATGAAGAATCAGATACTATTATTTTTAATTTTAACCACAGTCTTTTCTATTTCTAGTCAAGAAAAAAAGAAAGCATTTAAAAGCGGAGAATCACTTCGTTATAAAATGAGTTATAGCGGTTTTTTAAGAGCAGGAACTGCTGTTTTAGAAATAACTGAAAAAGATTTTAACGGTAAAAAAGTCTTTTATACTAAAGGATCTGGTTGGACTTCTGGTATGATAAAATGGTTTTTTAAAGTTGATGATGTTTATGAATCTTATTTTGAAAAAGAGACTGTAAAACCTTATCAATTTAGAAGAAAAATTGATGAAGGAGGTTATAAAAAACATAGAATAACTACATTTAACTACAATTCTAACCAAGCGTATGTTCAAGATTTTATAAAACAAAAAGATACTTCTGTAGCAATATTAAACGTGCAAGATATGATGTCTTCATTCTATTATTTAAGAAACCAAGATGTTAAAGAATTCAAAAAAGGAGATGAAATAGCTATTGATATGTTTATGGATTCTCAAATATATCCTTTTAAACTCCGTTTTTTAGGTAGAGAGGTTTTAAAAACAAAATTTGGTAAAGTGAATTCTTTAATTTTTAGACCTTTAGTTCAGTCTGGTAGAGTCTTTAAAGCACAAGAAAGTGTTACTATTTGGATCACCGATGATGCCAATAAAATACCAATTAAGATGAAAGCAGATTTATCTGTTGGTTCTTTAAGAGCAGATTTAGAAAGTTATAAAGGTTTGGCAAACGATTTTGCTAAAAAATAATTATTAAAACTTTAACGAAACCGTTATAGGAACTTCCTCTAATAGAGTTAGAATAAATCAATTTTATTTGTATTTTTGAAGACCATACTCAATAGTACAATTCCTTGAAAAATATAATCCACCTTTTAATTTTTGCCCTCGCTTTTTCTTCTTGTAAAAATGAAGAAAAAATCCCTGTAATTGTTAAAGAAATTATTCCTGTGCCAGAATTTAGGTATGGATATAACATAGACGATTTTGTTCTAATACAAGATACTATTAAAAGTGGAGAAAGCTTTGGAGAAATATTGGATAGGCATCATGTTAATTTTCCTAAAATAAATAAAATTGCTGGAGAGATTAAAGAAACTTTTGATGTAAGAAGAGTTAGAGCGGGAAAGCCATATACTATTCTAGCGAGTAAAGATTCTATACAAAAAGCGCAAGTTTTTATTTATAAAAATAATAAAATTAGAGCAACAGTAGTAGATTTTTCAGATTCAATAATTAAAGCACATACATATTTACAACCAATTAAAACAGTTCAGAAAATTATTGAAGGTAAAATTTATTCAAGCTTGTCTAATTCTATGGATAGTTTGCATTTGTCGCCAAATTTAACAAATACTATTGCAGACATTTATGCTTGGACTTTAGACTTTTATAAACTTCAAAAAGGAGACTCTTTCAAAATTATTTTTGAAGAAAAATATATTAAAAACAATCTTTTTGCTGGTTATGGTGAAGTGAAAGCTGCTGTTTTTAACCATAGAGGAGAAGATTTTTATGCATATAGGTATTTAGCAGATTCTATAAAAGGAATTACAGAATATTATGATACTGATGGAAACATGTTAAGAAGTCAGTTTTTAAAATCACCAATAAAGTTTCAATATAGAATTTCTTCAAGATACAATCTAAAAAGAAGAATTGCACATTATGGGTATAGAGTTAAAGCGCATAGAGGAACCGATTTTGCTGCGTCTAATGGTACCCCAATTATGTCTACGGCAAATGGAACCGTTGTAGAATCTAGAAGAAGAGGTGGTAATGGTAATTACGTAGCTGTAAAACATAATAGTACTTTTACAACGAAGTATTTTCATATGAGCAGAAGAAAATCTAAAGTTGGCGATTTTGTAAAACAAGGAGATGTTATTGGTTATGTAGGTTCTACTGGAAGTAGTTCTGGAAATCATGTATGTTATCGTTTTTGGAAAAATGGGAAAGAAGTAGATCCATTTAAAGAAAAGTTACCAGCGGCAAAACCTTTAAATAAAACCTTAAAACCTCATTATTTAGAGTTTGTAAAACCTTTAAAATATCAACTAGATCATAATCAACTTTCCGTACCAGAGCAACCGGTAATAGAAAATGTTGTTCAAAATTAAAAAAAATGGCATTAAAAAATATCAATCCAACAACAACAAATGCTTGGCAAAAATTAACAGATCACTTTAATGAAAATAGAGATATTAACATTAAAGATTTGTATAAAAAAGCATCAAGACAAAAAGACTTTTCTTTAGAATTTGGCGATTTATTAGTAGATATTTCAAAAAATAGAATTACTGAAGAAACAATTTCCTTGTTAGTTGAATTGGCAAAAGAAGTTGATTTAAAAGATGCTGTCGAAAAACAATTTGCTGGTGAAGTAATTAATGTTACTGAAGGTAGAGAAGTTTTACATACCGCTTTAAGAAGCAATTCTGAAGAACCGGTTTTGGTTGAGGGTAAAAATATTAAGCCACAAATACAATCTGCTTTAAGAAAAATTAGAAGTTTTAGTAATAAAGTTATTTCTGGAAAATGGAAAGGTTATACAGGGAAATCTATTACAGATATTGTTAATATTGGTATTGGTGGTTCAGATTTAGGACCAGATATGATTGTAGAATCTTTGCAATACTATAAAAATCAATTAACAACACATTTTGTATCTAATGTAGATGGAGATCATGTTTCTGAAATAATGAAGAAACTAAATCCAGAAACAACGCTGTTTGTAATTGTATCAAAAACATTTACAACACAGGAAACCATTACAAATTCTGAAACACTTAAGAATTGGTTTTTAAAATCGGCAACTATTTTTGATATACCAAAACATTTTGTGGCAGTATCAACAAATTTAGTAGCAGTAGATAATTTTGGTATTGACAAAGCAAATGTTTTTCCTATGTGGAATTGGGTTGGTGGTCGTTTTTCTCTTTGGTCTGCAGTTGGTTTGTCAATCAGTTTATCTGTAGGGTTCGATAATTATAGAGCTTTATTAGACGGTGCTGAAGAAATGGATTTACATTATAGGAGTACCGATTTCAATGAAAATATTCCTGTAATTTTAGCTTTATTAAGTATTTGGTATAATAATTTTTATGAAGCAGAAACAGAAGCCGTATTGCCTTATTCTCAATATTTAAAGAAGTTGCCAGACTATTTACAACAAGCTATTATGGAAAGTAATGGAAAAGGTGTAGATAGAAATGGAGATAAAATAGACTACCAAACAGGAACCATTGTTTGGGGAAGTACAGGTACAAATATGCAGCATGCATTTATGCAATTGGTGCACCAAGGAACAAAATTGATTCCTGCAGATTTTATTGGTTATAAAGAATCTTTATATGGTTTAACAGATCATCATAAAAAACTAATGGCAAATTATTATGGACAGATGGATGCATTAGCTTTTGGTAAAAGTGAAGAAGAAGTTCATTTAGAATTAAAATTTTCTGGTGATGAAGATAAAATTGCTTCACTATTACCTTTTAAAGTTTTTGAAGGAAATAGACCAAGTAATGCAATCCTTTTTGATAAACTAACACCACGTTCTTTAGGTAAATTAGTCGCTTTATATGAACATAAAATTTTTACGCAAGGTATTTTATGGAATATTTATAGCTATGACCAATTTGGTGTAGAATTAGGGAAAGAATTGGCTAAAAAATTATTAAATATACCCGTTTTGCATTTAAATAATACTAATTTTTAAGTTGTTAATATTTCTATCAAAAGTAAACTTATTAATGAATTGAATAATTGTTAATGAGGTTAATTTTGAGAGTATTCTAGTCTTAAAACCT
>NZ_JAZGGG010000062.1:0-17792 GCF_036480315.1 Polaribacter sp.
CTTTAATACCTCTAAAATTTTCTCGTAATTTGCTCTAAAGCTGTTCATCTATTTAAATGTTTGAAATTCAATTAAATATACGATTCTCTTAATCAATGAACAGCTTTTTTATAATGCACAACAGGTAAGAATGATTAAAAATATAATTTTCGATTTTGGTGATATTTTTATCAATTTAGATAAAGAAGCAACGTATAAAGAAATGGTAAAATTAGGTGTTTCAGATATTTCTGAAGACATGATTGATGTTTATCATAAATATGAAAAAGGTTTAATTTCTACGGATGAATTTATTAGTTTCTATCAAAATAAATTTCCACATATAAAAAGAGAAGGTTTAGTTAGTGCTTGGAATGCTATTTTATTAGATTTCCCAAAAACACGTTTAACTTTTTTAAAGAAATTAGTAGAAAGTAAAAAATACAAACTCATTTTATTAAGCAATACCAATGAATTACATATTTCTTGGATTCAAAATAATTGGGGAATGGAATTGTATAATGAATTTAAAAATTGTTTTGATAAATTCTATTTATCACACGAAATTAATTTTAGAAAACCAGATACAGAAATCTATGAATTTGTCCTAAATGAAAACAACTTAGTTGCAGCTGAAACTTTATTTGTAGATGATTTAAAAATAAATACAGTAGCTGCAAAAGAATTAAGAATTCATGTCTGGAATTTAATTCCGGGCGAAGAAGATGTAGTAGAATTATTTACTAAAAACCAACTATAATTTGATTTTTCTAGCTTTAAGTGTCCTTTTTTCAACAGGTTTATTTGTTATTTTTAAATATTTTGGTATCTATAAAGTAGATGTTTTAAAAGCAATTTTTGTAAACTATATTGTTGCTTTTGCTATGGGTTTTTTATTAGCTGAAAGACAAATACCTATTTCAGAAATTTATTTAGAACCTTGGTTTTCTGGTGCGTTAGTTTTAGGAGCATTGTTTGTGTCTATCTTTTTTGTAATGGCAATGACGGCTCAAAAAAACGGAGTTTCTGTAACTTCAATTGCTGGTAAAATGTCTGTAGTGGTTCCAGTATTTTTTGGAATAATTTTATACAATGAATCTGTAACTTTCTTAAAAATAGTTGGAATTGTTATCGCTTTAATTGCGGTATATTTATCTTCAGTAAAAGAAGAAAAGTCAGAAAAAAAAGGAACTTTATTGTTTCCTGTTTTGCTTTTTATTGGTTCCGGAACTATAGATACATTATTAAAATATATACAAACAAACCATGTTGCAGAGCAAGATGTTTCTATTTTTTCAGGAAGTCTTTTTGGTATTGCAGCTTTTTTTGCATTTATAATTTTAATAATAAAAACTATCAAAAAAAGAGAAACATTTGGGCTTAAAAATATAATTGCAGGAATTATTTTAGGAGTTCCTAATTATTTTTCAATCATATTTTTAATAAAAGCATTGCAAAATGATGCTTTCGAGAGTTCAACTTTATTTACTATTAACAATGTGGCTATTGTAATTGTATCTACTTTGGTTGGTTTGTTGTTATTTAAAGAGAAATTCAGTTTAAAAAATAAAATAGGAGTTGCTTTGGCAATTTTAGGAATTGTATTAGTAACTATTGCTTAAAATGGAAGAAGACGTTTATAAAACTATCGAAAAACCATCTGAAGAAACTCTTTTTAAAGAAAAGGGAAGTAAATTTTTTGGATATACTTTTCCTGTTTTGTCTGAAGATGATGTAAAGGAGAAATTAGAAGAACTCAAGAAAAAACATCATGCTGCACGTCATTTTTGTTATGCTTATCAATTAGGAATAGAGAAAATTAGATTTAGAGCAAATGATGATGGTGAACCAAATAATTCTGCTGGTATGCCAATTTATGGTCAAATTCAATCTTTTGAGGTTACCAATATTTTAATCGTTTCTGTTCGTTATTTTGGTGGAACAAAATTGGGTGTTGGTGGATTAATTTCAGCATATAAAACTTCTGCTCAAATGGCTTTAGAAGCTTCTAATATTCTAGTAAAGACCATAAATATTGAATATAAACTGACGTTCAATTACGATTTAATGAATGCTGTTCAGAGAATTATAAAAGAAAAGAATATAGAAATTGTCAATCAAAAATTAGAGATGGATTGCCAATATATTATTTCCGTAAGAAAAAATGATGCGGATGCTATTTTTAGCATTTTTGATAATTTGTATAAAGTTGAAGTGAAGGTTTTGGAATGAAATTTGTTTTAGCTTTAAATAAATTTTATTATTCTATAAATTATGAGGAAAACAATACTAATATTTTTTTGTCTATTATTTATTAATAACATTTTCTCGCAAAATGATACTATAAAGTCTTTAGTTGATAAAACTGAAAATTTAAATTTAGAAATGTGGGACTTAGTTGACTTTGCTCAAAAGAATATTAAAAAAGACAGGCAATTGGCTCTTTTTTTTTTATTATTGGATTGGGACAAATATAAAATATGACCATGTTTTCTTAAAGAGAATGGATGAAGTCGAAAATATTTATGAAGAATATATTAAAAAACAAGATGAATTTCAAGTTTATGAAAATAGGAAAGGAGTTTGTGCTGGTTATGCCAATCTTTTTGAATGGTTTATGAAGGAAATAGACGTTGAGGTAGAAAATGTATCTGGCCATATTAGAGATGAGAGGAATAAATATGTTGAGTTAGAGTCAGATGATGATTTTAGACACGCTTGGAATGTTGTGAAAATATCGGGTAAATGGATGATTGTTGATACAACTTGGGGCACTTCTTTGAATCCTATTGTTTCTGATTATTATTTTGATGTAAAACCTGAACAATCAATTATTACTCATTATCCAAAGAATAAAAAGTGGCAACTTTTAGATAAATCTTTATCTTTAGATGAATTTAATAAATCGAAATTTATAAATAGAATTTGGTTTTTTAAAGGTTTTTCAGATATACCTAAACTAAAAAAAGATTCTAAATATTATTATTATTTTATTTACAAAACAAATCCAATTAAAGAGATTTCAATAGATTTACAATTTAGTGCAGATAATTTAACCTTCAATTCAATTCAAAATATAACTAAAATTGATCAAGATGGTTTTACTTTTCTTAAATTCAATAAATCAATTATTACTAAAAAAGCTTATTTTAAAGTAAATTTAAAAAAATATGGTAATGTTTATTATCGAGATGTAATAAACTTTAAATTAAAACCCTAAACCTTCCAATAAATAATCAGGGCATTTCATTGGTTTCATCGTTTTAGAACTCATAAAAGCCAAAACAGAATTTCCTGTACAAATTAATTCATCATTTTGATTTTTAATTTCATAATCAAATTCAATTTTAACCATTGGCTTTTTTTTGAGAAAAGTATAAATGGTTAAAATATCATCATAAAGTGCAGGTTTTATAAATTTGAAGTTTATAGAAATTACGGGCAACATTACTCCGCTTATTTCCATATCTTTGTATGTAACCCCTAAAGAACGTAGCCATTCTGTTCTACCCATTTCAAAAAATTGAGCGTAATTACCATGATAGACTACGCCCATTTGATCGGTTTCAGAATATCTAATTCTTGTTTTTGTTGATGATTTTTTCATTTGTAATAGACAAAACTTATTTTAGCATTTTACGCAAAAAATAGTTAATAATCAATAGCAAATTGATTTTTTTATACTGAATTTTATTCACACTTTTGTACAACCCTAAAGAAACAGGTAATATTCTAGTTTTTAACCCAATATTTTAACCAAAAAGCACCTCCAATAATAAATGAATTTAACTGCTGACTCTGTTTGGAACGAATGCCTGTCTTTTATAAAAGACAATATTAAACCGCAAGCGTACAAAACTTGGTTTGAACCTATAAAACCGGTTAAACTTTCAGGAGAAGCATTAACAATTCAAGTACCTAGTAAATTCTTTTACGAATGGTTAGAGGAACATTATATTAAATTATTAAGAGTTGCATTAGTAAGACAATTAGGAAATGACGCCAAATTGATTTACGATGTAAAAATGGAAAACAATTATAGCAGTAACAGGCCACAAATTGTTAAAATCCCTAGTTCTAATAGAGATCCTTTAAAACCTCAAAGAGTTACGGTTCCTTTAGAATCTAATAAAAGAGAGTTAAGAAATCCGTTTGTAATTCCAGGTTTACAGAAGGTTAAAATTGAGTCTCAATTAAACCCTAATTACAATTTTTCTAACTTTATTGAAGGAGATTCTAACAGACTAGCACGTTCTGCAAGTATGGCAGTAGCTAATAAACCTGGCGGAACCTCATTTAATCCGTTATTAATATATGGTGGAGTTGGTTTAGGAAAAACACATTTAGCACATGCTATTGGTGTAGATATAAAAGACAAATATCCAGATAAAACCGTTTTGTATATTTCTTCGGAAAAATTCACACAACAGTTTATAGATTCAGTTAAATCGAACACTAGAAATGACTTTATTCATTTCTATCAGATGATTGATGTTTTATTGATCGATGATGTTCAGTTTTTATCAGGAAAAGCAGGTACACAAGATGTGTTCTTTCATATTTTTAACCATTTACATCAAAATGGAAAACAGGTAATTTTAACTTCGGATAAAGCGCCAGTAGATATGCAAGATATTGAGCAACGTTTGCTTTCTCGTTTTAAATGGGGATTATCTGCAGAATTACAAGCACCAGATTACGAAACTAGAATTTCTATTTTACAAAATAAATTGTACAGAGATGGCGTAGAAATGCCAGAAGATATTGTAGAATATATTGCGAAGAATATTAAATCTAACGTAAGAGAATTAGAAGGTGTACTTATTTCTATGATTGCACAAGCTTCTTTTAATAGACGAGAATTCTCTGTTGAGTTGGCAAAACAAATTGTAGATAAATTTGTAAAAAATACCAAGAAGGAAGTTTCTATAGATTATATTCAAAAAGAAGTATCTAAATATTTTGATATGGATGTTGCAACTTTACAATCTAAAACTAGAAAAAGACATATTGTACAAGCAAGACAATTGGCTATGTTTTTTGCTAAAAGACTAACAAAAACGTCTTTAGCGAGTATTGGTAATCAGATAGGGCAAAGAGATCATGCAACTGTATTACATGCTTGTAAAACCGTTGACAATCTTTCTGAAACTGATAAGCAGTTTAGAAAGTACGTAGACGATTTAACAAAAAAGTTGACTTTCTAAAAATACAATCTCAAATAACTTTTATTAATACTGAATTAACTTCTCATAAACTTTTTATGCGGAAAACAATTTCTTATTTTTAACAAAATAATATTTTTATGCAGAAAGTACTAATGGTTTGTTTGGGGAATATTTGTCGTTCGCCACTAGCTGAAGGTATTTTGAAATCTAAAATAAACTTGAATAAAGTTTTTGTAGATTCTGCCGGAACCGCTGCATATCATGTTGGTAATTTGCCAGATGAACGTTCTATTGATGTTGCAAGAAAATATGGAATAGATATCACAAATCAAAGTGCCAGAAAATTTGTGGTAAAAGATTTTGATATTATTTATGCGATGGATGAAAGTAACTATCAGAATATCTTAATGTTATCTAGAAGTGAAAATGATAGCAATAAAGTAAAAATGATTTTAAACGAAATTAATCCAAACAAAAACAAATCTGTTCCAGATCCTTATTATGGAGGAAATCAAGGTTTTGAAAACGTATATAAATGTTAGACGAAGCCTGCGAACTTATCTCTAAAAAACTATAAAATGATTGGTAAACTTTATTTAATCCCTACAACTTTAGGTGAAACTGAACCTCTAGAAGTAATGCCTTTATCAGTTAAAAAAGTAGTTGAAGAAATCGATTATTATATTGTTGAGAATGAAAAATCAGCAAGAAGATTTATTAAGAAAATTTCTCCAAAAAAATCACAACCATCTTTACAATTAATGTTGTTAGATAAATATGCGGATGAGATAGAAACTACAAAGTATTTAGACGTTTGTAAAGAAGGAGTAAATGTTGGTTTACTTTCTGAAGCTGGCGTTCCTGCAATTGCAGATCCAGGTGCAAGTATCGTAAAAATTGCACACGAAAATAATATTAGAGTAATTCCTTTAGTAGGACCAAGTTCTATTTTAATGGCAATGATGAGTTCTGGTATGAACGGACAAAACTTTGCTTTTAATGGATATTTACCAATAGATAAAGGAGAACGAAAAAAAGCTGTTAAGGATTTAGAGAAATTATCAAAAGATAAAAATCAATCTCAAATTTTTATTGAAACGCCTTATAGAAACGAAAAAATGTTTGCAGATTTAAAAGCAGTATTGTCACCAAATACAAGTTTATGTATTGCCGCAGATATTACTTTATCAACAGAATATATTAAAACGATGTTGGTGAAAGATTGGAAACATCAACAACCAGATTTACATAAAAAACCCGCTATTTTTATTATTCATAAAGAGTAATAAGAATTAAGCTTTTGCTTTTCTATCTGCTTTAATGATAGAAACATCATAACCACCAAACTTCTTTAAATAAGATTGAATAGAAGCACCATAAGCATCAGAAAAACGTTGAGAACCATTACTTCGTAAGAACTTCTTAACATTTCCTGCACCACTTAAATGTGCGGCTGCTAAAATACCAGATTCAGTAATTTTAATTCCGTTTATAGTTTTACCAACTGAACGTTTGATGTCTTTTCTTAAAATCCATTTATTTACTTTACACAAAGCAACAAATGCGTTTTCTTGTAATTCTGGATTTTTTAAAAAGTCTTGTGTATTGTAGATATTGAACCTGTGTAGTGTAGTTCTTCCAAATTGGTATTTTCCTAAATAACCTAATGTATTTACAATTCTATATTTTCCTTGAGATTCTTTAAAAGCCAAAGCTTCTTTAAAACCTACAAAGTTTTTTTGTAAATAAGGAATGTTGTAATTATTGTTTTTTGGAAAAGTGACTGATTTTTCAGAACTGTTTTTTATGTCAATAGAAGTTGCATTGACAAACACTAAAATAATTCCGAATAAGAGTAAAAACTTTTTGATAAAAATAATATTTCTGTTTTGCGGGTGCAAATTTACAACACAAAGTATAAGTTTATGACAATCAATATGTTAAATTTTATTAAAAATACAGATAATGAAATTTTACTTTACCTTTTGTGTTAATTTCTAATGTTGGTGATGGTATCTTTATGAAATTAACAACAGAAAAGACAGATTTTAAGAATTTCGAATTTGTGTTGATTTTGGTTAAATCTAGGTCTAAACTCAAGTAAAATTGTCTGTTAGGGTCTTGTGGTATTGGGTTTGTAGTTTTTGTTTCTCCAAATAACATACCTTCCGCTCCGTAACCAAAAGCAATATTTAACCATTTTGGAAAGCTACTTTCTTTGTTAAAAGACCAAATATTAGCAGAAAGCCAATAAGTTTGCCCGTTATAATCTTTTAAAGCTTGTTGTAAATAATTTTCTCCTAGAGTATTAGGTCTTTGTTTTGCAAAATTAGTTTGATGAAAAGAGTATTTTACTGTAATTCTTTGTTCGTTCCAAAGTAATTCTTGTCCAACTAATAAACCAGTTCCTGCAGCATTTGCTAAAATGTCTCCAGTTGATGCTCCCCATTCTTTAGAAAATCCATCTAAAACTTCCACAGCAGTTAAAAAGGTAAAACCGAAAGTTGCACCATATATTAATTGATTTGTTTTAGAAACTCCTGCCCAATCTAAAACTTCCATACCAACTTTACCAACATAATATGAAGTCATAAAATGCCCAGCTTTATCCATTTGTTGCCAATCTGCATTATCATTTTTAAAATGAAAACCAGAACGTTCATAATCTTTATACCAAAGTTGATTTAATGCAAGTAGACTTCCGCCTGCTAAAACACTTTCAGTAATAATAATTGCATTTCTTCTTTTTTTATTTAAAGTATCAGATTTTTTATAAAATGAAGAACTTTGTGCATGACAGAAAGTTGTAAATATAAAGAATTGAATAAAAAGTATGAAGCTGTTTTTTATCAAAATGTATTTATGAATTTTAAAAACTAAAAACTAAAAACTAAAAACTAAAAACTAAAAACTAAAAACTAAAAACTAAAAACTAATTACCTATTTACACCTTGTTTGTTCATCCATTGGTGATATTTTGCAGCATTTCTATTGTGTTGTGATAGTGTTTTTGCAAAAGCATGAAATCCTAATTTCTCAACATTTACACACATATAATAATAGTTGTGTTTTTCAGCATTTAAAACACCATCAATTGCAGAAATATCTGGCATTGCAATTAAAGTAGGAGGTAAGCCTCTGTTTTTATAAGTGTTATAAGGAGAGTTTATTTCTAAATCTACAGTTAAAACTCTTTTTACAACATAATCTTGGCCTTTAACTTCCTTTACACAATAAATAATTGTTGGATCTGCTTGTAAAGGCCAATCTTTTTGAAGTCTGTTTAAATATAGACCTGCAACAATTGGTCTTTCAGTTTTTTGTGCTGTTTCTTTCTGAACGATAGAAGCTAATGTGATAACTTCGCTTTTAGTTAAGTTAAGTTTTTTCGCTTTTTCTAATCTACTTTTATTCCAGAACCTCTTATATGCAACTAGCATTTTTGTTCTGAATTTTTCAGGAGAAACTGTCCAATAAAACTCATAGGTATTAGGTATAAATATTTGTAATACAGATTTTTTTGTCAGATTATTTTCTAATAAAAATTTTTCATTTGTAAAAGAAGTAAGTAATGAAATTGAATCTACTTCTATTTGTTCAGCAATTCTACCTGCAAATTTTTCTAAAGTATCTTGATTGTTAAATGAGATTTTTAATGGAGTTTGTCTGCCACTTCGTAACATATTTACAAGATCGTTATTAGACATTCCTTCTTTTAATACATATCTTCCAGCTTTTGGTTTAGAAAAACTCTTTTTAGCTGAAACCCATAGAAAAGTTTCTGGGCTTTTAGAAAATTCTGCTATTTTTTGTTTAACGTCTAATAGACTATCGGTAGAGTTTACAAAAAGTACAAGCTCTTTTGTAATTGCTTTTCCGAATATTTTTTGATAATAATTGTAACCTATAAGTCCGCCGATTAAAATAACGGCTGCTAAAATGTAAATAATTTTTTTCTTCAATTGTAAATGTTTTTAATAGGGTGTAAAGTTACTCTTTTATCAATTGAAATAGTATTTCATTTTTAAACTTTCCTTTGGATAAAATCCAATCTTTTTTTACACCAACTTTCTCGAATTGATGTTTAGTAAACAAAGAAATACTTTTTGAGTTATCAGAAGTAATATTCGCATATAATTGATGTAAATCTAAATGCGTAAAAGTATAATTGATTAATAATGATAAAGCTTCTGTTGCAAAACCGTTGCTCTGAAAATCTGGATGAATTAAAATCCCAACTCCTGCTCTTTTATGTTGTGGATTAAAATCGAACAAATCAATCATTCCAACTTGTTTCTTTGTTAATTTCTCTTCAATAACTAAACGTAATTGTTTTGCTTCAAAAATATCTAAATGAGCATTTTCTAAATATTGTTTTAAAATATATTTAGAAAATGGTGTTTGGGTATGACTTATTTCCCAAAAAGATTCATTGTTTTCTATGTTGTATAGAAAATCTAAATCGTCTGGTTCTAAGGCTCTTAAGGTTATATGTTTTCCTGTAATATTTTGCATTAAATATTTATTTCTCCTGCAAAAACAAATTTCGCAGGTCCTTTTAAATATACATTTTTATAGATTCCATTTTCTTCAATAAAAGAAACTTCTAAATTTCCTCCTTCAACAGGTAAAGAAATCTTGTTACTGGTTGTTTTGTTCGTTTTATGCATGGCAATTGCAACGGCTGTAACGCCAGTTCCACAAGCTAAAGTTTCATTTTCCACACCTTTTTCATAGGTTCTAACTCTAAAGGTAGTGTCATTAATTTGTTCCACAAAATTGACATTACTTCCTGGATCATTATAACTATATCTTATTTTTTTTCCGTTTTCAAAAACAGGATAATCGTCTAAACTTTCAACCATCTCAACATGATGCTGTGTTCCTGTATACGTAAAAACTGAATTCTCATTTACTTTTATTTCTTCAACATCAATCATTTTTAAAGAAATAATTCCGTTTTCAATTTCTGCAAAATGCGGTCCATCAACAGCAATAAAATTAGTTTTATTTTTAATGATATCTAATTGTTTAGCAAAAGCAACAGCACATCTTCCGCCATTTCCACAGAAAGTTTCACTTCCATCTGCATTAAAATAAATCATTTTAAAATCAAATTCAGTGTCGTTTTCAATCAAAATAATACCATCTGCACCAATACCAAAATGTCTATCACAAAGATGTGATATTGTTTTAATACTCTCTTTAGGAAACAGATTTTCTCTGTTATCTATCATCACAAAATCGTTTCCCGTTCCTTGAAATTTATAAAAATCTATTTTCATGACTACAAATATAAGTATTTCAAGAATAGAATAGCTTTGTTAAAAAGCGGTTAAAGTCCGTTAAAATCAAGTTAAACAAAATTTATGGATTTGTTAAAATTGTATATTTGATTAATTAAAAAAAGTAATGATTATGAAAAGATTTTTTGGTTTTATAGGAATGGCAATTTTAGGTGGCGCATTAACATTAGGTGGTTACAAAATGTTATTTAATGAACAAATTGTTATAGAAAAAACAGTTCAGCAACCAATGCAAACAGTTACTGCAAGTTATAATCCAGCATTAAATAAGGTAAATACTGTTGCAAGTTCAATAGATTTTACAATGGCTGCAGAAAATACGGTGCATGCTGTTGTTCACGTTAAAAATACGGCAATAAGAACACAGTCAAATCCATGGGCAGAACTGTTTTATGGAAACGGAAGTGGAAAAAGAAAATACGAACAAGTTGGTACTGGAAGTGGTGTAATTATATCTGCAGATGGTTATGTAATTACAAACAATCATGTAATTGATAATGCTACAAATATTGAAATTACGCTTAATAATCAGAAGAAATATGTTGCCGAATTAATAGGTACAGATCCAACGAATGATATTGCGTTGTTAAAAATTGATGCAGATTTCGATTTACCATATATTCCTTTCGCTAATTCAGATTCTGTAAAAATTGGAGAATGGGTTCTAGCGGTTGGTAATCCTTATAATTTAACATCAACAGTAACAGCAGGTATTGTTTCGGCTAAAGGAAGAGATTTAGAAGGAAACAGAAATATTGAGTCTTTTATACAAACAGATGCTGCCGTAAATCCTGGAAATAGTGGAGGAGCTTTGGTAAATACTCGTGGAGAATTAGTAGGAATTAATACAGCAATTTCTTCTAAAACGGGCTCGTTTATTGGGTATTCTTTTGCAGTTCCTTCAAATATTGCTAAAAAAATTATTGATGATATTTTAGAGTTTGGTAAAGTGCAACAAGCAATTTTAGGGATTAGTGTAGATGCTACTTACCAAGAAGAAGGCGTAAAAATAGCTAGTGTTGTTGAAGAAACAGAGAACGGTAAGAAATTAGGTTTACAGTCTGGTGATATTATCAAAAGAATAAACAATGTAAAAATCTCTAAATTCTCTGAATTAAAAGGTCAGTTAACGGCAAAAAGACCAGGAGAATTTGTAGATATTACAGTAGACAGAGATGGAGAAACTTTAGTAAAGAAAGTAAAATTATCTAAATCTGTAGAAAGATATATTTCATCAGTTTTTCAATGGGAATTAAAAGATCTTTCCGAAAAAGAATTAAAGAGAAAAGGAATTAATAACGGTGTAAAGATTGTTAGAACGGGTAAAGATGCTGAAGAAACTAATTTAAAAAACTATATTATTACCAAAGTGAATAATAATGTAGTAAAAGGTGCAAATGAAGCCGTTAAGTTATTAGATAATTTGGTTGCTAATAGAGCTAGAATTACTGTAGAAATGATCAATTTAGAAGGCGAAGTAGAGCGTTATATTTACAGATAACTAAATCACAAAACAATTTAAAAATCCTGATTTTTTAATCAGGATTTTTTTTATTTAAAATTTTTCACGAAATCGATTTCGTATTCTAAAAAAAAATAAATACTTTTGCCGAAAATTTTAACTAATTAGTTACACAACTATGTCAACAATAATTAATTACAACGAAGAAGTATTATCACAAGCACAAACAAGAAGAGCAACTGTAGAGTTTATTAATATTGTAAACGATTTATGGTACGATAAATCTATTGAATTGGTGCTTTTTAGAAATCCATTAGTAGACAAAAGAGCTAGTGAAATTTTAAAACTAATAGATTATGCAAAAGAGTTTGTAAACAAACCAATTACAATTCAAGATGCGTTAGATATTGCAAAAGCAATTAAACAAATAGAATTGCCATCTTCTAAATTAGATATTGGTAAACTAGCGTACGAATGTTATTTAAATCCAAAAAAGAGTGAAGACAAAGTTGTCTTTGTACAAAACAAGTTAAAAGACGCAACTGCTTCTAAAGACATTAAGCCAAAAGATGTTGTTTTATATGGTTTTGGTAGAATTGGTCGTTTGTTAGCAAGAGAATTAATGACTAAAATGGGTAAAGGTTCTCAATTAAGATTAAGAGCAATTGTAACTCGTGGTGAAATTAATGAAACTGTTTTAGAAAAAAGAGCTTCTTTATTAAGTATAGACTCTGTTCATGGAGATTTTTTAGGAACTGTACAAACAGATGTAGGAAATAACGCACTTATTATTAATGGTACAACTGTGCATATGATTTCTGCAAAGAATCCAGAAGACATAGATTATACAAAATACGGAATTAACGATGCATTAATTATAGACAACACAGGTGCTTTTAGAGATAACGTTGCTTTAAAAAGACACTTAAGTGCAAAAGGTGCAAGTAAAGTTTTAATAACTGCACCAGCAAAAGGAGTTCCAAATATTGTACATGGTGTAAATCACAAACAAAACAGTCCAGATAAAGTAGATATTTTTTCCGCGGCATCTTGTACTACTAATGCTATTACACCCGTTTTAAAAGTTATAGAAGACAATTACGGAATTAAAAAAGGACATTTAGAAACCATTCATGCATATACAAACGACCAAAATTTGGTAGATAATATGCATAGTAAATACAGACGTGGTAGAGCAGCTGCACTAAATATGGTAATTACAGAAACAGGTGCAGGTGCAGCAGTTTCTAAAGCAATACCAGCATTAGAAGGTAAATTAACTTCCAATGCAATTAGAGTTCCTGTTCCTAATGGTTCTTTAGCTATTTTAAATTTACAATTGCGTACTTCTGTTACCAGAGAGGCGGTAAATGCACTTATAAAACAAAACGCTTTAGAAGGCGATTTGGTAGAGCAAATACAATATTCAATGGATAATGAGTTGGTTTCTTCAGACATTGTTGGCACAACAGCACCGTCAATTTTCGATAGTAAAGCAACCATTACAGACAAAGAAACTATAGTTATTTATATATGGTATGACAATGAATACGGATATTCTCACCAAGTAATTCGTTTAGCAAAACACATTGCTAAAGTTAGAAGGTTTACATATTATTAAAGATACTTTTGATGCAAGTTCGTTCAATTTTATTGAATGAAAAAACCCGATACATTTTTTGTGTCGGGTTTTGTCTTTTTTTAATTTTTTGAAGCTGTTTCCAGCTTTCACTACTCGCTTTTTTTTTCCTAAAAAGGCAAAAAAGAGCTCAAACAAACCGTTCAATCTGGGCTAAACTTGTTTGCAAATTTTCGACATAATAATTTAAGCTATTTATTTTTTATTATATCAGAAGAAAATAATCTTTTCCGTAATTTAGCATTCAAATAAAAAGGATGAAAATCAAATTAATAATTATAATCACTTTATTTTTTGCTGTAACAATGACTTCACAAGAAAAACTACCCTATTATGAAATTCCAAAAATGGAAGAAAATTATTCAGCACAAAACACAGTTGCAAGAATGATAGATGGTTTGGGGTTTAGATATTATTGGTCTACAGAAAGTTTACGATCAGAAGATTTAGCATATCAACCAAAAGGTGAGGGTAGAGATTGTCAAAAAACAATAAATCATTTATACGATTTATCGAATATGATGTTGCGTTTAACAAAAACGGATTTCAAACAAGATAAAGAAAAAGATAAAATGACGTTTCTCGAAATGAGAAAACAAACACTTTTAAATTTAGAAGCCTTAAGTAATAGAATTAGATTAAGTAAAGATTTATCAGAATTTACAGAAAAAAAAGATGGTGAAATTACGATTCCTTTTTTTAATGTAATAAACGGGCCAATTGCAGATGCAATTTGGCATACAGGTCAAGTAGCAAGTTTTAGAAGATCTTCTGAAAATCCTATAAGTTCTAAAGTGAATCATTTTACAGGAACTGTAAGAGAATAGTAGAAATATGACAATCCAACAAAAAATACAACAACTTCGAGACGAATTAAATAATCATAATTACAATTATTATGTATTAGATAATGCTACAATTTCCGATTTCGATTTTGATATAAAATTAAAAGAGTTAGAAAAACTAGAAACTGAAAATTCAGTATTTTTCGATGCAAACTCACCAACTCAAAGAGTAGGAGGAACGGTTACTAAAAACTTTAATACCGTTGTTCATAAAAATAGAATGTATTCTTTAGACAATTCATATTCAAAAGAAGATTTATTAGATTGGGAAAAACGAGTTGAAAAAGTATTAGGTAGCACAGATTTAGAATTCACCTGTGAGTTAAAGTTCGATGGAGCTTCTATAAACCTTACTTATGAAAACGGTCAATTTATAAAAGCAGTAACTCGAGGTGATGGTTTTCAGGGTGATGAAGTTTCAGTAAACATTCGTACTATAAAATCAATTCCTTTAAATATAAAACAAGACTTTGTTTCTGATTTCGAAATGCGAGGAGAAATCATTTTACCATTAGATGGTTTCAATAAAATGAATGAAGAACGAGTAGAAAACGGGGAAGAAGAATATAGAAATCCTAGAAACACTGCAAGCGGAAGTTTAAAATTACAAGACAGTGCAGAAGTTGCAAAAAGACCTTTAGACTGTTTATTGTATCAAGTAGTAACATCAGAAAGAAAATATAAAACGCATTTCGAGAGTTTAGAAAACGCAAGAAATGTTGGTTTTAAAGTTCCTAAAACTATAAAACTTGCAAAATCGATTGATGAAGTCTACGATTTTGTAAATTATTGGGATGTAAATCGACATGATTTACCATACGAAACAGACGGAATTGTCATTAAAGTAAACAATCTTCAACAACAAGAAGAATTAGGTTATACTGCAAAAGCTCCAAGATGGGCAATTGCATATAAATTTAAGGCAGAACAAGTTGCTACAATTCTAAATAAAATTACATATCAAGTTGGTAGAACAGGTGCAATTACGCCTGTTGCAAATTTAGACCCGGTTCAATTGGCAGGAACTACTGTAAAACGTGCGTCTTTGCACAATGCAGATCAAATTGCAAAACTAGATATTAGAGAAAAAGATACTGTTTTTGTAGAAAAAGGCGGAGAAATTATTCCAAAAATAATTGCTGTTGATTTTGCAAAACGCCCAGAAGATTCAGAGCCATCAAGGTATGCAGCCAATTGTCCAGAGTGTAATACAATATTAGTAAGAACAGAAGGAGACGCCAAGCATTATTGCCCGAATGAATTTGGGTGTGCGCCTCAAATAACAGGTAGAATTCAACATTACATTTCTAGAAAAGCCATGGATATTGATGGTTTAGGAGGAGAAACTGTAGACTTATTACGTAAAGAAGGTTTAATTCAGAATTACGCAGATTTATACGATTTAAATGTTGAACAAGTGATTCCATTAGAAAGAATGGCCGAAAAATCTGCTCAAAATATGGTAGACGGAATTGAGAAATCAAAAGAAATTCCGTTTGAAAAAGTATTATTTGCACTCGGAATTCGTTTTGTAGGTGAAACAGTAGCTAAAAAACTAGCAAAACATTTTAAATCGATAGACAATTTAATGACGGCAACCTTCGAAGATTTAATAAAAGTCGATGAAATTGGAGGCAGAATAGCACAAAGCATAATCGATTTTTCTAATGATTTAGGAAACATTCAATTAATAAACCGTTTAAAAACTTATGGGCTGCAATTAGAGGTTTCTGCAGAAAGTTTAGAAAATCAAACAGAGTTGTTACAAGGTCAGGTTTTTGTAGTTTCTGGTGTTTTTTATCAAATGTCTAGAAACGAACTAAAAAAAGCAATTGAAGATAATGGTGGAAAAGTAAGCTCTTCTATTTCTAAAAAAACAAATTTTATAGTTGCTGGCGATAATATGGGGCCAAGTAAACTTACAAAAGCGCAAGATTTAGGAATTGAGATTATTTCTGAACAAGATTTTATAGATAAAATAAGTTAGACTATGAGTTTTAAATATTCCATTTGTTATCCAGATAGAGAAAACATCGATTATAAAAATACTCCAATTACTAAAGAAGAAGTTTTAGATATAGCTAAAAATTATCCTTGGGAAGAGCAATTAAAAGTAAAAGGAGAAAATTACAATCCTTCATTAGATTTTATAAATATTGAAAATAAAAAAAGCTTTTGTTTAACAGCAAATTTTGATAACAATCATAATATTGAATTTTCTTTATGGTTCAATCGACCTAAAAAGGTCAAGATTTTTTTTGGACTATTTGGTGAGAAAGAAAAAATGATAGTTGATGATGTTTGGTCTATTCAGTTAGAAGATTCAATAAAGTTTTTAGAATTTTTTGTTAACGAAAACTATAAAGATTTAGAAAGACTATATAAATAATTCAACTAAATAATAATTTGGTCTAATTTATGTTTATTAATTAAAGATTTGAAAAATATTCTATACATATATATAATGTCTATTTCGTTGCTCTCTTTTTCTCAAAAAAGAGAAATAGATTCCTTGCCCAAAAACCTAGACGAATACATTTTGGTAAAACCTGGTGATTCTCTAACAATACAGTTAAGTGAGTTCTCTTTGTTACCAAAACATAAATTCAGTTCAAGAGAAGATGTACGTTATTATTTTTGGTTTCGTAGAAAAGTTTACAAAGCGTACCCGTTTGCGCAATTGGCATCGCAAAGATTAGATTCATTAAATGTAAGATTGCAAAGAATAGACTCTAAAAGAAAACGAAGAAAATACACCAGAATGGTTCAAGACTATATAGAAGGCGAGTTTTCAGATCAAATAAAAAAAATGACCACAACAGAAGGTCGTATACTTATCAAATTAATTCACCGTCAAACCAGTAAAACAGCTTTCGAAAACATTAGAGAATTACGAAGCGGATGGAAAGCCTTTTGGTATAACACCACAGCAAATATTTTTAAACTTTCATTAAAAACAGAATACCATCCAGAAACTACAAATGAAGACTTTTTAATAGAAGACGTTTTACAAAGAGCCTTTCAAGAAGACAAGTTGAAAGCGCAAAAATCAAAACTTAATTTTAATTTTTCAAAAATTATCACTGAAAGAAAAGCAAAAGTCAATGTAGAAGAATACAAATTGATGTTTGCAAAAATGAGAAAGAAAGGTAAAATAAGAAAGAAAAAGAAAGATTAGAGTTTGGGTGTTCTCTTTTTTTAGTTCCAAATTTATTTAAATACCTTTTTGTAGGTAGATATTTTGCCTATTTTAATTATTTTTAGAATAAAAAAGGTGGGGCTTTCGATTCTATTTTTTGTTCGTACCTCAAAAAGGGATGTCATTCCAATCCCTAACACGGTCATTTCAATAATTTTTTAGACTGTTGAAGTAATTTATTTTATTAATAGTCT
>NZ_JAZGGG010000063.1:0-52945 GCF_036480315.1 Polaribacter sp.
TAGAACATCATCGTAAATCGAGTAATGATAATGATAATTTTATCCTTGAGTAAGCACGTTTGTTTTCGTACACCTGACTTTAGTCAGATTTAAAAACCTATGGACTTTAGTCCATAGTGGTTTAGTCAATTAAACGTAAACCCTAACAAAAGTACAGGTGTAAAAGAACTTAATTTTGATGTTACAATAAGTGGTGGAAACTACAGAACAGAAACGTTTCCTATAACTTTAAAAGACACTACTTCTCACGTAAGATTGTCTTTAGTAAACGAAAGTAAAATATACAAAGGGACTAATACTGCAACCCAAACTGTTGGTTTAACAAATAATACTACAACTGTAGCAACAACTGTACAAACAGATAAAACTACTTCTTTAAACAAAAGTGCCGTTACTATAAAAACAGGTACTCAATTTAAAGATGCTGTAGGTACTATTCTAACAGGTACTGATGTAAATGTAGAAGTTACCAATACAGATGCTGCTGGTGAATCTCTAAGGTATACAGGTAATTTAACTTTTAAAGATATAAATGGAGCAGAAGTTACTGATAAAATAATAGAATTTTATGCAGGAACTACGAGTATTAATATGAATGTTGGCGGTACTTCTGTCAAAGCATTTAATAACGCTATAAGTGTTGCAATAGAAATTCAATCAACTGCAACGAGCCCAAGTACAGGAGACCTTGTAAAATTAGGAGATGAGTTTCCTATTTACACGAACGAAGATGATAGTACAGTTTGGGCGTATCACGGATTAGGGACAATAGTTGCTGGTGATACAGGTGAAACCTTCAATATCAATTTTGAAACTACTCATTTATCAAATTTTGCAACAGTAAAAAAATTTGAAGATAGAGCTTGTTCAAGTACACCAACTTATAATTTAACGGCTACAAATTTACCAGAAACTTTTTCGGGTTTTTTAGAAGTAGAATTAAAGGCATTAGGAACTCACCGTCCAATGGAAAATTTTATTTTTAGTGCACAAAATGTTTTTTCTGTTTGGATTATAAATGGTAAAATTACGTGGTGGACTATTGGGGAAGGTAAAATTTTTCAAGGCTATCAAGGTTCAAATTATGGTAAAACTTACATTGAAGGATTTGAAAAAATTTCAACACTCATCAATTCTGGTTTAGATTACAACGATTATCGTATTCCATCAGCGGGTCAAAATATTAGACGTCAACTATTTGTTAAGTTGAATGGAGTTCAAAAAAGAGATAATATTTCTGATATAGCTACCGTTGCCAATTGTGAGTTAGCTATTAATTTCTCTAGAGATTTAGTACCAAATATTGAGAGCCTAAAAACCATAAATGTAGATTTTGCAGGAAACTGTAATGGTAAAACTTTTATACCAGATGGTTTCCCTTTATATGTATTAAGAGAAAATGGACAATTTAGTTATGAAGGTACTATTAGAAATGGTAAAATGGCTTTAAATGGTTTCGAACTAAATAAAGAATACATTTTTAAAACAGTTTATAAAGGGGAGTCTCTTTTACATAAATGGACTTTTGATAGCGAAAATTTTGTAGATCATAATTTTAAAATATCTAAAGCTGTTTGTGATGCTATAGGTCTATAGGCTTAATCTGTGTTTTATCGAAAAAGGATAAAAAAACCGATTCAGAAATGAATCGGTTTTTTATTTTCCAAAAATTAGTAGTTTTGTAAAATAACCTAGAGTAATGAATCTGTTTTTTTGTCTTCTTATTTTTATAAGTATTGTTGTAATATTTAGCCTCGTTATTTATTTGGTTCAAGATAAATTTATTTTTATCAATTGGAAAAAATTAGATAAAAATTATCAATACAATTTTTCAAATAAATTTGAAGAAGTTTTTATAAAAACCAATGGTAATAACAAAATTAATGCACTTCATTTTAAATTACCAAACCCAAAAGGAGTTATTTTATTCTGCCACGGAAACAAAGGAAATTTAACAAGATGGGGAAATCGAGTTTCTTACCTTTTAGAATATAATTATGAAGTTTTGGATTTTCATTAGGTGGAACTTTTGCTACGAGAATTGCATCTCAAAATAAACCTAAAGAATTAGTATTAGAAGCTCCTTTTTATAACTTGAAAAAAGCATTACAGTGTTATTCAAGAATTGCCCCACTTTTTTATTGAAGTATCAATTTAGAACTGATAAAGATATTACTAAAGTAACTGCACCAATTACTGTTTTTCATGGTAATGATGATAGTACTACTTCTTTTAAAGGTTCTAGAAAGTTGTTAGAACTAAATTCATCAACCAAAAATAAGCATATTGAAATTGATGGAGGAACGCATCATAATATTAGAGAGTTTACTATTTATAAAGAAAAGCTGAAAGAAATTTTAGAGCGTTAGTATTTTCTGAATGTTATAAATTGTATTTTTGAATTTCAGAAAGAATAACTTTATGAAGCGTTTAGAAAAAATTTTAAAGAAAAAAAAGTATATCAAAATAAAATTAAAGAAAATTGCCACCAATCATTTAGAATTAAAAGCAAAAATAAACGGTATTAAAGGTAGTTTTATTTTAGATACTGGTGCTTCAAATTCTTGTGTAGGTTTAGATTTAATAGAGTACTTTAATCTAGATGCTGAAGAAAGCGAAACCAAAGCTGCTGGTGCTGGTGCAACAGATATGGAGACAAAACAGTCAAAGAGTAACTCACTTAAAATAGGAGGTTGGTCAACAAAAAAATGTCATTTAGTCTTATTTGATTTATCTCATGTAAACACGGCTTTAACACAACACAATGCAAAAGAGGTTCATGGTATTATTGGAGCTGATATTTTACAGAAAGGAAAAGCATTTATAGATTATAATAAAAATGTTTTGTACCTAAAAAAAGCAAAGAAATAATTAATTAAAAATATAAATATGAGTTTGCAAAAACAAGTAATGGATAAAATGAAAGAAGCAATGAAAGCAAAAGATACAGTTGCTTTACAAGCTTTAAGAGCAGTTAAATCTGCGTTTTTATTAGCGAAAACGGAAACGGGTGTTCAGGCAGAGTTAACAGAGGAGCAAGAAACTAAAATTATTCAGAAGCAAGTAAAACAGCGTAAAGATAGCGCTGCTATTTTTGTGAAACAAAATAGACAAGATTTAGCTGACCCAGAACTGGCAGAAATAGCTGTTTTAGAACAGTTTTTACCAGAAGCATTGTCAGAAGAAAAAGTGGAAGAAATAGTTGTTGCAACTATTCTTAAATTAAATGCATCTGGAATGAAAGATATGGGAAAAGTAATGGGCATGGTATCTAAAGAATTATCAGGACAAGCAGATGGTAAACTAATCTCTAGTTTAGTGAAGAAGAATTTAATGTAAAATATGGCTCCGTAGTTCAACTGGATAGAATATCAGATTTCGGCTCTGACGGTTATAGGTTCGAATCCTATCGGAGTCGCTAATAAGAAGAATAATCAAATTAAGGAGTTTATAGTTTTTTTAATAATAAAATGTTACTTTTGCAAATAATTTCCCCTTTGATATTTATTAATAGTGTTTTTTATAAAAGTAAGTGTGACTTATTATTGTAAATTGTGTCAAATAATAAGTATAAGTTTAATTATAGCTGCTTTTGTAGCTTAAAATGTTTCTTAATTATGCATAAATGTATAAAAGAAACGAAGGTATTTGGGGGAATACGTCGTTTCAAGTTATATAAATTCATATTTTTCTCCATACTTTTTTTTACTATTTTTTTAGTAAATAATTCTATTCATTCTCAAAATCAGAGGAGTATCTACGATGTTCAAACTCTAAAATTAGATAAATCTACTTCTGATAAAATAGTTTCTTTTAAAACAATAAAACCTTTTTTAAATGGTATTGCAGATTTAAGGCAACATGTTTTAGAGAATAGAGAAGATTATCCAATGGAGCAAAAAGCCATTGAAACCAGTAGAGATAAGAAACACGAAGCACATAAAAGATGGGAACGATATATGCGTAAACTTCCTGTTTTAGTCTATATGGTAAATGATATGAATGATTTTATATCAGTAGAAACAAAATTAAGTAAAGAAATTACTATCTGTAAAAAATTTAAAGACGATCTTTTTATTAAAGTTAAAAATAAAAACAATTATAGAATTAATGCAGAATTAGAATTACTACCTAATCCATTAATCAATTATCCATATAATAATAGAGAAGTGGTTTTGTTATCTAAAACAGCTACAGATTCTTTTTTCAATTATATCAATGCGGGTAGAGCTACTTTTTCTTTGCCAGCAAATGCAGAAATATATATTAAAATACCTGTCATTTATAATTGCGATGGTAAAAAAGGCAAAACATACAATCTTAAAAATAAAGTAGAAATCGTACATAAAATAAACCTTAGTGGTTACGTTTTTAATAAAAATAAAGAAGAGTTATATAGAGTAACCTCTAAAAATATAACGACTTCTTCAATCAATATCATTCATTAAATTATTTAAAAATGAAAAAAGTTACTTACAAGAACATATTATTCGTTTCAATTTTTGCATTTTTTGTGTCCTTTAACACTAGTGCACAATCAATTTCGGGAGTAGTAAATACTTATAAAACGGTTTCTACTATAAATGGTGTGAACATATCATTAGGTGACGCTGCAGGTTTAGCTGTAGATGACCCTATTATGATTATTCAAATGACAGGTATTAGTGGTGGTGGTAATACAGGAGGAACAGACAATGGTGCTGGTAATTTTCATATTGCTAAAATTACAGGTGTTTTTGGTTCTGGTATTACAATTGATAAACCTGTTGTAAAAACATTTAGTCCTGCTACAGAAAAAGTTCAATTAGTAAAAATAGCAAGATATGTAGCAGATGTAACAGTTGCAGCTACAGTATCAGCACAACCTTGGGATGGAAGTACAGGTGGAGTCGTTTTTATAGATGCATGTGAAAACAACATAACATTAAACGCAAATATTAGCGCAACTGGTACTGGTTTTTTTGGACGTAATAGTAATGGAAACGAGACTTCTACAGCATGTGGTCAAGCTCAAGCTTTTTTAGATACACCCGAAGAAAATTGGGGTACAAATCCAGCTTATTATGGAAATAACTATCCGAACTTTGTAGCCAATTCTGGAGGTACAGGTAGAGGTGGTCATGGTGGTTGCGACAGTACTCAAGGATCACCAGATGGTGGTGCAGGTGTTGGTGGTGATGGCGCAAACTCAACATCAGCGACATTAAGTTCTGGTGGTGGTGGTGGCGGCTACGGAGGTGGTGGTACTGGTGGTGGTAATGGTACAGCTGTTAGTGGTTTTGCTGCAACTCCTGTTGTTAATATTTTTGATACTGCCAATAATTTACGTTTTTTTATGGGAGCTACTGGTGGTTCTGAAGCTGAATGGGCTCCAGCTACTGGTAATGGTGGAGGAATTGTTATCGTTTTAGCTGATAATATAACTACAGGCGGAGCAAATAGAAACATTTTAAGCGATGGTGATGCAGGCCCTAATACGGGTACTTTTACTTGGTTTGGAAATACGGAAAGAGTTACTGGTGGTGCTGGTGGTGCTGGGTATATTGCTATAAAAGCAAATACTATTAATTCAGCAGTAAGAGCATTTGCTAGAGGTGGTACAGCAACTATACAAAACAATGGAATTGCACCTACATATATAGAATATGGTGGTCCTGGTGGTGGTGGTTTTATTATTAGTACAGTGGCTATTACAACTAAATCTGTTGCAAAAGGAATAATTACAGCAGGTAATGGGGCTAAAGGTGGTGCAGATGGTAAAATTGTTGTAGATGCTAATATTGGCACAGTTTTAAGCTTATTATGTGCTGGAGATGCCTGTGATGCAGTAGCTACAGGAAACCCAGATAGAGATAATGATGGTATTTCTGATACTTGTGATTTAGATAATGATAATGA
Source organism: Polaribacter sp. (assembly GCF_036480315.1). GTDB lineage: Bacteria > Bacteroidota > Bacteroidia > Flavobacteriales > Flavobacteriaceae > Polaribacter. The sequence goes on from NZ_JAZGGG010000063.1 coordinate 5,899, forward strand.
TGGTATTTTAGATACAATTGAAAGTAGTGGGAATGATCCTTATGGAGATGAAGATGGTGATGGTACATTAAATTATTTAGATAATGACGATAACGGAAATGGTGGCCCAGGTGGTACAACAATATATACAGATTCTAATGGAGATGGTATCCCAGATGTATATGATACAGATGGAGATGGCGTACCAAATCATTTAGATTTAGATTCAGATAACGATGGTTTAACAGATGTTATAGAATCTGGTGGACAAGATATTAATAGAGATGGTTTAGCAGATGGAGCTTCTGGGGCAACAGGTGTGCCAAGTTCTGCAGGTGCTGGTGCAACCCCTACTTCATCAGATGGAGATAGTTTGCCAAACTATTTAGACATAGATTCAGATAACGATGGTATCCCAGATAATATCGAAGGGCAACCTACCAGTGGTTATATCCCGCCAAGTGGACAAAGTAATACTATTATAGACGCCAATAATAATGGAGTTGATGATAGTTTTGAGTTTTCTGGTATTATAGGTTTCGTACCAACCAATACAGATGGTACAGACAACCCAGATTATTTAGATGCAGATTCAGATAACGATGGTATTTTAGATATTGTAGAAAATGGAGATACAGACAACGCTTTATCTGGTCTTGATACTGATGGCGATGGATTAGATAATAATTTTGATGATAATAATGATTCTGCCATACAAGGAGCAACCGTAAACGATGGAATTAATCCACCAAATGATGTTAATTTAGGGGATACAGATAATGATTTTGCATTAGGTGGAGATGTAGATTATAGAGACAATGCTGCAATTATAGATACGGATAACGATGGTATACCAGACTCTGTAGATATAGATGATGACAATGATGGTATTTTAGATACAGAAGAAGGCTGTACACCTGCAACAGGGACCTTTACAAATAATTTATCTTTTACAACGGTAAGTGGTTCTGGTTTTAGTTATAGTAGTAATAATATTACATTTGCTAGTGGTTCAGATGATTATGTAAATAGTACACATTCTCCTATTTTTTCAACCTATGGAGTAACCAATGATTTCGAATTAGATTTCACCTTAAATGGAACCTATACAAATGAAAATCAAAGAGGTGTTTACATTGGTATTAATGAAGCTGGTACAAATTCAGCCATAAACCAAAGTGATATTGATTATGCCTTTTTTGTTAGAGGTAGTGGAGAATCACTTCAAATTCGTGAAAACAATGTTTTAAGAGCAACTGTTAGTTCTGGAGCAAATAATAACATACTAACAATTAGAAAAGTAGGTGCTCAAATTACTTATTTGGTAAATGGCGCATTAGTATATACAAGTGGAGTAGCTGCAAATGGTTCAGATTATTTTGTAGATAATTCTTTTAGAGGACAATCAATTTCATTCAGTTTAAATAATTTTAATATTGAGTATAGTACTGTTATAGATGATTTAGACGGAGATGGTATACCAAACTGTTTAGATTTAGATGCAGATAATGATGGTATTCCAGACAATATAGAAGCACAAAGTACTACTGGTTATGTAGCTCCTTCTGGCGTAGATTCAGATAATGATGGTTTAGATGATGCTTATGATACTACTCCTAATGGAAATAGTGATGGTACAGGTTCTTTAGGGCTTACACCACAAAATACAGATGGTACAGACAATGCAGATTACAAAGATTTAGATTCAGATAACGATGGAACTTTTGATATTCTTGAATCTTCTGCAACTCCGCCTGCAAATTCTGGTGGAACAGTTACAGGTGCAGTTGGTACTAATGGTTTGGTAAACACTTTAGACAACGGAGATAATTATGTAGATGTAAATGGTAGCTTTGACGCTACACAAACAGATAACTTCCCAGATGCTGATGGAGATATTGGTACAGGTGGAGATGTAGATTATAGAGATATACCAGGTTTAGATACAGATAACGATGGTGTTTTAGATGTAAATGATTTAGATGATGATAATGATGGTATTTTAGATACTGTAGAAGGTATATGTAATCTTACTAATGTTACACCAACTGTTGTTGGAGGCCTTGGGTCTTATACTGTTACAGAAGATGGTCAAATCACAATTTCACTAAATGGTGGAGATGGTGGTGGGGGTAATAGTACAGCTGGTGGTGAAGGAGCTACCATTACAAATGCAGTATTTAACGTGTTTAATGGAGATGTTATTAGATTTGTAGTAGGTGAAGGTAGTGATGCTGGTACTACATCAGCTGGAGGAGCTGGAAGTACAGGGGTTTTTATTAATAATATCTTAATAGCTGTTGCTGGTGGTGGTGGTGGTGGTGATAATTCAGGTGGCGGCGCTATTGGTTTTGGAGCAAATTCAGGAACAGCAGGAGATAATGGGAATGGAAATGCAAATACTTTTGGTATTGGAGGTATTAACGGTGCTGGAGCAACTGCAGGAACAGCAGGAACAAGTGATGCTGCTTCTGGAGGAGGTATAAATTCTGCAGGAGCTAATGGAGTTAACGGAATCGGTGGTGGCGCTGCAGATTTAGTAGCATCAAACGGGCTTACATTTATTACTGGTGGTACACCTGGAACCAACGCCTCTGGTGGTGGTGGTGGTTTTACTGCTGGTGGTGGTGGTGGTAGTAATTATTCTGGTGGTGGTGCTGGTTATTCTGGTGGTGGTGCTGCAGGAGCTGGTGGTAGTGCTGGTGGTGGTGGTTCTTTTTTAAATACAATAGACCCAAACTATGTTTCAGGAACAATTACCGCAGGAGCAAACGGCGGCGGCGGCGCTTCAGGTGCCAATGGTGTAGACGGTTTTGTAACTATTAATATTTGTATAATTTCAGATACAGATGGAGATGGGATTCCTAATCATTTAGATTTAGATTCAGATAATGATGGTATACCAGATGTTATAGAATCTGGTGGTACAGATGCAGACAGAGATGGTAGAGCAGATGGTGTTGTAGGTACTTCTGGAGGCGCATTAGGTGTACCAAGTTCTACAACTGGTGGTACAGGTAATACACCAACAAATTCAGATGGAGATAGTATTCCGAATTATTTAGACATAGATGCAGATAATGATGGTATTCCAGACAATATAGAAGGGCAAACAACAGCAGGTTGGGTGGCACCAAGTGGTATTGCAACTGCAATGACAGATGTAAATAACAATGGTGTAGATGATAATTACGAAACAGGTGCACTTGTTGGTTTAAACCCAACAAACACAGATAATACAGATAATCCAGATTATATAGACACAGATTCAGATAATGATGGAATTACAGATATTACAGAAAATGGAGATGCAGTTAATAATACAATAGTAGATGTAAATGCAGATGCAGATGGAGATGGTTTAAATGATATTTTTGATGATAATGATGATTCTGGTATTACAGGCTTTACTGTAAACGACAATCATAACCCACCAGCTCCAGTAAATTTAGGAGATGAAGATAATGATTTCCCTTTTGGTGGTAATGTAGATTACAGAGATATATTTGGTGAAATAGACACAGATAATGATGGTATTCCAGATTCTGTAGATTTAGATGATGACAATGATGGTATTTTAGATACGGTAGAATGTAATACAGTTATTTCAACTTTTACTGGGGGTACTGCTACACAAAGTTCTAGCTTAAATAATGGAAATTGCCCTGGAAGTTCTTGTACGGCAAATTTAGCAAGAGATGGAAATACAAATGGTGTTTTTACTAATGGTTCAGTAGCTCACACTATCTCTGAAGCTAATCCTTTTTGGATATTAGATATGGGAGTAGATAATATTATCGATAATGTTGTAATTTATAATAGAACAGATTGTTGTATTGATCGTTTAGATAACTTTGTCCTTGAGGTTTTAGACGCAAGCGATCTTGTAGTTTATACTCATACTAATGCTGCTGCTGCTGCTGCTATAAACACTATAAATGGTATTAGCACTTCAGGAAGAAAAATTAGAATTAGATTAGTAGGTACTAGGTTCTTAGGTTTAGCAGAAGTTGTGGTACAGACTTCTACTGCTTGTTCAGACACAGATGGAGATGGTATACCAAATAATTTAGACATAGATTCAGACAACGATGGTATACCAGATGTAATAGAGTCTGGTGGTACAGATGCAGACAGAGATGGTAGAGCAGATGGTGTTGTTGGTACAACGGTATCTACTAATGGTATACCAAGTAGTGCAGGTACTGGTAACACACCAACAAATTCAGATTTCGACACCATTCCAGATTATTTAGATATAGATGCAGATAACGATGGTATTCCAGATAATATAGAAGGGCAACCTTCTAAAACCTATGTAGCACCAAGTGGCGTAGGTACAGGTATTACAGATGCAAATAATAACGGTTTAGATGATAATTATGAAACAGGCGGTTTTGTAGGTATAAATCCAGAAAACACAGATGGTACAGACAACCCAGATTATACAGATTTAGATTCCGATAATGATTTTATAGATGATATTGCAGAAAACGGAAATGTAAATAACGTAACTTCTGGAGTAGATACAGATGGAGATGGTTTAGATGATAACTTTGATGATAATGACGATTCTGGTATTGCAGGTGCTACCGTAAATGATGATCATACCACACCAGCACCAGGTAATTTAGGAGATGTAGATAATGATTTTAGTTCTATTGGAGATTTAGATTATAGAGATACAGGTGCCAATGGTATACCAATGATTACACAAGTATATCAATTTGGAACAGAGAAATGGATAGAAGTTACAAATATTAGTACTTCTGCTAGTGTTAATCCAAATTTAATTAATATTCAGTTATATAAAGATAAGGTTGGTGATCAGTCTGGTGAAACGCCATATATAAATTTAACGGTTGCAGAAACTTTAGCTCCAGGTAAGTCTGTCTTATTTAAAAATTCAGCAAATGCAATTACCAATTTAGATAGTTCAGCAAAGGTTGTAGAGAATAACAATTTAACAGATCTTGCTGGTGGTGATGATATTATTACGTTATCATCAAAAACAAATTCTGATTCTTATGGTTCTAGGTATGATGTTGTTACAGGGGTAACAGACAAAACATCTTATGTAAGAATAGATGAAACATTACAAGCTAATACTACCTATACAGCCAGTGAATGGGTTGTATTTGTAGACGATGCATTAGATCCTTATAAAGACGTTTTATATGATGGCGGCGGAGTTTTAGTTTTAGGCAGTGGTCCAGAAAGACATCCACATGATCCGTTAATTTCAGAAATTACAGGCTCTAATGTAGATGCCAATACACATTTAGGATTGCATAGAATTAATAAGACGATAACTACAGGTGGAGCTTGGGACAATGGATATCCAGATAGATCAAGACATGTACAAGTAGATGGAGATTATGATCATGATTTTTCAAGTGCAAGATTAAGTGCAAGAAAGTTATCTGTAAACAATAACAGTAAATTAGCAATAACAAATAGTTTATTGGTAGTTACTAATGATATCGCCATAACAGCAGCAGGTGATGAAGTTCGTTTAGTTGGTACCTCTCAATTAGTACAAACTCATACAGGAGCTACTCAAGTTTCTGGTGTAGGAAAATTATTAGTAGATCAAAACTCTACGGTGCCTAGTATATATAGGTATAATTATATGAGTTCACCAGTAAACACAATTGGTTTAAATACTTATAGTTTAGAAACTGTTTTCAAAGATGGTACTATTCCACTTGATGCTATAAAACCTATTGGTAATCTTGCAGGTGCTACTAATATTGCCAAAGACATTCTTTTTGTTGGTGATTATGATGGAGATACCACAGATCCTATTACTTTAGCAGAACACTGGGTTTATACGTATAGCCCTTCTTCAGACAATCGTTCTAATTGGTTACACAAATATAGAGGATTACCGATTAAACAAACAGATGGGTTTATTTTTAAAGGACCTGGTAGATTACAAAACTATACGTTTATGGGTACGCCAAAAGATGGAGAATTAATTTCTAGTCCATCTATTGGAGGCGATGAATCTTATTTAGTAGGAAACCCTTTTTCATCATCAATGAGTGTAAAGAAATTTATAGAAGATAATATGAATTCTACTACAGCTACGTTATATTTTTGGGAGCATGTAGGAGAAGTGGATGATACAGGAGCTTCTTCTGGTCATAACTATACAGGTTATATTGGAGGTTATGCAACTAGAAATATAGCTATGGGTTTAAGTGCAAATGACACATCTAATGTAGATGCTTTTGATATTACCCTAGAAGCAGAAGAAGCTACTATAGCAGGTGATATTATTGCTAACGATGGTGAAGATGTAGTTGTATTGGATAGCCAAACAGATTTTGTAGAATTTAAAAGAATAGTTAAAGGAGTAGATGTTTTAACAATCAATTATAAATCAGTAGCTCCTGAAAAGGAAATAACCCTTGAAATAGATGGTGAGGAAAAAGGAGTATTTCCGCTTCCATATTCAGCAACTTATACTAGTTTAGATATTACTTTGTGCGTAGAGAGAGGTTCTAATGTAAAAATTGTTTCAAAAGATACAAATATTGTTTACATAAATCATTTACAATTAGCAGATGCAGATGGCAATATTAGTTGTTCTCCAACTGGGGGTGGTTCTAGTGCATCTACCGTTCCTGGAGATTACATTGCTATAGGACAAGGATTCTTTATTGAAGGAGATTCTGATGGAGGACCTATTGTATTTAACAATAGTCAAAGAGAATTCAAAAAAGAAAATGAAGGCGCTGTTTTCTTTAGAGGAAATACTTCACAGAAAAGTGCTAGTAATCAAACTCAAAGTTCATCAAATGCTTTACCTATTATTAAATTAGGTATGGATTTTATAAACGAAGAAGATAACAGTATTCATAGACAATTAGGGATTTCATTTAACCCAAACAATTCATTTGCATATGATAAAGGATATGATAGTGAGATTTATGATTTAGGATTAACAGATGTATATTGGAAACTCTCTGCAGATGATTTAAATTATGTAATTGCAGGAGTACAAGAAATTTCTGATGATTTAGAAATTCCATTTACTATTATTATGGATTATGATGGTAGTGTATCGTTTCAAATAGATGAAATTAAAAACATAAATAGAGAAGTGTTTATAAAAGATAGTTTTACAGACCAAACCTATCTATTAAATGATGCTACTGTTGCACTTCAATTAACGAAAGGAACACACGCAGAGCGTTTCTTAATGGTCTTTAAACAAGGCAGTGTTTTATCTGATGATGATACAATTAATGAAGCTTTAAATAATGAAGTGTCTATTTATATGGACGCATCATCTAAAGAGCTTGTTATTCAAAATCATGGAAATTTAGAAATTAATAAAGTAGTGTTATTTAATATTCTTGGTCAAAAAGTAAATCAATGGAAAGATTTAGAAAACATTCAAGAGAATAGATTAAAAACAACCAATTTATCGAATCATGTATACATTGTAAATTTACAAACCGATAAAGGAAAGATTAGTAAAAAAGTAATTATTGAATAACTATTAGTTTAGAAAACATTCTAAAGAATAGATTAAAAGTAAAGAGTTTTTATCTAATCAGATAATTATATAAAGTAGTCTTCTACAAATAAAAAGAATGATAGTTTTTTTTAATTTAAACAAAAAAACCTATCATTTTAAAAGACAAGAAAAGGGCATGGCTTTAGAATGGTTTTTCTAAACATTTTACCGTCTAATTAATTGGTGTTTTCCCCCCCCCCCCGAAAATTACAACCATGTTACCTTTCTTTATTTCCTAAACCTTTTTTTTATTAAAAACATCACCTATGATAAACATCATCTTTTTTATCAATCTATTTCATGAAATTTGATATAGAAATTAAAAACATAAAGTGATGAAAAAAAGAACACTTGTAACTACAATTATGTCTAAAGATGTAATTACTTTAAATCATTCAGACGATTTATTAATAGCTGAAAAACTATTTAAAACAAACAACATTAGACATATTCCTGTTGTAAACGGAAAGGAAATTATTGGAATGTTAAGTTATACAGATCTGTTAAGAATTAGTTTTGTTGATGCTGTTGACGATACTGATACAGATGTTGAAACAATAGTTTACAATATGTTTACAGTTGAGCAAGTAATGGCAAAAAATCTGATAAAAATATCTCAATATGCAACTATAAAAGAGGTAGCAGAATTATTAGGGAAAAAAGAATTTCATGCTTTGCCTGTTGTAGAGAATAATGAGTTGGTTGGTATTGTTACTACAACAGATTTAATTAATTATTTAGTAGAACAGTTTTAATGTTTTCTAGTAGTTAGTAATTAAAAGAGGTCTTTTAGAAGATCTCTTTTTTCTTTAAATAAGCCGCTATTATTCTTTGTATATCTCTATTGTCTTTTTTAGGTTCTACAAAAAACTGATAATCTTCTGGGTTTTCTAATTGTTTAGATTGTAAAGTATCTAAATAACCAAAGCCTTGGTAAATTCCATCTAAAATTAATGCAAAACCAACTTCGTTTTCTGTTCTTCCAGTTTCTTTAATGACTAAATTTCCTGCTCCAATACCTACGGATTTTATAGCTTCTAAAACTCGCTTATTATAATTTTCTACAGCTTCTTTATCGCAGCAAATGCCTTTACATTCTTTTAATTGATAATGAAAACAACTAGAAACATTGGTTTGTAAATGGCAGTATTTTGGGCATAATTCAAATTCTTTACATAAGAGTTCTAAATGATTTCTACATTCTGACACAGAATAGTATTTCATTATTGGGTTTGGAGCTAATTTTAACCGATTGTAAGCCAAATGAATAATTCCTTTTTGGTCTTCATAAGAAAACAAACCAATTGCTTCAGAAGCTCTTCTTTGTGCTCTGTTAAATTTAGGGTAAATATGTTTTATTTCTGCAGATTCATGCAACAGTGCTAATAATTCGCTACCTGTTTTTGTAAAAGAAATATCAGCAGTCTCCATGCACATGGTTTGTTCTTTTTTCTTTTTGTCATAAAAATGACTGATAACACGTTGCTTTATATTGTTAGCTTTACCAACATAGATTACTTCTTTGGCTAAATTTTTAAAGTAATAAACACCAAATGTTTCGGGTAAATTATCTACTACTTTTTTATCTAAAAGTGGAGGTAAAGTGGCTTGTCTAGATTTAGGGTTTAAAAAAGAATTAATGGTAAAGTTATCATCTCTTTCTATAATTCTTCTAAATAGTTCTGTAGTTGCTTCTGCATCTCCTTTTGCTCTATGTCTTCCGTTTATAGGAATGTTTTCAGCAGTACAAATGTTTCCTAAACTGTATGAACTTAAACCAGGAATTATCTTTCTTGATAAACGAACTGTACAGAGCTTTTTTCGCTTAAAATTGAAGCCTAAATTTTTAAACTCTTCTTGAATTATATTATAATCGAAATTTACATTATGTGCTACAAAAATAGTGTCTTCGGTTATTTCTTGTACTTTTTTTGCAATTTCATAAAACTTGGGTGCATTTCTTACCATTGCATTTGTAATGCCTGTAAGATTGGTAATAAAAGCGGGAATGTTTTGCTCTGGATTTATAAGTGTTGTGTATTCATCTATTACTTTTTTTCCATTAAAAACAAAAATGGATATCTCGGTTATTTTAGAACCTTTATATCCATTTCCTGTAGTTTCTATGTCGACAACTGTATATAACAATTATTCAATAATATTTTTTAAGTCTGCAATAGTTTCGGTTGGGTCTTCTGAACCAAAAACATAACTACCAGCAACCAATACATTTGCACCAGCTTCTATTAATTTATTTGCATTTAAATTAGTAACACCACCATCAATTTCTATTTGACAATTAGATGCTGTAAACTCTATTAAATGTTTTAATTGACTTACTTTTTTGTAGGTATTCTCAATAAATGATTGTCCACCAAAACCAGGATTTACACTCATAATACATACTAAATCTAAATCGGCAATTACATCTTCTAAAACAGAAATTGGTGTGTGTGGGTTTAAAGCAACACCAGCTTTCATACCTGTTGCTTTTATAGCTTGTATTGTTCTGTGTAAATGTGTACAAGCTTCATAATGTACCGTTAAAATATTTGCACCTAAATCTGCAAATGTTTGAATGTACTGATCTGGATTTACAATCATTAAATGTACATCAATTGTTTTAGTAGCATGTTTAGCTATTGCTTTTAAAACAGGCATTCCAAAAGAAATGTTAGGAACAAAAACACCATCCATAATATCAATATGAAACCAATCTGCTTCACTATTGTTTACCATTTCTATGTCTCTTTGTAGGTTAGCAAAATCTGCTGCTAAAATTGAAGGTGCAATTAAATTACTCATTTGTTTATTGTTGTGTTGTTATTTTGTTTTGCAAAGGTAATTAATTCGTTAATGTGAAGAAGAATGAAGAAGTAATAAATTTTATTAATTGGTTTAGCCCTGATTGAACGGTTTGTCTGGGCTCTTTTTTACTGTCAGTTCGAGTGAATTTTGAAGTATGAAAAATTTGTATCGAGAACAAAAGTAAAAAAAGCGAGTAGTGAAAGCAGGAAATAGCTTCAAAAAAAAACTCTCGAAAATGAATTCGAGAGTTTTATATAAAAATATTCACACTTTACAATACAGCATGAGTGAGATACTTAAAATGGTCTGCGACCATTAACCTAAGTAAGTCATTAAAATTTTAGATCTAGAAGTGTGTTTTAATCTTCTAATTGCTTTTTCTTTAATTTGACGAACACGCTCACGAGTTAAATCGAAAGTTTCACCAATTTCTTCTAAAGTCATTGGTTGGTGTTCACCTAAACCAAAATATAATTTTACTACATCTGCTTCTCTTGGTGTAAGAGTTTCTAATGCTCTGTTAATTTCTATACGCAAAGATTCGTGTAATAAAACTCTATCTGGGTTTGGAGACTCACCAGAGTTTAATACATCATATAAGTTAGAATCTTCACCCTCAATTAAAGGTGCATCCATAGATACGTGACGTCCAGAATTTTTCATAGATTCTTTTACGTCATTAACCGTCATGTCTAGTTTCTTTGCAATTTCTTCTGCAGAAGGAGGACGCTCATTTTCTTGTTCTAAGAAAGCATACATTTTGTTAATTTTATTGATAGAACCAATTTTGTTTAACGGTAAACGTACAATTCTAGATTGTTCTGCTAATGCTTGTAAGATAGATTGACGAATCCACCAAACGGCATATGATATAAATTTAAAACCACGAGTTTCATCAAAACGTTTTGCTGCTTTAATTAAACCTAAATTCCCTTCGTTAATTAAATCTGGTAAAGTTAATCCTTGATTTTGGTATTGTTTTGCAACAGATACCACAAATCTTAAATTTGCTTTTGTTAATTTTTCTAATGCACTTTGTGAACCCGCTTTAATTAGCTGTGCTAATTCTACTTCTTCATCTGCAGTAATTAAGTCTACTTTTCCTATTTCTTGTAAATATTTATCTAACGATGCAGTTTCTCTATTGGTAACCTGCTTGGTAATTTTAAGTTGTCTCATCTAATTCTCTATGACTTTTTAAAGGATTCGTGTATTGCTACATCTAATTATACGTAAGTGTTTCATAAAATGTTACAAAAAATATAAACTTTTTTATTTTTCTTCATTTTGTATAAAGTGCATATAATACCATTCGTCGATAAAAAAAGACCACTAAACTTTTTAAAATTTTTACTTGTGACTTATTCATTTAGTTTGTGTCTTAAATATAATCGAAGTGAAAACTATTAGTGCTCATAAATTAACTGACGAAGAATTAATTACTAAAATAGTAGCAACAAATAACTCACAATTATTTGCTGTTTTATATGATAGGTATTCTAAAGTTGTTTATAATAAATGTTATGGTTTCTCTAAAAATAAAGAGGAAGCAGAAGATTTAACACACGATGTTTTTATAAGGCTGTTTGTAAAGCTGAAAACTTTTAAAGGAAATTCGAAGTTTTCTACTTGGTTATATTCATTTACATATAACTTTTGTGTAAACTATGTGCAAAGAAATGCGCATAAAAAGAAAGAAAAAGTTACAGTTGTTACAGACCAAATTAAAGAAGAAGATTCTTTCATTGAAATTGAAGATGCTACGTTGTTTGAATTAAAATCAGAAAAACTAGCAAAAACATTAGCATTAATTGAGCCAACAGACAAAATGATTTTATTAATGAAATATCAAGATGATATGAGCATTAAAGAGATTAAAGATGTTTTAGAAATTGGTGAGAGTGCTGTTAAAATGCGCATTAAAAGAGCAAAAGAAAAAGTGGTTAAAATGTACGAAGAACTGTAATTTATTTAAAATGAACAATCCTTTTAAGACGATATTACATCATTACGAAGTACCAAAAATGCTGAAGCAAAAAGTATTGAATGATGTTAATATGATAAAACTTACTTTAGATATTGCTGATTTGTTTATGGTGAAATACCCAAATACAATTGGAGATTTTATGAGTAATTCTTCAAAAAAAAATAAAAACTAATCTAAACTTATAATGATGAAATTTTTAATACTGAATTTAAAATCTAATTTAGATTTTAGTTTTTTACAAAACTTATGGAGTGATTTTGTAGGATTCTTACCTCAATTATTAAAAGGAATTATCTTTCTTATAATCGGTTGGTTGCTAATAAAACTAATTCTTTATATAATAAAAAAGGCATTAGGTTTTACCAGTATAGATAGCTTACCAGAAAAATTAAATGTAGATGAGATTTTTGGGAAAAATAATATAAAAATTGAGCCTACAAAAATTATTGTTAATGTTATAAAATGGGTTCTTATTCTTGTTTTTATAATTATTGGTGCAGAGTTGTTAGGCTTAAGAATGGTTTCTGAACAATTGAGCAACTTAATTGGTTATTTACCTATACTAATAAGTGCATTAATAATTTTTACTATAGGAATTTATATAGCAAATGTAGTAAGAAAAACACTTACTTCAATGTTTAAATCGCTAGAGTTAACTGGTGGTAATTTAATAGGTAATATTGCTTTTTATGTTATTGCAATTATAATTTCTATTACAGCATTAAACCAAGCAGGAATCAATACAGATTTAATTACTAATAACTTATCTATAATTTTCGGATCAATTTTAGCCTCTTTTACTATTGCATTTGGTTTAGGTTCTAGAGATGTAATAAAAAGATTGTTATTTGGTTATTATTCTCGTAAGAATTTGCAAGTTGGTCAAACAATAAAAGTAGAAGGAATTGAGGGAATAATAGAGTCTATAGATAATATTTGTTTAGTTATAATTACAGAAAAAGGTAAAATGGTTTTACCCATAAAAGAAATTGTAGATAATAAAATTGAAATTACTAATTAGAAATAATTAAAATTTGATAAATAGTTGGGGGACAATTTATCATCGTGATTTATTTCACAAAAAAGAGACCGTGAAAACGGTCTCTTTTAAATTTTATAAGTAATTGGTTTTTAAAATAAACCGTTTATTTGAGCATCTATTCTGTCAATTATATAACCTAAATCTTCTTGGTTGTCTACAAAATCTATATTGTCTACATTAATTATTAAGAGCTTTCCTTTTGTATAGGTAGAAACCCAAGCTTCATAACGTTCATTTAATCTGCTTAAATAATCGATACTAATTGAGTTTTCATAATCTCTACCACGCTTATGTATTTGACCAACTAAAGTTGAAATATCTGCGCGTAAATAAATTAATAAATCTGGTGGTGTAACCAAGTTTTCCATTAATTCAAAAAGAGAACTGTAGTTACTGTAATCTCTATTAGTCATTAAACCCATTGCATGAAGATTTGGCGCAAAAATATGAGCGTCTTCATAAATAGTTCTATCTTGAATAATGTTTTTACCAGATTCTCGTAATTCTAAAATTTGACGAAAACGACTATTTAAAAAGTAAACTTGTAAATTAAAAGACCAACGTTCCATTTCTGCGTAAAAATCGTCTAAATACGGGTTTTCATCAACAGACTCAAAATGAGGTTTCCATTTATAATGTTTGGCTAAAAGTTTTGTTAGTGTGGTTTTACCAGCACCAATATTTCCTGCAATTGCAACGTGCATATCTTAAATTAAATAAAATTAAAAAAGGGAATGATAAAGGTAATCAATTTTTATAATTAGAAAAACATTAACAAATCAATTTATAACCAAAACCTCTTACATTTATAATTTTAACGTTTGCATCTTTTTTTAACCTTTTACGCAGTTTACTAATAAAAACATCCATACTTCTTGCATTAAAGAAATCATCATTACCCCATAATTTATTTAAAATGAAACTTCTATCTAAAACTTCATTTTTCTTTTCATGTAAATAAAATAATAAACTTGCTTCTCTATGCGTAAGTTGTTGCTCTTCTTCAGAAAAAATAAGCATTTGTTTTGTTAGGTTGAAAGAGTAAATACCTATTTTAATGTTTGCTGTATCCGTTTTTAGTTGAACGCTATTCAGTAAAGATTTAATTCTAACTATTAGTTCTTCCATAGAAAAAGGTTTTTTTAAATAGTCATTTCCACCATGATTAAAACCTTCTAAAACATCTGTAGTTTGAGATTTTGCCGTCAAAAATATAATAGGAATATTTTTGTTTTCCTGCCTAATTTCTTTTGCTAAAGTAAATCCATCTTTTTTTGGCATCATTACATCTAAAACCAAGATGTCTGGATTTTCTGTTTGATAAATATGATGAGCTTCTTCGCCATTTTCTGCATGAAAGACAGTGAAATTTCTAGATTCTAAACTTTCTTTTACAATCATCCCTAAACTAGCTTCATCTTCTGCTAAAAGAACTTTAATCTTATTCATTTGGTAAGTTTATTTTAAAAATGATGTTGTTTTTTGTAGATGATAAACTTAAAGTTCCTTTGTGTTTTTCTATTATTTTTTTACTGTAATATAAACCAATTCCAAACCCTTTTACGTCATGTGTATTCCCTTTAGGAACTCGATAAAATTTATCAAAAATCTTTTCTTGTTGTTGTTTTTCAATTCCATTTCCATCATCTGCAACAGATATTTCTGTAGTATTTAATATTGAATTTATTGTAATTTCTATATTTTTTCCTCCATATTTTACAGCATTGTCTATTAAGTTAGAAATTACATTTTCAAAATGAAAAACATCAATATTTAAATAGACAGGTTTTATATTTGAAGAGAAATTAATTTCTTTTTTTGAAGCTAATAATTGATGTTTTGCTACTGTTTTATCAATGATATCAATTATGTCTACAGTTTCTTTTTTCAAAATTAGTTGTTCGCTATCTAAAGTGGCGGTTTCTAGTAATTTTTCTACCATTTGGTTCAGTTTTTTTAACTGAACAGAAGACACAGAAAGATATTTTTTCGTTTTGTCTTTATCGCCTAAAACATTAAAGTTTTCTATGGCTTCAATTGCTGTAGAAACGGTAGCAATTGGTGTTTTAAATTCATGAGTAATATTACTAATTAAATCGTTTTTTATAGCTGCTAATTCTTTTTGTTTATTGATGATTTTTAATAAATAAAATAAACTAGAAATTATCGCTAAAGTTAATAAAAGTGATAAGAGAATCCCAAAGGAACTTCTTTTTAAAGCTTCTATGTTTGGGTTGTTATAAAGCAACTGAAAAGATTCATGATCCTTAACATAAGTAGATTTTGAACTTACAGAATAACTGCTAGTATTTAAGATTGAATCTTTAGTTTGATAAAAAACAGTATCATTTTTTAAATGTTGAAATCTTGTTTTTAAAGCAATACCTTTTTGTTGTAACTGACTTTCTATTAATGAATCGATTGTTTTGTATTCTATAGATTGGTCTAAAAATGAAATAAAAATTGGTCTTAGATTAGATATTAATTTTAAACTGTCTGCAGCTTTTTTCCCTTTAAAGTATTTTATTGGGGTTTTAGTTCCATCTGTTTTTAAAGTGTATCCATCTTTTTCACCAATAAATTGGGTCCAAATTTTAGAGGAATCTATCTTTAATTTAAACTCATCAATAAGCTCTTTGGAAGAATTCATTATAGAGTCTATTTCTACCTCTGTCATTTTTTCGCCGGTAGCAAACTTAATATTGTTTATTGTTACTCTAGGTTTCTCTTTTATGGAGTTGTTTTTATTAAAATTTCTGAATATCTTTCCTAAAGTTCTTGTTTTATGTGAGTCTTTTTCAATTTTTATATTTTTAGAATCTATAATTGTAAGAAAATTACTTTTAGCTAAGGAAGAATAATATTCTTCTAATGCATTGTCTAGACTTAATTGAATTTCGTTGGTTACTTGTCTTTTATTTTCTTCATAGTTTTTATAATTCCAATAGAACTGCACGCCAATAGTTGCAATAATTGTTACAGCAATAAAGTAAAAAATCCATTGATGTTTCTTCGTTATCATGTTACAAATATAGTTTCTAAAAAATAGAATATTAGTTGGTTAACACTCGTTAACACTTGTTAACTTTAAAATGTGGTTTTAGATTGCATCTTTGTATTGTTCAATTTAAAGTCATAAATAATGAAATCAATTCTAACAGTAATTACAATTTTAATAGCATTTAGTATTAATGCGCAAAATTTTCAGGGAAGAGCAATTTATAAAACGAGTCAAAAAAGCACGTTTAATATGTCGAAAGAAAAAAACCCTGGCATGGATGATAAAATGCAGGAAGAAATAAGAAAACGTATACAAAAGATGCATCAGAAAACTTTTATTTTAGAATTTGATAAATACAATTCTACATACAAACAAGAAGTGGTTTTAAAATCTCCAGAATCTCAAGCTAAAAGAAATAGAATTAGAGTAATGTCTTTTGGAGGTTCTGGTAGTAATGATGTTTATTATAAGAATACACAAGAAAAAAGATTTGCAAACCAAACAGAAATTCAAGGAAAACGATTTTTAGTAAAAGATAAATTGCAAGAACAAACATGGGAAATGTCTTCAGAAACTAAAAACATTGGAAAGTACACTTGTTATAAAGCTACCTATTCTAAAGAAGTAGAGAGTAAAAACATCTCTATAAAAAATGGAGAGTCTGTTGAAGAAGTAAAAAAGGAAACTATAATAACTACAGCTTGGTATACACCTCAAGTTCCTGTAAGTAATGGTCCAGGGAATTACCAAGGTTTACCTGGTTTAATTTTAGAAATAAATGATGGTAAAAAAACAATTGTTTGTACAGAAATTATTTTAAATCCCAAAGAAAAAATTACAATTTTAGAACCAAAAAAAGGTAAAGTAGTTTCTCAAAAGAAGTTTTCTAAAATTCAAAAAGAAAAATCAGAAGAACTAATGGAGAAAATGAAAAGTAGAAGAGGTATGGATTTAGGAAATGGCACTATTATTAAATTCGGGGGATAATTTTTGTTTATTTTAATTATGAATTAAACTTTTAAGTTTTTATTAAGTCTAATGGTAAACCATTAATATTATTTTGGTTTTAAAACTAAAAAAAACTTATGAGACCTATTTTAACATTTCTATTTGCATTTGTTACAATTGCAACTTTTGCCCAGAAAAATTTTCAAGGTAAAGCAACCTATATGTCTAAAACAACAATGGACATGAGTAGGTTTGGAGAACAAATGAGCGAGCAAAGAAAGAAACAAATAATGGCTCGTATGAAAAATTTTTTAGAAAAAACATACACTTTAACTTTTAACAAAACTGCATCTTCTTTTAAAGAAGAAGTTTCTTTAGATGCTCCAGGAACTTCTGGGCCAAGTTGGGGAAGAAATAATGGGCAAGGTTCTATTTATAAAAATACAAAAGACAAAAAAATAATTGAAGACGTAGAACAGTTTAGTAAACGTTTTTTAATTATTGAAGAAATGGATCAACCTAAATGGGAAATGGGTATTGAAACTAAAAAAATAGGACAATATATTTGTTACAAAGCTACTATGACTCTAGAGGATAAAAGCATAGATTATGGTAAAATTTTTGGTAGAAGAGGTAGAGGAAATAATAAAGAAAAAGATTCTACAATTACAAAACAAAAAGTAGCAAAAAAAAGAATGTTAAATATTACTGCTTGGTACTCTCCACAAATATCTGTAAGTACTGGGCCTAGTAAATATTATGGTTTACCAGGTTTAATTTTAGAATTAAATGCAGGAAGAACAACAATGCTATGTACAGAAGTTGTAATTAGTTCAGAATCAATTATAGAAATAAATGAACCTAAAAAAGGAAAAGAAGTTTCTAGAGAAGAATACAATAAAATTATAAAAGTAAAAACTGAAGAATTAAAAGAGCAGTTTCAAGGTAGAGGTGGTCTTGGTGGTAGAGGAAGAAATTAATTAATTTATTCAAGAATAAAATACATGAAAAAAATACTATTTATTGCTGTTTTTATGATTTCGGCAGTTGCATCTGCACAAATAGAATATAAAGGTGTTGTAAAAGATTCTTTAGGAATACCTTTAGAAATGGCAAATGTAATAGCATTAGATACAGTAGCTAAAAAAATTGCTTCTTATGGTTTTACTGATGCAAAAGGAAACTTTAAATTAGATTTAAAAAATAATACTACCTACAATATAAAAATAAGTTATATAGGTTTTACTGAAATTAGTGAATTTGTAAAAACAAAAATCACTACTATGAATAAAAACTATACTATGTTTGAGAACAGTGCTTTAGATGGTATAGAAATTGTTTCTAAAATGCCTGTAACTGTAAAAGGCGATACTATTATATATAATGCAGATTCCTTTAAAAATGGTTCAGAAAGAAAATTAGAAGATGTTCTTAAAAAATTACCTGGTGTAGAAATAAATGATGCTGGCGAGATTGAAGTTGAAGGTAAAAAAGTAGAAAAAATTATGGTTGATGGTAAAGAGTTCTTTAGCGGAGACACCAAATTAGCAAGTAAAAACATTCCTTCTAATGCTGTTGATAAAATTCAAGTTTTAAGAAATTATTCGAATGTAAGTCAATTAAGTGGCGTGCAAAATAACCAAGATAGAGTAGCCATAAACATTAAGCTTAAGGAAGGTAAAAAGAATTTTTGGTTTGGAGATGTAACTGCAGGTGCAGGAAATTCTCCTGGAGAAGGTTTGTATCTCTTTCAACCAAAGTTATTTTATTACACACCAAAATATACATTAAATGTTATTGGAGATGTAAATAATATTGGAGATGTAGTTTTAAGTAGAAGGGATTTAAGAAGTTTTGGTGGTAGTTTTCAAAGCCAAAGCCCGTCAAATGGAACAAATATTAATATTGGTGATGCAGGAATTGGCTTCTTAAACGCAGGTGCTAGAAATGCAAATAGAATAGAAACTAAATTAACGGCGCTAAATTTAAGTTATTCACCAAATAAAAAATTAGATTTAAATGGATTTTTAATTTGGTCTGGTAATAGCAATGGACAAAGAAATATTACGGATATAGATAATTTCGATATTTCTGATGATCCAGATACAGCAATAGACGAAAGTGCTATTGTACCAGATGATTTAGTAGACAACCAAACAAGTCAAACAAGTAATAGTGCTCTTTTTAGATTTGGTGTAGTGTATAAAAAAGATTTTAATAACCAGTTAAACTATAATGTTTCTGGTCGTTTTTCTAATGAGTTTACAACAGAAAATGTAAATTCTAGAGTTTTAAGTGATATTACAGAAAACGAAAGAGCAACACCTTTTACTATAAATCAAGATTTTAGTTATTTCTACACCGCTGGTGAAAAAAGTATTTTTGCTTTAGAAATAAAGCATTTATTGCAAGATGAAGACCCTTTTTATGTAGCTTCTTTAGAAAACGATCCAAATAATAATGATGATACAGATAATGATGGTTTCGATGATGCTGCAAAAAGTTTAGGTTTAGATAGATCTAATATGTTCTATAATTTAGAACAAGACAGAAAAGTGAAATCAAATCAATTAGATGCAAAATTAGATTATTACTATATTTTAAATGCAAAAAGTAATTTAAATATAGTTACAGGAACTATTTTAAGCAAGCAAAATTTCGATTCACGTTTTTTTCAAACTTTAGATAACGGAACAGAATTTCAGCCAAACCCAACTATTAATGGCATAACAGCCCCACAAATAACAAATGATACAGAATATAATTTTACAGATTTGTATGCAGGTTTAAGATATCGTTTAAAAGCAGGTATTTTTACATTTACGCCAGGTTTTACAGTACATTCTTATAACTCTAACAATATACAATATGGTACAGAGATTTTTAAAAATACATTTGTAAAATTTCTTCCAGAATTTGAGGCAATTGCTCAATTTAAAAGAAGTGAAAGTTTAAGGTTTAGTTACAAACAACAAGTGAGTTTTACAGATGTAAACCAGATTGCAAGAGGTATTGTGGCAAATAATTACAATTCTTTCTTTGCCGGAAACTCGAATCTATTAAATGCAAGATCACATAACTTAAGTTTAAATTATGGTAGTTTTAACTTATTTAATGGAACTAATGCGTTTGTAAGACTAAATTACAATACAACCATAGATCAGGTAAATAGGAATACTATTTTTCAACAAGGTTCTGTTGTTTCTAGTGTTACTTCAATTAATTCTCCTTTAGATAACGAAAACTTTAGTGCTTTTGGTAGTTTTGGTAAAAGGTTTAAAAAAATAAGAACTTCTATTGGAGGTAATTTGAATTATGTAAAAACCTATCAATTTATTAATTCTCTAGGAAACACAAACGAGAGTTTAGTAAAAGGAATTAATACTAGAATTGCTACAAATTTTACAAAAGCACCAAACGTTAGTTTGCGTTATAGAGTTTCATTTATAGATCAAACAAATAGTGCAAGACCAAATGATATAAATACAGTAACACATGCGCCATCTATAGATTTTGATGCTTACATCTGGAATTCAGTAACACTTACTTCGGACTTTACATTTAACGAAGTAAGACAAGGTGGAGTTAAACAAAATTCTTTTAATATTTGGAATGCTAAAATTGCTTACAGAAAAGATAAAGACGCTAAATTGGAGTATGAATTAGTAGGTAATAACTTATTAGCAACAGGTTCAGAAACTAGTGTTAATAATAACCTATTTTCATCTAATATTAATGAAAGATTTATCTTACCAAGATTTATAAGTTTAAGAGTGCGTTATCAATTATAACTTTTAAACATAATTTAAATGGCTCTTTTTAGAGTCATTTTTTATTCAATCAACTTTATAATATATCTTTGTCAATAATATTTTAGGTTCATTTTTAAAATTGAATTAAAGAACCAACGAATTATTAATAGAATTTATAAAAATGAGTGTAGTTACCTCCAAAACATTTTTTCCAGCATTTATAAAAACTTTAGGAACCTTATTCCTTTACATCTTTGTTGGTCTTTTGTTAGATAGTGTCTTTATTTCTGAAAATTATCAAGATTCTCAATGGCTTGCAAATCTCGTAATGGTTATTATTTTTTCAATTACTTTATTTAAAGTAAATAGAAGAATTAGAGAACAAATGATTTATGCTGTATTAATTGCTACTGTTGGTGAATATGCTTTTTCTTTAGGAATGGGGATGTATACGTATAGACTAGAAAATATACCACACTACATACCAATGGGGCACGCTTTAGTTTATGCAGGTGTCTTGTATTTTACAAAAACAACTTACTCTAAAAATAATAAAGTTTTATTAGAAAAAGTATTTACAATTCTAATAATTTTATATGCTGTTGTTTTTTTAATTTTTAAAAATGATGTCTTCGGATTTGTTTTAACAGTAGCCACTTTATTAGTTTTAAGAAAGAAACCAAGAGAACGTATGTTTTATCTAGCCATGTTTATAGCTGTTGGTTATTTAGAAATTATAGGTACAAATTATCAATGTTGGTGGTGGCCAACAACTGCTTGGGATGTTATTCCTTTTTTACCAAGTGCAAATCCACCAAGCGGAATTAGTTTTTTTTATTTTGGTTTAGATTTGGGCTGTTTATATTTTTATAAAAAACGTCATAAAATTGCTTGGGCAAGAATGAAGAGTATCAGAAGGTTAAAAAACTAGAATTTTCTCTGAATTAACTGTAATAAATAAGTAATTTTCTTTTTTTTTTTACTTATTATCATAAATAAGTTGCTTAAAATTAGTGAAATACATAATTTTAATTTTATTTTTGTTTTCTACAAACCTTATTATAACAATATAATGAAAAAAGTTACCCTATTATTAGTATTGAGTCTTACCGTTTTTTCTGCTTATGGCCAGGATAAATTTTGGACTGTAAACTCTGCTGAAAAAAATAATTTTTCAGAAAAAGAGCTATACGTTAGAAAATCTGAACCTGCTACTTATAAAATGTACAGTTTAAAGTTAGATCAAATTCAGAAAGTATTAAGTAAAACGTCTTCAAATACCACTCAAATTTTAGGGTTACCTACAATTAATGGTAAAGTAGAAATGTTTACAGTTAAAGAAGCAAGTGTTATTGCACCAGAACTATCTGCTAAATATTCTATGATAAAATCTTATGTTGGGCAAAGTGTAAATGACCCAAGTATGATTGCTAGATTTAGTATTGGAACAGATGGTTTGCATGCTGTTATTTTCTCTGGAAATAACGAAAGTTTTTATGTAGACCCTTTCACAAAAAACAATCAAAACTATATTGCTTACAACAGAAGTAGTTTAGAAAATAACGATTTAGATTTTCAATGTTTAGTTGATGATGCAAAAATATCAACTACAATAGGTAATACAAATGTTATAGAAAATGCAGATGATGGTAAATTAAGAACATATCGTTTGGCACTTGCTTGTAGTGCAGAATATTCAATTTTTCATTTACAAAACCAAGGTGTAGAAAATTCTATTGCTAATGTTCCTGCTATGCAAGCTGCAGTTTTATCTGCAATGAATACCTCTATGACTAGAATTAATGGTGTTTATGAAAGAGATTTAGGAGTAAGAATGGTTATTGTTGCAGATAACGAAAAAATAATACATTTTCAAGCTGGTTCAGACGGTATTACAGATGGTAATGCAAGCACAATGATTGATGAGGTGCAGACAATTTGTGATAGAGAAATTGGAGATGCAAATTATGATATAGGACATGTTTTTAGTATTGATGGTTCTGGTTTAGCTGGGCTAGGTGTAGTTTGTATAACGGGGCAAAAAGCTAGAGGTGTTACAGGTAGAGCAGCGCCAATAGGTGATCCTTATGATATTGATTTTGTTGCTCATGAAATGGGGCACCAATTTGGAGCAACACACACACAAAATAATTCATGTAATAGAACAAATGCTACAGCTGTAGAACCAGGAAGTGCATCAACAATTATGGGGTATGCTGGTATTTGTGCACCAGATGTACAGAGTAATAGTGACGATCATTTTCATGCGGTAAGTATAACTCAAATGTGGAATACGGTTCAAAGTTCTGCAACATGTGCTGTTTTAACAGATACAAATAATGCCACTCCTACAGCAAATGCAGGTGCAGATTATTCGATACCAAGATTAACACCTTTTGTATTAAAAGGACAAGGTACAGATGCAAACGAAGGCAATATGTTAACTTATAACTGGGAGCAAATTGATGTAGAAATAGCGTCTATGCCGCCAGTTGAAAGTAATAATGCTGGGCCAATGTTTAGATCTAAGCCTTCAACTACATCACCAAATAGATATATGCCAGCTTTAGCAACAATTGTTGGTGGAAGTACTTCTACAACTTGGGAAGTTTTACCAGGAATTAATAGAGACATGAATTTTGCATTAGTAGTTAGAGATAACAATGCTGGTGGAGGAAGTAGTGCAAGAGATGATGTAAAAATATCAATGGTTTTTGGAAGCACTTTTGCAGTTACATCACAAAATACTGCTACAACTTGGGACAAAGAAACAACACAGACAGTTACTTGGGAAGTAGCAGGTTCTGACCAAGCACCAGTTAATTGTCAAAAAGTAAATATTAAATTATCTATAGATGGTGGAGTTACTTTTTCGATAGCATTAGCAACAAATATAGATAATAACGGAAGTGCAGATATTACTGTGCCAGATAATGGTACTACGCAAGCAAGAATTATGGTTGAAGCTGCGGATAATATTTTTTATAATGTAAATGCTATAGACTTTACTATAAATGGAGCAGCAGCTTCTGTTAAAGATTTTTCTTTTGATGGATTTAATTTATATCCAAACCCATCTAATGGGACTTTTAATTTAAATTTTGATGTTATAAATACTGATAAAGTATCGGTTCAATTATTTGATATTAGAGGAAGATTAATCAATCAGAAAGAATTTTTTAACACTAAAGAAAACTTTTCTGAACAAATTAATTTTGATAAAACTACTTCTGGATTGTATTTAGTTAAAATTACAAACGGAAATAAACAAACTACAAGAAAACTAATTATAGAATAATAATTAATTAAGATTTAAAAAACCGATTGTAGCAATACAATCGGTTTTTTTATGAACTAAATTTAAAAGAGTTTCGTTATCTATATTATTCAAACTATTTTTGTAAAATGTCAATAAAAGTTACAACAGTTTCTAAAACATATAAAAATCAAAAAGCTTTAAATGAAGTTTCTTTTTCTGCGGATAAAGGACAAATTATTGGTTTTTTAGGTCCAAACGGTGCAGGAAAATCAACCATGATGAAAATCTTGACTGGTTTTATAAAACCGAATTCAGGTGAGGTTTTTGTTGATGAAA
Source organism: Polaribacter sp. (assembly GCF_036480315.1). Taxonomy (GTDB): domain Bacteria; phylum Bacteroidota; class Bacteroidia; order Flavobacteriales; family Flavobacteriaceae; genus Polaribacter. The sequence goes on from NZ_JAZGGG010000063.1 coordinate 30,542, forward strand.
TAGATGTTTTACTAAATCCTATTGAAGCGCAAAAAAATATTGGATATTTACCAGAACACAATCCGTTATATACAGATATGTATGTTCGTGAATATTTACAATTTCAAGCTGCTATTTTTAAGGTTGATAAAAGTCAAATAGAAACCTGTATTTCAAAAGTAAGATTGACTGAAGAAGCTCACAAAAAAATAAATCAACTTTCTAAAGGTTATCAGCAAAGAGTTGGTTTGGCTGCAGCTATTTTACATAATCCTAAAGTACTAATTTTAGACGAACCTACAACTGGTTTAGATCCAAATCAATTAGTAGAAATTAGAGAATTAATTAAGGAATTAGGTAAAGAAAAAACAGTCTTGTTTTCTACACACATTATGCAAGAAGTAGAAGCAGTTTGCGATAGAGTTATTATCATAAAAAAAGGTGAAATTTTGGTTGATAAAAAGCTTTCTGAATTGAAAGTAGATAAACAACAAATTATAGAAGTAACTTTCGATTACAAATTAGAAGAACAGTTTATAAAAAGATTACCAAATGTAGTTTCTTATAAAAATAATTATGATAATACTTGGTACATCACTTTTGAAAGTGAAGAAGATATGCGACCAGTAATTTTTGATTTTGCACAAGAAAATGGCCTAAAAATACTTGGACTAAATACGCAGAATAAAAATCTGGAAACGCTGTTTAGAGAGGTTACTGTTTAATTTGTCATTCCTTCGAAGGCAGGAATTCATAATAAGTTTTTAAAAAGCATGAAATTTTTCATCAAGATCAGAATATATAGTTTCAATTTGCTTTTTATGTGAGATTTCTACTATCGTCGAAATGACACTCTTGTGGATTTCTTAATTCCAAAACAAAAAAAATAATTACTTAACCAAATACTCATAAGCTTCCAATAAAGAAGGAAACACTAAAACACTTCCTACTTCTTTTAATGTTACTTCAGAAAATTGTGTTGAAACTCCAATAGGAATCATTCCTGCTAATTTTGCTGCTTTTGTTCCGGTTAAACTATCTTCAAAAACCCAAATATTTTTAAAATCATTTTCTTTAAATCCAAGTGTTTTCTGCCAGTAAAATATAGGCTTCTGGTGCAGGTTTAGGTTTTACATAATCTTGAACACCAAAAACTGTTGTAAAGTTTAATTTTAAATGATGAACACTATTTTTTAAAAACTGTTTTGTTGCATTACTCGCAATTCCGTAAGGTATTTTTTCTTCGGATAAAAAGCGAGTAAACCCTCTAACTCCAGGTAGTAATTTAGGAACTTTAAAATGTACATCTAGATGTTTATCTTTTAGAAAATACAATTCTTCAGTAAGTTCCTCTTTACCAATTACACTACAAAAATATTCAGCAATAATCATTGGAGATTTCCCTGCATGAGATTTAGGAAATGGAACTATTTCTGCATCAAATAATTCTTTAAAAGCAGAAGTCCAAGCAGAATAATGGCTTTCGAAACTATCTACAACAACACCATCAAAATCAAATAAAAATCCTTTTGGTAATTCCATTAGTTACTTGTTTTCTCGTTAAAAATTTCCGTTAAATACGGATTTAAAAATTTATTAGTAGGATCTAGTTCTCTTCTTAAAGCTTTAAAATCTTCCCATTTATCATATACTTTAGACAGTTCTATATCTTTTGCAACAAAACGTTTTGCCCAGTGCGGTTTTCCTCCGTGTTTTAGAAAGATTTTCTCAATACTCTTAAAAGCTTCATAAGTATCTGCCGTTGCGGCATTTCTAGAAACACATCCCGTTGTTACAGTATCTTGTTTATAAGCATAACTTAACCAAGATTTGTCTTTATACACAAAACGGATATCCATAGGAATATGAATAAATGATTTGTTGGACCATTTATTAATTTCAGTTTTTAGTTCCTCAAAAACTGTTGGAAATATATCTAAACCAATAGTCCATTCTGCTAACTCTAAAGTAGAACCTCTAGATTTTGTTACAGTTGCTAGGTATAAAGAACCTTTGTGTTCTTTTGTAGAACTGAAAAAACCTCTATATAAAAGTTTATTGGCAATTGCTGTAAACCAAGGAAAAACGTGTGTGTATTTGTATAATATTTTAGATGCTTTTCTTCGATGTTTCAAAAATTCAGAACCTAAATCTTCTGTAATTTCTTTGTTCGAATCTATTTTATCACCAGTAATAACATAACCTTTGTCAGTATGTGGAAGCCATAAAATTCTTAAAAAAGCGTGTTTTTTTAAACGTTCTTTTATTTTAGGTAACCATTCAGTATCATTTTCGGGGCCTTCTTTTATATGTAATGTGTAAATAGGTTCACATTTAAAAGTAACTTCAGAAAGAACCCCTAAGACGCCTAGAGAAACTCTAACCGCATTTATTAACTCATCTGTTTCTGTAATTTCTTTGATAGAACCTTCAGCCAAAACAATTTTACATTTTATCATGTATTCAGATAATAAATGACCACTTGTTCCGTGAGTTCCTGTAGCTAAAGCTCCACCAATTGTAATTGTGTTGATGTCTGGTAAACAAGGTATACACCAACCTTTTTCTTCTATGGTTTCTAATAAATCTCCTAAAATAATTCCAGATTGAACAGTAATTGTTTTTTCTGAATCATTAAAGGATATTATTTTATTATAACTTCTAATATCAATTAAAGTTGCTGCGCCAGAGGCAATGTCTGCAGAGGATTGCTTGTTTCCAAAAACGCGTATTTTATCTGATTTTTTTACAACTTCTTGTAATTCTTTTTCAGAAATAACTTTATAAAGAGATTTGTAATTGTAGGTTATATTTTCGTTCCAACTAGTCCAAACTCCATTTTTATTTTGTTTCAATTAGTAATGATTTTATATTTCTGAAAAATGTATGTTTTTTCTTTTACGTTTAAGAATTAATTCAACTTATAAGCAATTTGCTGGCTATCTAAAGTTGCTAATAACTCATTAGAAATATGAATTTTTGTATTTCTACTTGGTAAACTCACTTCTAATTTTTCTTTTTCATCCCAAACTGTAAAATTCAAACTTTGTTTACCAGGTTTGTTTTTTAGAATTGTTTCTAAATTTAAAATTGTTTTTGCATTAATTTCTTCTAACGAGATTTGTATGGTCACTTTTTTACAGAGTTCATCCATAATGTCATGTAACAATTTCATTTCTGTAAACTTTAATCTTGGTTCACCCATAACTCCCGTGTTTTTATTCATCCAACCAGCTTGTATCGTAGAACGCACAAATAAGAAAGAATTTGGCACTAAAAAATGTTTCATTCTTAAATAATCTTCACCAAAAATTCTAAATTCGTGGCTATCTCCATAATCTTCCATTGTAAACATTGCCCAACCTTTACCTGCTTTAGAAACTCTGTGTTGTACATCTGTAATAATAGCGGCAAAAGCCAAATTCATATTTACAAATTTTTCTAAATCTGCTTTAAAATACTTTAAAGAAGCATTGCAAAATTTTAACTCATTTTTAAAATCGTCTAAAGGATGCGCAGAAATATAAATACCAATAACTTCTTTTTCTTGTGATAACAATTCCATGGTTCCCCAAGTTTCACATTCAGGAATATCTGGTTCAGGAAATTGAACTGTTGAAGCTTCACCAAACATAGAAACTTGTGCGGAATTTTCATTTTCTTGAAATTTACTTCCAAATTTCATAGCGCGTTCTAAAAAGGTTAGCCCTTTTTCATCTGTAGCAAAATATTGAGCTCTGTGTGTATCTATAAAAGAATCAAAAGCGCCTGCTTTTACCAAGCTGTCAAAAGATTTTTTATTAGCAGCTCGTAAATTCACACGTTTTGCTAAATCAAAAATAGAAGTATAGTTACCGTTTTCTTTTCTTTCATCTATAATTGCTTTTACGGCACCAGTTCCTACACCTTTTACTGCAGCCATTCCAAAACGAACAGCTCCTTCATCATTTACAGAAAATTTTAAAAAAGATTCATTTAAATCTGGACCAAAAACAGGTAACTCCATTCGTTTGCATTCTTCCATAAAGAAGGAAACAGCTTTAATGTCTTTCATATTATTAGAAAGCACAGAAGCCATATATTCTGCAGGATAATGCGCTTTTAAATATGCAGTTTGATAAGCGATCCACGCATAACATGTAGAGTGAGATTTGTTAAAGGCATAACTAGCAAAGGCTTCCCAATCTTTCCAAATTTTCTCTAGTTTCTCTGGATCATGTCCTTTTGCAGCTGCTTGTTCTATAAATTTTGGCTTCATTTTATCAAGAACCGCAATCTGTTTTTTACCCATCGCTTTACGTAAAACGTCGGCTTCACCTTTGGTGAAATCTGCCAATTTTTGAGAAAGTAACATTACTTGCTCTTGGTAAACCGTAATTCCGTAAGTTTCTGCCAAATATTCTTCCATGGCAGGTAAGTCATATTCAATATCTTCTGTTCCGTGTTTTCTATTAATAAAAGATGGAATATATTCCATCGGTCCAGGTCTATACAGAGCATTCATTGCAATTAAATCTGCAAAAACTGTTGGTTTTAATGAACGCATGTGTTTTTGCATTCCTGGAGATTCATATTGAAAAATACCTACAGTTTCTCCTTTTTGGAATAATTCATACGTTTTTTCGTCATCTAAAGGAAAAGTTTCAGGATCTAAATCAACATTATGTTTTGCTTTTACAATTTTAACAGTATCTTTAATTAAGGTCAGTGTTTTTAAACCCAAGAAATCCATTTTTAACAAACCTGCATCTTCTACAACAGAATTATCAAATTGGGTAACATACATATCAGAATCTTTTGCTAAGGCAACTGGTACATAATTGGTAATGTCACCTGGGGTAATAATAACTCCACATGCATGAATTCCTGTATTTCTAACAGAGCCTTCAAGCATAGTTGCTTTGTTAATGGTTTCTGAAACTAAATCATCTCCGTAAGATAAGTTTTTAAGCTCTTCAACTAATTGTTTGTCTTCTGCTCTTAAACCATCTACTTTTCCTTTACTTTTTGCATCGTCACCAAAAATATTTTTCAGTTTAATTAAAGGAATTAGTTTTGCAATTCTATCAGCTTCAAAAAGTGGTAAATCTAGAACTCTGGCGGTATCTCTAATAGAAGATTTTGCAGCCATTGTTCCGTAAGTAATAATTTGTGCAACCTGATTTGCACCATATTTATTAATTACATAATCCATAACTCTACCACGACCTTCATCATCAAAATCAATATCAATATCGGGCATTGATACACGTTCTGGATTTAAGAAACGCTCAAAAAGTAAATCGTATTTAATAGGATCAATATTTGTAATCCAAAGACAGTAGGCAACTACAGAACCAGCGGCAGAACCACGCCCAGGACCAACAGCAACATCCATTTTTCTTGCTTCGCGGATAAAATCTTCCACAATTAAGAAATAACCTGGATATCCTGTTTTTTCAATTACGGATAATTCAAAATCTAAACGTTCTTTAATAGATGCTGTAATTTCTCCATAGCGTTTTTTTGCACCAACAAAAGTTAAGTGTTTTAGAAAATTATTCTCGCCACGTTTTCCTTTGTCTTCTTCATCTGCAACATCTTTAAATTCATCAGGAATATCGAAAGCAGGTAATAAAACGTCTCTTGCTAATGTGAAAATTTCAATTTTATCTACAATTTCTTGAATATTGGTAATTGCTTCAGGAATATCTAAAAAGAGTGTTTTCATTTCATCAGAAGATTTGAAATAATACTCTTGGTTAGGTAAGCCATATCTGTAACCACGACCTTTACCTATTGGTGTTGCTTGTTTTTCACCCTCTTTTACACATAATAAAATATCATGTGCATTTGCATCTTTCTTCTCTAAATAAAAGGTGTTATTTGTAGCAATAACTTTAACATCGTGCTTTTTAGAAAATTTTAATAAAGTTTCATTTACAATTTTTTCATCTTGTTGATTATGTCGCATCAACTCAATATAAAAATCATCTTTAAATTGTTCTTTCCACCAGATTAAAGCATCTTCAGCTTGTTTTTCTCCAAGATTTAGAATTTTACTTGGTACTTCACCATATAAATTCCCTGTTAAAACAATAATATCTTCTTTGTATTTTTCTACAAGTGCTCTGTCAATCCTTGGAACATAGTAAAAACCATCCACAAAAGCTGCCGAAGACATTTTTGCTAAATTGTGATACCCATTTTTATTTTTTGCTAATAAAACAACTTGATAACCATTGTCTTTTTGCGACTTGTTTTTATGATCTTCACAGATATTAAACTCACAACCAACAATCGGTTTCATTTGAGTTTCTGCGTTTTTATTGTGATTTAAAACAGCATTTACAAAATGAAAAGATCCCATCATGTTTGCAGTATCTGTCATTGCAACTGCAGGCATATTGTCCTTTGCAGCAGCTTTAACCATATTACCAAGTTGAATGGTAGATTGTAAAACAGAATATTGTGTATGATTATGTAAATGAGAAAACTGTACGTCTTTTAATTCATCTAAGCCAACAGAAGTAGATTGTGTATCTACGGTGTCTTTTAATTTCTCTAATCGCTGGCGAATTTTTTCGCTTTCTTTTTTAAGATTGATGTGTTTTAAACCAATTACTTGAATCGGCTTCGGATTTGTTTCCGAGAAATTCTTGAAATAATCTGCATCAACATCTAATTGTTCTTTGGTGTATTCTCTTAAACGAATTAACTCTAAAAAACAACGTGTTGTTGCCTCAACATCGGCAGTTGCATTATGGGCATCACCAAAGCCAATAGCAAATAAATGATTGTGTAATTCTGTTAAGGTTGGTAGTTTAAATTTTCCTCCACGACCTCCAGGGATCTGGCACATTAATGCCGTTTTTTCTGTACAAGTATCTAAAACAGGAAGGGAAGTCATTTTGTTTTCAACACCTAATCTATGGAATTCACACCCCATAATGTTAAGGTCGAAATTTAAATTCTGACCAACAATAAATTTTGTTTTACCTAAAACTTCATTAAATAAGACTAAACATTCGTCTAAAGAAATTCCTTTTTCTTCCGCTAATTCAGTAGAAATTCCGTGAATTCTTTCTGCGTCATAAGGAATGTTATAATTATCAGGTTTTATTAGAAAATCGTTGTGTTCTAATACGTTTCCCATTTCATCATGCAATTGCCATGCAATTTGAACACATCTAGGCCAGTTGTCTGTATCTGTAATTGGAGCATTCCAACTTTTAGGTAAACCAGTGGTTTCAGTATCAAAAATTAAGTACATGGAAAATGTTTATTTGTTGATGAGTTTATTTGTTTAAAACGGAGTGTAAATTTACATTTTTTTTCATCGTTTTTAGTAGTAAGTTATTAACGATTGTTGATTACATTCGAGTAAGTGCGTTAGGGATTGAACGGCGTGTTTGAGCTCTTTTTGAGGTGCGAAAAAAAGCGAGTAGTGAAAGCCCGCCCGAACGCCCTAAAAAATATTGATAATTAGGGTTTTAGTTTAAAAAGGTTTTGTATTTTTGCGCCCACTTACTACGAGATGGTAAGGTTATTAATAACCAAGGTCGAGAACCTTAACAAATTAACAAATTATGTCTGTAAAGATTAGATTACAAAGACACGGTAAAAAAGGGAAACCATTCTATTGGATAGTTGCCGCTGATGCTCGTGCAAAAAGAGATGGTAGGTACTTAGAAAAAATAGGTACTTACAATCCTAACGTTAACCCTGCAATTATTGATTTAAATATTGATAAAGCTGTAGAATGGTTACAAAATGGTGCACAACCAACTGATACTGCAAAAAACATTTTATCTTACAAAGGTGCAATGTTAAAGAACCATTTAGTTGGTGGTATTAGAAAAGGTGCTTTAACACAAGAACAAGCAGATGCTAAATTTGCAGCTTGGGTAGAAGCAAAAGCAGTTAAAATTTCTGATAAGGAAGCTGGATTATCTAAAGCTCAATCTGATGCGAAAGCAGCAGCATTAGCAGCAGAAAAAGCAGTTAACGAAGCAAGAATTGAAGCAGCTAAACCAGTTGTTGAAGAAGTTGCAGAAGTAGTTGAAGAAGTTGCAGAAGCGGCTCCAGAAACTATTGATGAAGCTCAAGAAAAAGCAGCAGAATAAATTATAAATTTAGACGAAGATGCGTAAAGAAGATTGTTTTTATTTAGGCAAAATCGTTACAAAATATAGTTTTAAAGGTGAAGTTGTTATCAAATTAGATACCGACGAACCGGAGTTGTACACAGGAATGGAATCAGTTTATGTCGATTTAGGCAATAATCTGGTTCCATTTTTTATTGAAAAAAGTTCACTTCATAAAGGAAATCAATTACGTGTTCAGTTTGAAGATGTGTATTCTGAAGAGGAAGCAGATTCTATTTTAAAATCTGGTATTTATTTACCTTCAACAATGTTGCCTAAATTAACTGGTGATAAATTTTATTATCATGAAGTTATTGGTTTTACAGTTGTTGACGCTAGTTTTGGAGAAGTAGGACAGATTGTTCATATAAACGATAAAGCTGCACAACCACTTTTTGAAATTGACAGAGATGGAACAGAAATATTTATTCCTATGGTTGATGATTTTATTAAGAAAATAGACAGAGAAAACAAAATAGTACAAGTTGAAGCGCCAGAAGGTCTTATAGCTTTGTATATTTAGAAAGGTGTCTGAGTGGTCGAAAGAGCTACCTTGGAAAGGTAGTGTACTGGCAACGGTACCGAGGGTTCGAATCCCTTCCTTTCTGCAAAAAAGTAATTAAAGTTTAAAAGTAAAAAGTTTTAAAAGTTCTGTGTTTAGTTGCATGGGGTTTTTTGTTTAAAAATTATTTCATTTTGTCTAAACCATTCAAATTTAAAGAGTTTACAATCCATCAAGATAAAACTGCGATGAAAGTAGGTACAGATGCTGTTTTGCTAGGTGCTTGGTGTTCTGTGGGTGAATATCCCGATACTATTTTGGATATTGGTTCTGGTACTGGAGTTATTTCTTTAATGATTGCACAGCGTTCGGATGCTATGACAATTGATGCTGTTGAGGTTGATGAAAATGCATATGAACAAACTGTCGCTAATTTTGAAAATTCTGATTGGGGAGATCGTTTGTATTGTTACAATGCTACTTTTCAAGAATTTGCTGATGAAATTTCGGAAGAAGAAGAAACGTATGATTTAATCGTTTCTAATCCGCCTTTTTATACTGATGCGTTTGAATCTAAAGATGAATCTAGAAATAAAGCGCGTTTTACTTCTTCACTATCTTTTGAAGAATTAATTGTGGGGGTTTCTAAAATTCTATCAGAAAACGGAAAATTTGCAGTTGTTATTCCTTTTAAAGAAGAAGCAGGTTTTATCAATCTTGCAAATGAGAAAAATTTGTTTTTAAATGGAGTTTGTAGAGTTCAAGGAGCTGAAACTTCAGAAATTAAAAGAAGTTTGTTGGAGTTTTCATTTAATAAATTTGATATAAAAGAAGAAAGTTTAGTTATTGAAATTGCTCGTCATGAATACACCTTAGATTATATTAATTTGACGAAGGACTTTTATTTGAAAATGTAGGTTTTCTTGTCATTTAGAGACACGAAGCAATCTCTGATTAATAAGTAAAATCGATTTGTGCCTCGGAATTACTAAAGTTTTACCCAATCACATTGTTAGGATTATACCCTAAATATGAAACTTCTTTTTCTTTAAAGATTACGCCGTAATTTTCTAATTCTTTTAAAATTGGTTCATACACTTCTTTGGTAATTGGTAGTTGAACTCCAGGAGTTTTAATTTCTCCTTTTAAAATTTTTAAAGCTGCAATTCCAACAGGTAATCCCACCGTTTTTGCCATTGCTGTGTATGTTTGGTTTTCACCAATAACAATTAAACTACTTTCTATTTGATGTTTTTTTCCTTCAAGTTCATAACCGAAAAGATGCTGCATCACAATCATATCTTTATCGTTTTCTTCTAAAGTCCAAGAATCTTCTAATATTTTTTGAAGCATTTTAGCTGGAGTCGCATTTTTTAAACCTATTTTTTTATTAGGATTAAAAATATCTAACTCTACTAATTTTGCCCACATTACATCATCTTGGTCTATTTTTAAGTAAGAACGTAATTTTAATTCAACAGAATCAGATGGAGAATATGCTAAAAATAAATTAACAAAATCTCTGTAACTCATGTTTTCAGATTCTTCTATTGTATAAGAATCATCTGTCATTCCTAACTGTATAAAGATATTCCAAGCTCTAGAAAAGCCTACTTTTCTAATGGTTCCTCTATACATTGTAGGTATATCATATAATCCGTAAACACTTCTGTATTTAAGTGAATCTCTATTTGCATAGGCTTCAAAATTACCGCTTCCATTAATCTTTAAAAACTCTGTTCTTCTAAATAGTTTATGATACGGAATGTATTTGTAAGTACCTTCTTGAATAAACATTGCTGCACCACCTTGGCCAGCTAAAACTACATTTCTTGGGTTCCAAGTAAATTTATAATTCCATAAGTTGTTGTCACTTTCAGGAGCAACAATTCCACCACAAAAAGATTCAAACAGTAGCATTTTTGCTCCGGAATCTTTAATTCTATCAATTACCTGCATTGCACTCATATGGTCGATGCCAGGATCTAGCCCGATTTCATTCATAAAAACCAAGCCTTTCTTTTTTGCATCAGCATCTATCGCTTTCATTTCATCAGAAATGTAAGAGGCAGTTACCATGTGTTTATCAAAAGAAATACAATCTTTAGCTACTTGTAAATGAAATCTGGCGGGCAACATAGAAATAACAATATCTGCTTTTTTTATGTTTTCTTCACGTTGCTTTTTATCAAAAACATCTATAATAATTGCTGTTGCATTTTTATGATTGTTGATGAGCTTATTCGCATTTTCTGTTGAAATATCTCCAATAGTTAAAAATAGATTTTCTTCATCAGATTTATCTAGTAAATATTTTATCAAAGAAGAACTCGATTTTCCTGCACCAACTATTAGAATATTTTTCATATAATAAAAATGTATTTTTGTATTGAATACGAAGATACATCAATTGTTTAAAATTTAACAAAAACCATTAAAAATGTTTAAAAATTTAATAATCACTTGTTTTTTAGGAATGTTAGCAATTATTTTAGGTGCTTTTGGTGCACATGCTTTAAAAGAAATTTTAACTTCAGAACAAATATTAAGCTTTGAAACCGCTGTTCGTTACCAAATGTATCATGTAATTGTACTGTTATTTATAAATACATATGATGGGTTTTCAATAAAACAGAAAAATATCTTAAGCTATATTTTTTTTTTAGGAATTATATTCTTTTCGGGTTCTATTTACGCGATTCAATTAACCAGAATAACAGCTAAATCTATATGGTTTATCACTCCAATTGGTGGGTTGTTACTTATAATTGGTTGGTTTTTTATGATGGTATATTTCAAAAAGAAAATAACAAAATAATAAGTTATTTGTAAAAAAACATAAAATAATTCTTCTGTAAAAAAATATTGTCTAATTTTGCAGAATAACAAAACACAACAAAAAATATTGATATGGTAGGTACAAATACGAAATCGATTTCGTTAAATAATCTAGGAATCAAAAATGCAACAATTCGTTACCAATTATCTTCAGACGAATTACATGCTGAAACATTAGAAAAAGAACAAGGGGTTGAATCTTCTTTAGGAGCAATTGCTGTTAATACAGGAGAGTTTACAGGAAGGTCTCCAAAAGATCGTTTTATTGTAAAAGATGATATTACAAAAGACCAAGTTTGGTGGAGTGATATTAATCTTCCTTTTGATTCAGCTAAGTTTGATGCACTTTATAATAAAGTAACAGATTATCTTTCAGAAAAAGAGGTTTTTGTAAGAGATTCTTATGCATGTTCAGATGAAAATTACAAATTAAACATAAGAGTTGTAAACGAATATCCTTGGAGTAACATGTTTGCTTACAACATGTTTTTACGTCCTACAGAAGAAGAATTGAAAGATTTTTCTCCAGAATGGACGGTAATTAATGCACCAGGTTTTATGGCGGATCCAGAATTAGATGGAACTCGTCAACATAATTTTGCGATTTTAAACTTTACAAGAAAAATAGCTTTAATTGGTGGAACTGGTTATACAGGTGAAATTAAAAAAGGAATTTTTTCTGCTTTGAATTTTATATTACCGGTATACAAAAATACGTTACCAATGCATTGTTCAGCAAATGTTGGTAAAGATGGTGATACAGCAATTTTCTTTGGATTATCTGGAACAGGAAAAACAACATTATCTACAGATCCTGATAGAAGTTTAATTGGTGATGATGAACATGGTTGGACGGCTGAAAACACGGTTTTTAATTTTGAAGGTGGTTGTTATGCAAAAGTGATTAATTTATCTTCAGAACAAGAACCTGAAATTTTTGGTGCAATTAAAAAAGGAGCAATACTAGAAAATGTTGTGATGGATGATAAAGGAGCAATCGACTTTGCCGATACTTCTATTACCCAAAATACTAGAGTTAGTTATCCTATTTATCATATAGATAATATTAAAGAACCATCTATTGGTGAAAACCCAAAGAACATTTTCTTTTTAACGGCAGATGCTTTTGGTGTTTTGCCTCCAATTTCTAAATTAACTCCTAACCAAGCAGCTTACCATTTTATTTCTGGTTACACAGCAAAAGTAGCAGGTACAGAAGCAGGAATTAAAGAACCAACTCCAAGTTTTTCTGCTTGTTTTGGTGCACCTTTTATGCCTTTACATCCTACAAAATATGCAGAAATGTTGAGTAAGAAAATGAAGGATGCAAATGTTAATGTTTGGCTGATAAATACAGGTTGGTCTGGTGGACAATATGGTGTTGGTAGAAGAATGCCATTAAAATATACTAGAGCAATGATTTCTGCTGTTTTAAATGGAGATTTAGGAAGCTATAGATATGAAGATTATCATATTCATTCTGTTTTTGGAGTTGCACAACCAAGATCATGCCCTGGAGTTCCAACAGAATTGTTAAGTCCAAGAGCAACTTGGAACAATGATGAAGAATATTATAAAACAGCGTTTAAATTATCGAACGCATTTAGAAATAATTTTACGCAATTTGAAGAAGTTGCAAGTGAAGATATTCGTAGAGGTGGTCCTCAACGATACGCACACTAAATATTAATTAGTTATTATATTTTTAGAAAACACCTCAATTTGAGGTGTTTTTTTATTTTTAGAAGTATATTTAGTCGATAAATTACATTTCATGTTTAAAAACCTATTCAAAAACATTGGTCCCGGAACTTTAATCGCAGCTGCATTTATAGGCCCAGGAACCGTAACACTTTGTACGCTTGCAGGTGTAAATTTCGGATTCAATTTATTATGGGCAATGATACTTTCAATAATTGCAACCATTGTTTTACAAGAAATGGCTGCAAGATTGGGTATTATTTCTCAAAAAGGATTGTCTGAAGTGATAAGGGAAGAAATAAAAATTCCATTTTTTAGACATTTTATTACCATTTTAATTTTATCGGCAATTGTGGTTGGAAATGCTTCTTATGAAGCAGGGAATATAAGCGGTGGAATTTTAGGCTTAGAAACCATTTTTGGAAAATCAATTTTGAATATTGGAGATATTTCTATCAATTTAATGAGTTTATTAATTGGTGTTATTGCATTTGTATTACTCTATATTGGAAACTATAAATTTTTAGAAAAAGCGCTGATAACTTTGGTTTTAGTAATGAGTATTTCATTTTTAATAACAGCAATTGTTACCAAACCAGATGTGCTTGAATTACTAAAAGGAATGTTTATTCCGAAGTTTCCAGAAAAAAGTTTACTGACTGTTATCGGACTAATTGGTACAACTGTAGTTCCTTATAATTTGTTTTTACATGCTTCTTTAGTAAAAGAAAGATGGAATAAAAGTGAAGATTTAAAATTAGCTAGAAAAGATACTATTATCTCAATTATTTTAGGGGGTTTGGTTTCAATGGCAATTATTGTTTCTGCTGCTGCTATTCCGTTTGGCGATATTTCTAACGCTGCAGATTTAGCAAAAGGATTGGCGCCTTTATATGGCGATTTTGCCAAGTATTTTTTAGCATTAGGTTTGTTTGCTGCAGGAATAACATCAGCAATTACAGCGCCTTTAGCTGCAGCCTATGTAGCAAAAGGTTGTTTGGGTTGGAATGGTGGATTAAAGTCTAAACAATTTAGATTTGTATGGATTGTTATTTTATTTTTAGGAGTTTTATTTTCATCAATAGGAATAAAACCTATCGAAATTATAAAATTTGCACAAGTTGCAAACGGAATGTTATTACCTGTAATTGCCGGAATTTTATTGTGGATAATGAATAAAAAATCAGTCTTAGGAAGTTTTATCAATTCAAAAACTCAAAACATATTAGGTTTTATAATTTTAGCAATCACAGTATTTTTAGGTGCAAAAGGAATTTTAAAAGTATTTAATTTATTATAGCATGAAGATTGATATTAATTGTGATGTTGGGGAAGGAATATCAAACGAGTATTTATTAATGCCTTATATTTCTTCTTGTAATATTGCTTGTGGAGGTCATTTTGGAAATGCAAAAACGATTGATAAAACGATTCAATTAGCAATTGAAAATAAGGTATTAATTGGTGCACATCCATCTTTTCCAGATACAGCAAATTTTGGGCGTAAAGTGTTAGGTATTTCACATGAAGAGTTGCAAAAAAGTATCGAAAATCAGTTAAATTTATTTGTAGAAAGAATGTCTTTTTTTGATGAAAAAATGCATCATATAAAACCTCACGGAGCACTGTATAATTTAATTGCTGTTGATGAAGAGCATGCGAAAATATTTGTTAAGTCAATAGAAAAGTATTCAAAAGATGTTTTTCTATATGTTCCATATGGTTCTGTAATTGAGGAAATTGCATTAGAAAATAATATCAAAATTAAATATGAAGCTTTTGCAGATAGAAATTACAATGACAATTTAACATTGGTTTCTAGAAGTAAAGAAAATGCTGTAATTACTCAAACGGAAGAGGTTTTTAATCATATTATTTTTATGATTAATAATCAAAAAGTAAAAACAATTTCTGGATTAGAAAAAGTGATAAAGGTAGATACTTTTTGTGTTCATGGAGATACGATGAATTCATTAGAAATTGTTGAAAATTTATCAAAAAAATTAAAGAAAGAAGGAATTAAGATTGGATTTTAAACCTACATATAAGGCTTTTGGAAAGCAGGCTATTTTAATAGAATGGAAAGCTATTATTGATGAAAAAGTTATAAATGACATTTTACTTTTTAAAGAGAAAATTAAATTTCAGAAAGTTGATTTGTATTCAGACTTAATTGTTGGTTATAATTCGGTAACTATAAAATACAAGCAAGAAATTTTTGATTTTTCTAAAGAAATTGAAGAATTAAAATCAATTTATAAAACAAAAAGTAAAATAATTAAAAAAGAAAACTTTATTTGGGAAATTCCTGTTTGTTATGACGTTCAATTTGGAATTGATTTACAAGAAATAGCTGCAAAATCTAAATTATCAATTGAAGAAATAATAGCACTTCATTCTAAAAAATTTTATACAATTTTCTTTATCGGTTTTTTGCCAGGATTTTTATATTTAGGTGGATTAAATGAACAAATATTTTTTGATAGAAAGCCAAACCCTAGATTAAAAGTTGCAAAAGGATCTGTTGCTATTGGAGGGCAACAAACAGGTGTTTACCCAAATGAATCTGCTGGTGGTTGGAACATTATTGGGTTAACTCCAATCGACTTTTTTGATGTAAAAAATGAACAACCTTGTTTTGCCAATGCTGGAGATAAAATAAAATTCAAATCTGTTTCTTTGGATGAGTTTCATCAAATTGAAGAAGAAATAAAACAAAATAAATATAAAATCACAAAAACTTTAATGTATGATTAAAGTTTTAAAAGCAGGTTTTTATACTTCCATACAAAATAGAGGTAGAGTTGGTTTTGCAGAAATAGGTGTTCCTGTTTCTGGAGTTATGGATTCTTATTCTGCTTATATTGCAAATAGCATTTTAAATAATTCTTTAGATATTGCTGTTCTAGAAATTACTTTTGGTGGTTGCGAACTACAATTTCTTACAGATACTTTTATTTGTATTTCAGGCGGCCATTTTTCGCCTAAAATAAATGATAAATCCATTCCATTAAATTCAAGAATAAAAGTACATAAAGATGATGTTTTGACTTTTGGTAAAATCAATTTTGGAGTACGATGTTACTTGTCTGTTTTTGACGGTTTTTTAACTGAAGTAGTTTTAAATAGTAGAAGTTTTTATCAGAGTATTACTACTAATTTTCTAGTTAAGAATAATGATTTTTTACCAATTTCAGCTTCTAGAACTGATTTGAAAACAACTAATACTTCAATTAAAACTAACAAAAAACATTTCAACTCTCAAGAATTAACTTGTTATAAAGGTCCAGAATTTGAGTTGTTGAATGATGTTCAACAGATACAATTATTATCGCAAACCTTTACAATCTCTAAAAATAATAACCGAATGGGTTATCGTCTAAATGAAGTAATAGAAAATAGGTTGACTTCTATTTTAACAAGTGCAGTTCTACCAGGAACCGTACAACTAACACCATCAGGAAAGTTAATTGTATTGATGAGAGATTGCCAAGTAACTGGTGGTTATCCAAGAGTATTGCAGTTATCTGAAAACGCTATAAATAAGCTAGCGCAGAAAACTACGAATGATACATCTAAATTTGTTTTAGAAAGTTTCTAAAATAAAAAAGCATCCAAATTTGGATGCTTTTTTATAGTAATTTAAAAGTGATTATTGTTTTGATTCAACTACCATCTCTACTTTTTCAACTATTTTGTTACCTTTTTTTATTATATCAACAGAAACTATTTTTCCAGCTTCTTTAGCTTTCTTTTCTATTTCTTCGATAGAACCTTCAATAGTTTTTGTTTCAACTATTTCTTTTCCATTAACAATTTTAGAAGTTGTAATTGTTGCAACTGCCATTTCACTATTGTCAGCTTTTACTTCAACTCTAATTTCTTTTTTGATTTCATTAGTAATATTAGATTCATCAGAAGAATGACCTCCTAAAATAGGCGCAATTACCAATCCAATTAAACAAGTAAGTTTAATTAAAATATTCATAGATGGTCCAGAAGTATCTTTAAATGGATCTCCAACTGTGTCTCCAGTAATTGCTGCTTCGTGTGCTGCAGAACCTTTGTGCGTCATTTCTCCGTTAATCATTACACCAGCTTCAAAAGATTTTTTAGCGTTATCCCAAGCACCACCAGCATTGTTTTGGAAAATTGCCCAAAGAACACCACTTACAGTAACTCCAGCCATATAACCACCAAGCATTTCAGCAATCATTAAATTATCCATTCCAAATAACATTGGAACAAAAGCTATAACTAAAGGAAACCCAATAGTTAATAAACCTGGTAACATCATTTCTTTTAAAGACGCTTCAGTAGAAATAGCTACACATTTATCATATTCTGGTTTCCCAGTACCTTCCATAATTCCTGGAATCTCTTTAAACTGACGTCTAACTTCATAAACCATTTCCATGGCTGCTTTACCTACAGCGTTCATTGCTAAAGCAGAGAATACTACTGGTACCATTCCACCAATAAATAGCATCGCTAAAACAGGTGCTTTAAAAATGTTAATTCCGTCAATTCCTGTAAACGTAACATAAGCAGCAAAAAGTGCTAGTGACGTTAATGCAGCAGAAGCGATCGCAAAACCTTTTCCTGTTGCAGCCGTTGTATTACCAACTGAATCTAAAATATCTGTACGTTCTCTAACTATAGGATCTTGTTCACTCATTTCTGCAATTCCACCTGCATTATCTGCAATAGGTCCAAAAGCATCAATAGCTAATTGCATTGCTGTTGTAGCCATCATTGCTGATGCTGCCATAGCAACACCATAAAACCCTGCAAAAGCATAAGATGACCAGATTGCAGCAGCAAATAAAATTACTGTTGGAAAAGTAGAAATCATACCTGTTGCTAAACCTGCAATAATATTAGTTCCTGCTCCTGTAGCGGATTTTTGTACGATATTTAAAATTGGTTTTTTGCCTAAACCAGTATAGTATTCTGTTACTGAAGAAATTACAGCTCCAACAACCAAACCAACTAATGTTGCATAAAAGACTCTTAATGCTGAAATATCTTTTAATACATTACCATCAGATTCAAAGAAATTCATTTTCATTGTTTCTGGTAACATCCAAGTACATAAAAAATAACAAGATATTGCTACTAATATTATTGAAAACCAGTTTCCTTTATTAAGCGCTCCCATTACTTGAGATTCTTTTGCATCGTTATTCTTAATGCTTACTAGCATTGTACCAAGCATAGAGATAATTATACCTATACCTGCAATAGACATTGGTAATAATATTGGTCCAATTTTACCAAAACCTGCAAATATGTCAATATTGTTTACATCTATAATATAGTTACCTAAAACCATTGCTGCTAAAACTGTTGCTACATAAGAACCAAATAAATCTGCTCCCATACCTGCAACATCACCTACATTATCACCAACATTATCTGCAATTGTAGCAGGATTTCTTGGATCATCTTCTGGGATACCAGCTTCAACTTTACCAACTAAATCTGCACCAACATCTGCTGCTTTTGTGTAGATACCTCCACCAACACGTGCAAATAAAGCAATAGATTCTGCACCTAAAGAAAAACCTGCAAGGGTTTCTAATATTTTAGTCATGTCAGTTGTGTTTGTCCAACCATTTGGCATAAAAATGTTAAAGAAAATAATAAAGAAGACTGTTAAACCAAGTACTGCAAGACCAGCAACACCTAGTCCCATAACTGTTCCTCCTCCAAAAGAAACTTTTAATGCTTGCGGTAAGCTTGTTTTGGCTGCTTGTGTTGTTCTAACGTTTGTTTTAGTCGCTATTTTCATACCCATATTTCCTGCTAATGCAGAAAAAACAGCTCCAAAAATAAAAGCAACAACAATTAATATACTTGTAGATTCTACAACTTGAGATACGATTGCTAATAAAACACTAGCAATTATTACGAATATAGCTAGTAACTTATATTCTGCTTTTAAGAATGCTAAAGCACCTTCGTAAATGTGACTAGAAATTTCTGCCATCTTACCATCACCTGCATCTTGCTTTAATACCCAAGATTTTTTTATCCACATATAAGCTAAACCGATTAAGGCTGCTACAATTGGCATATAAATCATCATTGATTCCATAGATTATATTTAATTTGATTAATTTTTAAAACGGCTGTAAAAGTAGTTAAATCAACGTGAAATAAAAAACCTCTTAAAAATTAATTTTAAGAGGTTGCTAATTATAAGCTATAAGTTTTGTTAAATCTTGAATTTATCGGTCTTTTTATATTCGCTTTCTTGATATCTCTTAACGGATTCATGATAAATTTTGACAGCTTCTTCTGCGTTGCCCCAATCACCTACATCAACTTTTTTCTTTTCTAAATCTTTATATACTTTAAAAAAATGTTCAATTTCTTTAATTCTATGTGGATTTAAATCAGAAAGATCATTTTTCATATTCCAAATAGGATCAGAAATTGGGACGCAAATAATTTTTTCGTCTGGCCCTTTTTCATCTGCCATATGAAAAACACCAATAGGTTTTACTTCACTAACACACATAGGGAAAGTTGGTTCATGGCCAAGAACTAAAACGTCTAAAGGGTCATCATCTAAAGCTAAAGTTTCTGGAATAAAACCATAATCTCCTGGGTACATCATTGAAGAAAATAACATTCTATCGAATCTAATTTTATTCAAATCAAAATCGTATTCATACTTATTTCTACTTCCTTTAGGAATTTCGATTAAAACATCGAAAGTTATATTTTCTTTTGAACTCATGTCTTTTTTCTATTTAATTTACTGCAAAAGTAATAAATCTATTAATTTCTCCAATATATTTTAAAATGTATTTACGCAATGGTTTTCGAATTTATTTATAAGCTGATATCAAAAAAAAAGCCCTTTTTCCATCAATTGAAAAAAGGGCTTTTAAAATATATTTAGAATGATGTTTTTATAAATACATCACTTCTTTTACAGCTTTTATAACGTCATTAGAATTAGGTAACCATTTTTCAAATAATACTGGCGAATATGGTGCAGGAGTATCTGCTGTAGTAATTCTTTTAATTGGTGCATCTAAATGATCAAATGCTTCTTCTTGAACTCTATAAGTAATTTCTGAAGCAACACTTGCAAAAGGCCAAGCTTCTTCTAAAATGATTAATCTATTTGTTTTTTTAACTGAAGTTAAAATGGCAGCATGATCCATAGGACGTACTGTTCTTAAATCAATAATTTCAACAGAAATATTTTCTTTTGCTAATTCATCTGCAGCCTTATAAGCTTCTTTAATAATTTTTCCAAAAGAAACAATAGTTACATCCGTTCCTTCTCTTTTAATATCGGCAACTCCAATTGGTATAATGTACTCACCATCAGGGATTTCCATCTTATCACCATACATTTGTTCAGATTCCATAAAAATAACAGGATCATCATCTCTAATTGCAGCTTTTAATAAACCTTTTGCATCATAAGGATTAGAAGGTACAATAACCTTTAAACCTGGTGTATTTGCAAACCAGTTCTCAAATGCTTGCGAGTGTGTTGCTCCTAATTGACCAGCAGAAGCTGTTGGTCCTCTAAAAACAATAGGGCAATTAAGTTGTCCACCAGACATTTGTCTAATTTTTGCAGCATTGTTTATAATTTGGTCAATTCCTACCAATGAGAAGTTAAACGTCATATACTCTACAATAGGTCTATTACCATTCATGGCAGAACCAATTGCAATACCAGCAAAACCAAGTTCAGCAATAGGAGTATCGATTACCCTTTTTTCACCAAACTCATCTAGCATTCCTTTACTAGCCTTATAAGCTCCGTTGTATTCTGCAACTTCTTCACCCATTAAATAAATGCTTTCATCTCTGCGCATTTCTTCACTCATTGCTTCGCAAATAGCTTGTCTGAATTGAACTGTTCTCATTTAGTTTTAAATTATTGTAATTGTTATTTTCTATGGCAAAAGTAAGAAAATAAATATCAAATTTTTTAAAACAAATTTAGAAAGTAATATTTTTATTGAACATTATTTACTCAATCGATTTCGTTTTTAATTAAAAAACTGTTTTTTAGTAAAAAGCTTTTCAAATGAAAAAAGTAATTTTTATAACACTATTCTTTCTCTTAAATATCTAAAGTGTCTATTTCTCAAGAAATATGTTATTAGCAAAGTTTTATAATTAAAATAGAGAGTTCTATAAATGTGCCTTCTGTTCAGGGAAATGCAATCAACAATAGAGTAACATTAACGCATACAGAAAATTATATAACAGAAATCTTTTCTAAATATATAATTTATGGTTTTGAAAAAGCTTTTCCAACAAATACATCAGATGTTTTAAAAAGTTATTATACGTTAAAACGTCATAGTAAAGATTTAATAAATGAACTTTCTGTAAAAGTACCATAAGATGTTTTTTTTATAGAAAACACTTATGAAGGTTTTGCAATGAGTCAGGATATTACTTACTATTTTAATAGCGAAGTTTTTTATAGTATGAAAAGGTATGTTTCCATATCTGATGCTTCTGAATGTACATACAACTGTCCTTTAAACCCTGTTCCTAATGATTTTAAGATTGAAGTTAAGATTCATTACGATTCTTCAGATGAGATGTTGGTTATGGAAAATGTTGAAGAAATTTCTTGTGGAATTCATTTAATCTTAAGTTTAAACAAGTTATTAATAATTCTGAAGATAAATTAGCAATTTGGGAAATCACTTCTGATGATCTTTGTTTCAATCCTAATCTTGACACTAACTGTGAAATTGAAAGTTTTTTTTAGATACAATCTTAAGTGACTTCAATCTAACCTTCGATTTAAATGAAGGTTTTTTACAATTAGAACTCAAAATCTTTTTTTTTTTGTAAAAATGCGATAGGTTTTGAAGAAAAAAGTCTTTCTGTAAACGATAAAGAATTAAAGCAACAAATTCTAATTACACCAAACCAGTTCAAGATTTTATTTCACTTAAATTAAATCAACAAAAAAACAATATTTCTAAAGTATCTATTTTTGATTATTCAGGAAAAGAATTGATTTCAATTAATAATTCGTTTCAAAGAATAGATATTTCCTCATTTTCTTCAGGCATCTATTTTCTACAAATAAACACAACAAATAACTTAATTTTGAACAGAAAAATAATCAAAGAACCCGTTGTGCATTTAAATAATACTAATTTTTAAGTTGTTAATATTTCTATCAAAAGTAAACTTATTAATGAATTGAATAATTGTTAATGAGGTTAATTTTGAGAGTATTCTAGTCTTAAAACC
>NZ_JAZGGG010000064.1:0-80424 GCF_036480315.1 Polaribacter sp.
ACTAAACCACTATGGACTAAAGTCCATAGGTTTTTAAATCTGACTAAAGTCAGGTGTACGAAAACAAACGTGCTTACTCAAGGATAAAATTATCATTATCATTACTCGATTTACGATGATGTTCTAAATAATCATTTACCATTTTATCGGTAATATTACCTGTACTCCAACATCCAAAACCAATTGCCCAAAAATGTCTACCCCAGTATTTCTTGCGTAAAACAGGAAACTCCTCTTGTATTTTCCTGGAGGTTCTTCCTTTTAACTTTTTTACAATTGTACTAATATCTTGTGATGGACGATACTCAATATGCATATGAACATGATCATTCGAAACAACTCCTTTTAAGATAACGATATCCTCTGCATCACAAATTTGTATCAATAACTTTCTACAACTTATCTGAATATCTCCTTGTAAAACTGCAAACCTATATTTAGTACTCCAAACTATATGAACAGTTAATCTTGAAACAGTATGACCATTTGTTCTTTGTTTTGACATAAGACAAAGGTAAACATTTTTAGAAGCTAAAGCGAGATGCACTAAAGTGCATAGTTTTAACTATATTTGAGACCAATAAAGCATTTTTATCCTATAAAAATTTAAAGAAAGCATATTCTATTTTAAATTTAAAAGAAAAATGTAATGATAGTTTAAATGAATGCCAACTACTTATTTTCGAATTATTAGATAGCCAAGATGATCTTAAAAATAAGATTAATGATAACCCTATAGATTATTTAAATGATTTTTTTGAATGCGCAAAAATAAAGAATGATTCAATAAAAATAATTAGATCTTATTTGGGTTATGCTTCATTTAATTTTAATAATAAAAAAAAATCTATTCCAAAAAATTATTACAAAAAAGCTTTAAAAATAATTAGAAAACTTAACATTACACAAGCAGAATCTGTTGTTTTAATGAATTTAGCTCTCTTACATTCTAATTCTAAACAAGATTCAGCAAAATACTATTTAGATGAAACTATAAAAATTTACAAAAAAGAGAATTTAATTGATAAATTATATGACCTGTATATAAATACTGCCAATTTTTATTTTATAAATAAAAAATATCCTCTTGCAATTAAAGAATTACAAAAAGCCGATAGCATTTTATTGAATGACTATAAAATAAAATCAAAAAAAATATTATATGAAAAATTTTCTTCAGTCTATAATGACGCAAAAGATTATAAAAATGCGTTTAAATATCTAACCATTACTAATAAATATACTGATAGTCTAAATACTCTCCAAAATAAAAAAGAACTACTTGATTTAGACAAAAAATATAAAACAGTTGAAAAAGAAAAAGAAATTTTACGATTAGAAAAAAACAATTTAGAAACAGAAGCAAAAAGAATAAAAAACAGAAATTTCTTAATAGGTTCTCTTCTATTTATTTTGTTAGGAGGAACTATAGGGGTTTTATCACTTAAAAACTCCAAAAGAAAAAGAAAACTAGCAGAACAAGAAAAAGAAATTCAAACTCAAAAAAATATAACCATTTTAAAAGAACAAGAGTTAACTATTATTAACGCAATGGTAGATGGTCAAGAGAAAGAGCGTAAAAGAATTGCAGAAGATTTACATGATAATTTAGGTTCCGTTTTAGCAACTTTAAAACTCCATTTCGAGAACCTAAAAATGAATCGGGAGAAGAAAAAAATTAATCAAGAAACTTTATTTGACAAAACAGAAGGTTTAATAGATGAAGCTTATCTAAAAGTAAGAAGTATTGCGCATGCAAAAAATGCTGGTGTTATTGCAAACCAAGGTTTATTAATTGCTGTACAAATGATGGCAGAAAAAATATCTTCTGCAGATAAAATTAAAATTGAAGTAATTGATTTTGGCTTAAATAAAAGACTAGATAATAGTTTAGAAATTACTATTTTTAGAATTATTCAAGAATTAATTACCAATATAATAAAACATGCAGATGCAAAAAATGCAACCATTAATGTTTCTTTGTATGATAAAAATTTAAATATTATTATTGAAGACGATGGAAAAGGTTTTGACATTAATAAAGTGAATCTAAAAAATGGAATGGGAATTAATTCTATAAAAACGAGAATTGAGCATTTAAATGGTTCTTTCGAAATTGATTCTACTATTGGTAAAGGAAGCTCTATAATTATAGATCTTCCTGTAGAATAATTTCTAACTGTAATAGTGTGTGCGTTATTAAGAAAACTAATATACCTATACATAGGTATGTTTGGTAATTGAATATTTCTGATATTTGGGTAAATAATTAATAAAAACTAGTTTTATGAGAATTTTTAAAATAATCTTGTTCCTTTCAGCCGTAAGTGTTTTTACTTTATTTTCTTTCAAGAAAAAAGAAGTTAAAACAATTTTAAATGAATATGAGAATGTTATTACAAACTTCAGCACTAGTATTCATTCAAAAAAATACCAAGTTGTACATGTTGGCTCTATGTTATTTAAAAACAAAAAAGATATTCCGCATGCTGTATTAATGAAATTTAATGCAAAAAGAAAAGGTTGGTTTTCTAAAAAGTTTGAAATGAGAGAAATTTCATTTGCCGTTTCAAACATAAGAATGAAAGACAAAAAAGTTGTTATAGATTCTATTAATTATGTGAAAAAACATAAAAGATTTAATTTATTTTTGAAAATTTACAACAATAATAGCAATGAAGATAATGGTCATCCTCTAGATAAATATTCTGAAAACTATTTTTTAAAAGATAGCACAAGAATTATTAAATATAAAAAGAAATTAATTGTAAGAAAAGGAGATGTTTTAGATTTCCATGTAGAATTAAGTAAATCTAGATCTTCATTAGTAATTGTTGGTACACCTGAAATTGAATGCAAATTAAAATTGAATTAAAAATATTAATAATAATTATTTTATCTTTTTTATTTTCTTGTAAAACATTTACACAAGAAAGTAAAAAAGGTAATTTATTATATGATAATTACTACAAAAACTTATCTCTTTATAAGTTTGGTGACTCAAACTTATCTTTAAAAAAAATAATACCAAAAGATTCTTTTTACCTAAAGAATAAATCAATTTTGAATTACTATTTATTAGGAAAGAAATCAAACATTACCAATCAGAACTTTTACACTAAAAATAACAATAGTTTAAAACTTGCTTATACAGATTACTTGAATTATACTTCTAAAAATAATGATACAATAATTTATAATAATTATTTAGAGGTCTTAAATATTGCTAGAAAAAAGAAAGATATTTTTCTAGTAAATGAGTCTTTAAGAAGAATTCTATATTATTTTTTTAAACGAAACAACTACCTGAATTACAATAAAGTAGGCAAATATCTGTTAGAATTTAAAAAAAATAAAACATCAGACTGGGATAATTTTTGGTTTGAATATTTAGGAAATGGTTTTAAAATATCAAAAGCATATTTTAATAACTCTAATTACCCAAATGTTTCAAATTTTAAAAATTGTTTAAGGTTTGCAAATAAAGCCAATAATATATTTGCAAAAGTTAAAGTGAATCAAATTATTGGAGCAACCTACACTCTTAAAGGTCAGAAGAATTTAGATAGTGCATCTTACTATTTTAATAAAAGCAAATCTCTATTATTAAAAGAAAATAGTTATTTTTTTAAAGATTTATTGAGTCAAATTTACTTTAACTTCGGTAAAGTAGAATATGAAAAAAAGGAATATAAAAAATCCATTTCTCTTTTAAAGAATGCTGTAAATCTAAAATCAATTGGTAACCAAAGTAAGTTAAAATATTATCTATTTATTTCCAAAAGTTATGAAAAGGATAATAAAAAAGATAGTGCTTTATATTATTTGAAAATTCATAACAAACTAAATGATAGTTTAAATTTATTAAAACAATCAATTGCAATTTCAGACATTAAAGAGAAATACGAAACTGCCGAAAAAGAAAAAGAAAACTTACAATTAAAAGTTGATAAAGAAAAAAGTAAACTCTTTTTATTTGCGTCTCTCCTATTTATCTTATTAGGTGGCACTATAGCAATACTATCACTTAAAAACTCTAAAAGAAAACAAAAACTTGCAGAACAAGAAAAAGCTTTAGAAACACAAAAAAACTTAACTCTATTAAAAGAACAAGAACTAACTACCATTAACGCTATGGTAGATGGTCAAGAGAAAGAACGTAAAAGAATTGCAGAAGATTTACATGATAATTTAGGTTCCGTTTTAGCAACTTTAAAACTCCATTTCGAGAATTTAAAAATGAATCGAGAAAAGAAGAAAATTAATCAAGAAACTTTATTTAATAAAACTGAAGGTTTAATAGATGAAGCATATTTAAAAGTAAGAAGTATTGCGCATGCAAAAAATGCTGGTGTAATTGCTAACCAAGGTTTATTAACTGCTGTACAAATGATGGCAGAAAAAATATCATCTGCAGATAAGATTCAAATTGAAGTTATTGATTTTGGTTTAGATAAAAGGTTAGAAAACAGTTTAGAAATTAGTATATTTAGAATTATTCAAGAACTAATTACTAATATATTAAAACATGCAGATGCTAAAAATGCAACCATTAATATTTCTTTATATGATAAAAATTTAAACATTATTATTGAAGATGATGGTAAAGGTTTCCTCATTGATAAAGTAAATTTAAAAGATGGAATGGGAATTAATTCTATAAAAACTAGAATAGAATACCTAAATGGGCGTTTTGAAGTAGATTCAACAATTGGTAAAGGAAGTTCTATAATTATAGACATTCCTGTTGAATAAATACCTATTTGTAGTGATACTCTTAAGTTGATAAATAATTATTTTTGATAAAAAAAACAGCCCTATGATTACTATAATAATGGCAGAAGATCATCAAATGTTAATAGATGGTGTAAAATCTTTCTTTGAATATGATGAAGATATAAATATTATTGGAACCGTAAATAATGGAGAAGATTTAGTAAAATTAGTTTCGTTAAAACAACCAAAATTAGTAATTACTGATATTAGAATGCCAAGAATGGATGGTATAGAAGCTACAAAAACCATCAAAAAACAATTCCCTCATATTAATGTTTTAGCTATGACAATGTTTGATCAGCCAGACGCAATCAAACAAATGTTAGATGCTGGTGCAACAGGTTATCTTTTAAAAAATTCGGGAATTAAAATGCTTTCAAAAGCAATAGTTACAGTTGCTAATGGCGAAACTTTTTTTGACCCAAATGTGGCATTTAATTTTATGAATAATTACATTGATGATAATGTAACTATTGGTAAAACAAACAAAATTGTTTTATCTAATAGAGAAAAAGAAATCTTAAACTTAATTGCAAACGGGAAAACTTCTAAAGAAATTTCTGAAATTCTATTTATAGCAAAAACTACTGTAGATACGCATAGAAAAAATATGATTCGAAAGCTAAATTTATCTTCTGGTAGCGAGTTAATAAAATATGCAGTTGATAAAAAATATCAATTTTAAAAGGTAAAACCACCTAACTTCCTCAACAATACATAATATAATTACCTATTTATAGGTATGTTTTATAGTTACTTCTTCATCTACTTTTGAAGCATAACTTAAACAAACGATATTATGAAAACAATTAAAACTTTTTGTATAGGACTACTGTTATTCAGTTCTTTAACAATCACATCCCAAAATTTTACATCGAGCTTAAGCTCCGTTGATTTAAGTACAGTAAATTTAAATAACGTAAATGTAAATGATGAAATTATTAATGATAATTCTATAGAGACTTATTCCGGTAGTTTTGTTATTCAAAATGGAAATTTAGTTTTTAAATCTAATGATTGCACACTTAAAGCATCTGGTCTTTTATTAAAAAGCATTAATGGAAAAAAGTTTAGAACTAAAAAATGGATGAAGAAAGTAAAAAAATCACCTAATAAAGAATTAGAATATATCCTTATAAAAGGTGTAAAATCACCTAGCTCTCCTGTAATTTTTGTTAAAAAAGTTAGTAAACCACTAAAAAAAGCAAAATCATGGTCTGGTGGAAATTCATACTTATACCTAACTGCAGCACAAGAATTATATCAAAAAACAATTCAATTAAGAGAAAATTATAACTTATTTTCTGTAGCAATAGAAGAAGTAGAAGATCCTGTTTTAGGTAAAATTACAGAATACACACTTTATGATTCTAAATGTAATAGAATGTCACCAGAAGACATCAAAAAAATGAGTTCAAAAGAACTAAACAGTGTAAACAATTCCTTAAAAATTGGTGGTGGTTTATTATTAAAGCAAACTGCACTTACTGCTTTAGCTGCATTAAGTACTCAAGAAATTGCTACAGCAAGTATATTTGATAAAATTACAATGGGAAAAGACGCCATTACTGCAGGTGTTTTTCAGGCAGCTATTATAGCACAATTGCCAAAAATAATAAGCAATTTAAAAGAGTCTAAAAAGTATATAGATCAATTAAAGTCAGAATAATTCTTAAAGAAGATATATCATGAAAATTAAATCTATATTTCTATTTACATTTTTACTCTTTTTTATAATTCCAAATACAAATTCTCAACAAGGAGAAGATTATAGATTAATTGTTGGTGTAGCTAAATTTACAGCAACTAATGTAAAACAAGAACGTTTAGCAAACATGGTTTCTGAAAGGGTTTTAGATGTACTTAACCAACAAAATAGGTTTCAAGTTGTAGATTTAGATGGAACAGCAAGAGAACAAGCAATTTCTAAATCTCAAGAAAACTATAAATCTAAAAATTGGATTGAAGCTAATAAATCTATTAGCGCAGAATACACACTTACTGGTGTTTTAACAAGTATTAAATTCATTCGATTAAATGCTGGTAAAGGTTATAAGGCAACAATAACATATACTATTAAGATTATTAATACAGAAAGTGGTGCTATTATTCAAAATGGTACATCAACATTTTCTTCAACTAAAAGTGAAATAAAATTAACCCCAGAAAGCGCTTTACAAAGTGCTTTAAGTACAACAATAGCTCCTTTGAGTAGTTATTTCTCTTCAAGTTTTCCTGTTAAATTAAATCTTGTTAGAATAGAAAAAGAGAAAAAAGGAAAAGCCCAAGTTGTACTGTTAGATGGAGGTTCTAAAATTGGTGTTCTAGAAGGAACAAAATTTGAAGCCTATTTTATAGATAATTCGCTAGGTAAACCTTTGCCTAAATTTATTGGAGAAATAAAAATAACAAAAGTTTTAAGTGAAGATTTTTCTGAAGCAAAAGTAACTGATGGAGGAAAAGATATTCATAAATATTTAAATGATGGAAAAAAAATAATCTGTAAAACCTTAAAAAAATGATTGATAAAATAAAATTTATTCTAATTGCAACTACACTTCTAATATTAACAAGCTGTGGTTCAAAAAAACAAGTAGCATTCTTTCCTACCTCAGAGGTTACCTATCAAGATTACTCTGGAGATATTTTAACGTTAAGAGTTCTTGGTTATGGAGCAAATGAAAACTCAGCAATAGAAGATGCTCAAAGAAGAGCTATGGAAACTCTTTTTTTTAGAGGAATACCAAACTCAAGTATTTCTAAACCTTTAATTGGATATAATGAGAATGAGTTAAAACAAAGTAACAACTCATATTTTCAAGAATTTTTTGGGTATAAAAGATTCTTAACATTTATTTCTGAAACTTCTTTTATTGGTGGACAAAAGCAAAAAGTTATTGCTACTAAACTAAATAAAAAGAAAGGACCAAAAGAAGATATGGTAGATGCATTAGTAGTTGCTGTAGATGTTCTTATTAATGTAAAACCATTACGTAAAGATTTAGAACAAAAAAATGTTATAAGAAAATTTGGATTTTAAAACAAAAAACATGAAACTAAAAATTATAATAATTGCATTAATTGCAATTGTGTCAGCTAAAACATACAGTCAAAGTGTAGAACAGGTTCAACCTACAATTATGGTAATGCCTTTTACTAAATCTGGTCAGAATGCGTTAGAATTATTCGAAAATGATTTTAAATGGCAATCTATTATTGCAAGGGTAAATAATTCACTTCAAGAAAGAGGATTTAGGCCAAAAGATTTACAAGAAACCATAAACCAGGTTAAAAGAACCAAAGCAATAAGTTCATTAAAAAATGCCAATTTTAATGTGGAAGAAGCCATTTATATGGAAGCAAGAACAGACATTATTGTAAAAGCATTTATAAACATTCATTCGGAAAACGGTGGTGTTAGTAATAGTGTACAAGTATCTCTTAAAGCAATAGAAGCTTCTTCTAGAATGTCTTTATATGATATGCCAACTGCTTCTTCACCTCCATTTAAAACTACAGATTATGGTTATTTAGTAGATAGAGTTTTAACAGAAGAAAATAGAATTGAAGGTTTTGTTGATGGTTTAAATGAAGCTTTCGGGCAAATAGTATCATTAGGAAAAGCAATTACAATAGAAATTTTAGTAACCGAAGACAGTCTATTTAAATTAGATGATGAAATTGGCCAGAATGCCGATTTTATATCTGAATTAATTACAGAATGGGTGAAACAAAATGCCAATAAAAACCAGTATAGAATTAAGCAAGATTCAGAAAACATCTTAAGTTTCGATGAAGTAAGAATTCCTTTAAAAACAGAAACTGGAAGTAATTATTCCGTAAATGATTTTGCAAGAAGTATTTCTAGAGCTATTGCAAAAATATGTAATCGAAAAGAAGGTGTAAAAGCAAAAAGAAGAAAAGCTTCTGTTTCTGAAGGAACTATAAGAATCATTTTACCATAAAAAAAAAATCATGAAAATTAAAATACTAATTATCGTTTTATATTGTATCTCAATTGTCAATATAAATTCACAAGAAAATGAAGAGTTACTAAATTCAAGAATAGTTTTATCTATAGTAATGCCTCAAAATGAAGAAAAGATTAACAGTTCTAATTTTGCTAAAATAAAATCTAAAATAAAGCAAATAATATCTAAAAATGATGTTGCAGCAACGGGTTACTATTCAGATTTTTTAATATATCCGAGTATAGAAATTTACGATGAAGAAACTATTGACGCTGGTTTACAGCCAATAACAATTTTTAGTGGAGACTTTACTTTATTTGTAAAACAAGCTTCTACAAATAACCAATTCGGAAGTATTTCTATAAAATTTAAAGGTTCAGGTAACAGTAAATCAAAAGCCATTAAAAATGGAGTTTCAAAAATTAATTCTAATCATAAAGATTTTCAAGGATTTCTAAAAAACGTAAAATCTAAAATTGTTAATTATTACCAAAACAACTGTAGTTTATATATTTCTGAAGCAGACAAACTAAATGCAAGTAAACAATACGAGCAAGCTCTTTTAAAATTATTAGCAATTCCTGCTGGTATAACAAAATGTAATTCTAAAGTAAACACTAGAATAGTACAATATTACAGAAACTATTCTAATAGTATTTGTGATAAAAAAATAATGATTGCAAATGGTCATTATAGCGAAAAGAATTTTTCTAAATCTTTAGATATACTAAAGACTATAAACCCAGAATCTAAATGTAAGAATGCTGCATTAAGTTTAATGAGAAAAATAGAATCTAAGATAGATAGAGAAGATAAACAAGCTTTAGATCTTACAATGAAAATTTATAATAATAAGGTTTCAATGGAAAAAGCTAGAATAGCTTCTATTAATGAAATAGCATTAACATATTATAAAAATCAACCTGAAACAAAAATTCATGTAATTAGATGATAATTACCTATTTATAGGTAATAAAACCATCTCTTTAATCAATTAAATTTGAAAATAATTATTAACTTAAACTATATATTATGAAAAATTTAAAAAAATTAAGTGTTATTATTTTTGCAGTAGCTTTAACAAGTTTCTCATTAATTTCTTGTGAAGAAGCAATTGATGCTGGTTGTTCTGCAGAAACTGCTCAAGAAAACTATTTAAAAGCAATAAATACGTTTTCTAGTAACCCAACTAGAACTAACTGTAATAATTTAAAGAGCAAAGCAAATGCTTTTATAGATGCAGCAGAAAGATGTGGTGGTTTTGATGCAAGTGCTGCGCACACTTCAATAAATCAAATTGATTGTTCAGACTTTTAACTTCCAATTTTAAGTAATTAAAAAGCTCTTTTAAATTTAATTTAAAAGAGCTTTTTATGTTTTTTTCCTTTAAGATTTAATAATAAAAGAGAAATTAATTTCCTACTTCATTAATAAATTTAATTCGCATTAATCGTAATTCGTCTTCATCATAATCTCCATCAAATTCATCTAAAGCTTCTTGAATACTGTCAGTTTCTGCTTCCATAAAATATTCATGAATCTCTTCTTGTTGATCTTCATCTAACAAATCATCTATAGCATAATCTATATTTAATTTTGTGCCAGAATAAATAATGACTTCCATTTCCTTAATTAAATCATTCATTTCTTTTCCTTTAGATTTTGCAATATCTTCTAAGGGCAATTTTCTATCTGTATTCTGAATGATATATAATTTTAAACCAGAATTAACTCCTGTACTTTTTACAATTAAATCATCTGGTCTTAAAACATCATTTTCATCAACATAAGTAGAAATTATTGCAACGAATTCTTTACCAAATTTTCTTGCTTTTCCTTCACCAACTCCATGTACTTTAGACATTTCATCTAAATTTATAGGATATTTTAAAGCCATATCATCTAAAGATGGGTCTTGAAAAACAGCAAAAGGTGGTACACCTTGTTTAATAGCTACTTTTTTACGTAAATTTTTTAAGATTTTTACTAATTTTTCATCAGCAGAACCACCTGAAGATTTTGCATTTGTAACAATAGCGTTATCATTTTCGGCAGAATATGAATGATCTTCTGTCATCAGAAAAGAAGTTGGTTTTTTCATAAACTCTTCTCCTACTTCTGTCAATTTTACAACTCCATATTGCTCTATTTCTTTTCGTACATAATTAACAACCAGAATTTGACGAATTAACGCCATCCAATAAGCTGCAGTTTTATCTTTACCAATTCCAAAATGAGGTTGTAAATGTGTTTTATGTGAAGTTAAAAGTGCATTTTCTTTACCAATAATTGTATTTACAACTTCTTTAGATTTGTATTGTTGTAAAGTATCTTTAATTACAGAAAGTAATTTTGCTACATCCTGTTTTGCTTCGTGTTTTTTCTTCGGGTTTCTAGTATTATCATCCATATCTGCACCATCTCCGTTGATTTCATCAAAACTTTCACCAAAATAATGCAACAAATATTTACGTCTATTCATAGAAGTTTCTGCATAACCAACCACTTCTTGTAGCAATGCATGACCTATTTCTTGTTCTGCAATTGGCTTGCTAGCCATAAACTTCTCTAACTTCTCAATATCTTTATAAGCATAAAAAGCCAAACAATATCCTTCACCATCATCACGTCCTGCTCTACCCGTTTCTTGATAGTAACTTTCTAAACTTTTAGGAATGTCATGATGAATTACAAAACGAACATCTGGTTTGTCAATTCCCATACCAAATGCAATTGTAGCCACTACAACATCGCAATCTTCCATTAAGAACATGTCTTGATGTCTAACACGTGTTTTTGCATCTAAACCTGCATGATACGGAACTGCCTTAATTCCGTTTACTTGTAAAATTTGAGCAATTTCCCCAACTTTTTTACGACTTAAACAATATATAATACCAGATTTTCCTTCTCTTTGTTTTACAAAACGAATAATGTCTTTTTGTACTTCTTCTGTTTTAGGTCTCACTTCATAAAATAGATTCGCTCTATTAAAAGAAGCTTTAAATCTATTTGCATCTGTAATTCCTAAAGTTTTTAAAATGTCTTCTTGTACTTTTTCTGTGGCAGTTGCTGTTAAACAAATTACAGGAACATTGTCTATTGCTTTAATAATATGACGTAAATTTCTATATTCTGGTCTAAAATCGTGTCCCCATTCAGAAATACAATGTGCTTCATCAATAGCCACAAAAGAAATTGTTTGCGTTCTTAAAAAAGTAACGTACTCTTCTTTTATAAGAGATTCTGGTGCAACATATAAAAGTTTTGTTATTCCGCTATCAATATCTGCTTTTACTTGAGCAATTTCTGTTTTATTTAAAGAAGAATTTAGAACATGTGCAACTCCATTGTGTTCAGAAATACCTCTTATTGCATCAACTTGGTTTTTCATTAATGCAATTAAAGGAGATACCACAATTGCAGTACCTTCTGCCATTAAAGCTGGTAATTGGTAACAAAGAGATTTTCCTCCTCCTGTTGGCATTATTACAAAAGTATTTTCATTATTAACAATACTTTTAATTACCTGTTCTTGCAATCCTTTAAATTTATTAAAACCAAAGAATTTTTTAAGAGGACTATGTAAATCCATTTATATAAATATTCGTTTAAAATTAAAAAACAAATTACAAACCTTATATAGTTTGTTGTCACTATTATTTGTAGTAAATTTGTCCTGTTTCCTTATCTAAAGATATAACTTTTTTTTATTCTGATAAAATACTTAAAGCTTGAAAAAATTAGACACTATTATTAGCACTGCAAAAAAAACTATTTTAACTGAGAGTAATGCTATTGCTAATTTAGCAAATTTAATTGACGAAAATTTTGAAAATGCAGTTAAATTCATATTAAATTCTAAAGGACGTGTAATTGTTACCGGAATTGGTAAAAGCGCAAACATTGCTACAAAGATTGTTGCCACCTTTAATTCTACTGGAACGCCTGCAATTTTTATGCACGCTGCGGATGCTATTCATGGAGATTTAGGAAATGTACAAAAAGATGATGTGGTTATTTGTATATCTAAAAGTGGTAATACACCAGAAATAAAGGTTTTAGTTCCGTTAATTAAAAATTATGGAAATAAGATTATAGCAATTACAGGAAATATAGATTCCTTTTTAGGAAAAAATGCAGACTTTCCTTTAAATACTTTTATAGAAAAAGAAGCTTGTCCAAATAATCTAGCACCAACTACAAGTACAACAGCTCAATTAGTTATGGGTGATGCTTTGGCTGTTTGTTTATTAGAGTTAAATGAATTTAGCAGTAAAGATTTTGCAAAATACCATCCAGGAGGTGCATTAGGAAAACGTTTATATTTAAGAGTTTCAGATTTAATAAAAGATAATCAACTTCCAAAAGTTGAAAAAAATGACTCAATTGCAAAGGTAATTGTAGAAATTTCAGAAAAAAGATTAGGTGTTACTGCTGTTATAAATAATGATAAAATTGTTGGTATTATTACTGATGGTGATATTAGAAGAATGTTAAGTAAATCTACTGATATTCAAAATTTTACTGCAATAGACATTATGGGTAAGAACCCAAAAACAATTCATGAAAACGCAATGGCAATTGAAGCTTTAGATTCTTTAGAAGCTGATAGTATTACACAAATTTTAGTAGTAAATGATGCCGGTAATTATGTTGGAGTTGTTCATTTACATGATTTAATTAAAGAAGGAATTTTCTAATGGCAGAAAAAAAAAATGAAATGTCTTTTCTAGGCCACCTAGAAGAATTAAGATGGCATTTAGTAAGAAGTGCAGCGGCAATATTTATTATTGCAATCGTATTATTTATATTTCAAAAGGAAGTATATGAAAACTTTTTGCTAGCGCATAGAAAACCTGACTTTAT
The DNA here is from genome assembly GCF_036480315.1 of Polaribacter sp. Classification (GTDB taxonomy): domain Bacteria; phylum Bacteroidota; class Bacteroidia; order Flavobacteriales; family Flavobacteriaceae; genus Polaribacter. Next base: position 13,617 of record NZ_JAZGGG010000064.1, read on the forward strand.
TACGTATCAGTTATTTTGTGATTTCTTTACTTTTATTGGTTTTGATAGTGGGTTTTGTAATGTTACTTTTAAAGATAATTTAATTAGTTTAAAGCCTACACAACAATTAATGAACTCCATTTGGTCTTCGTTAATTTTAGGAATCATTTTAGCTTTCCCTTATTTACTATGGGAAATTTGGCGATTTGTTTCTCCTGGTTTAACAAAAAAAGAAGTAAATAAATCAAGAGGTTTTATCTTTATTGCTTCATTTCTTTTTTTCTGCGGAATTGCATTTAGTTTTTACGTAATAGCACCAATTTCTATTCACTTTTTGTATAATTATCAAATTACAGATTTAATCCAAAATAATTTCACAATGGATTCTCATATTGGACTTGTAACCAATATGTTATTAGGAGTTTCTATTCTTTTTGAATTACCAGTTTTAGTTTTCTTTTTAACAAAAATTGGGTTGGTAACTCCAGAGTTTTTAAAGAAATATAGAAAACATGCTTTAGTAGTTGTTTTAATTTTAGCTGCTATTATTACACCACCAGATATTGCTAGTCAGGTTATTGTTGCAATTCCTATTCTTATTTTATATGAAGTAAGTATTAGAGTTTCTAAAATGGTGATTAAAAAACAAGAAAAAGAAGCGAAGAAAAATTCTTCGAATAAATAGACATTTATAATTACTTTAAGAATTCACTTTAACAGTTTTACTATCTTTGATATATGATTTTAAGAGCAGAAAATATTCAAAAAATTTACGGAAGTAGAAAAGTGGTAAGCGGCATTTCTTTGGAAGTTCAGCAAGGAGAAATCATTGGACTTTTAGGACCAAATGGTGCAGGAAAAACAACTTCTTTCTACATGATTGTAGGTATGGTAAAACCAAATTCAGGTAAAATTTTCTTAAATGATGAAGAGATTACGGAAGACCCAATGTATAAACGTGCTCAAAAAGGAATTGGATATTTAGCACAAGAAGCTTCTATTTTTAGAAAATTATCTGTTGAAGATAATATTATGTCAGTTTTACAATTTACTGGTTTATCAAAAAAAGCACAAAAAATTAAGTTAGAATCTTTAATTGAAGAATTTAATATTGGGCATGTTCGTAAAAATAGAGGAGATTTATTATCTGGTGGAGAAAGACGTAGAACAGAAATAGCACGTTGTTTAGCTTCTGACCCAAATTTTATTTTATTAGATGAACCATTTGCTGGTGTAGACCCTATTGCTGTTGAAGATATACAAAGTATTGTTGCACAATTAAAGAATAAAAATATTGGTATTTTAATAACCGATCATGATGTGCAAGCAACTTTAGCAATTACCGATAAAACGTATTTAATGTACCAAGGAAGCATTCTAAAAAGCGGGTCGCCAGAAGAATTAGCTGCAGATGAAATGGTGCGTAAAGTATATCTTGGTAAAGATTTCGAACTAAAAAGAAAGAAAGTTTTTTAGGAATTAAATTTACCTATATGCAAAAGAATTCTTTTTCCCAGTCATTAATTACAATTTCTGATACTCTAACATTAGAATACTTCTCTGTAAGTTTTTTTGATTTTAATTCTATTAAATATTCTTCAAGATTTTCAACTTCTAAAATAACATAGAATTATCTACCCAATCTTTAACAAAAGCTTTTTGAAGGTAAAAACCTAGATGGTTCTCAACCTTAAACAAAGACATATCTTCTGATAAAACGACTTCATAAAAACCAAAATCCCTATAAAAGTTTCTAAATTGATTTTTTGTGCCTATAAAAGCCCTAACAGATTTAAACTGTTGCTTTTTTTCCATAATTACTAATTACTGATAAAACAACATAAAGTATTATTATCAAAGGAATAGAAATATACTGCAAGAAAATAATCATTAATAATGAAGCTAGTAAAAACAAATATTTTGTTAAATTATTTTTAACAGAATACTCTTTAAACTTTAGTGAAAATAAAGGTAATTCTGCATTCATTAAATACGTTAATAGTAAAGTAATTGCAATTAAAAAATAGTTATTAGATATTAAATTCTGTGCAAATTCAATTGTAGACAATTCTTGAATTAAAGGCAAAGAAATTACAAATAAACACATAGCTGGTGTTGGTAAACCTATAAAAGAATCTGTTTGTCTTGTATCAATATTAAATTTTGCTAATCTGTAACACGCTCCTAAAGTTAAAATTAATCCCAGAAGTGAAAAACCCAAAATAGAATCTTCAAAATGACTATGAGGAATGTCAAATAAATTATTTTGAATCAACTTAAACATAATAATTCCTGGAACAACTCCACTTGTAACCATATCTGCTAAAGAATCTAACTGTTTTCCTAATTCTCCAGAGACATTTAATAAACGTGCAGCAAATCCATCAAAAAAGTCAAAAACGATTCCTAAAACTACAAAAAATGCAGCCATTTTAAAATTACCATGCACTGCAAAAATAGTTGCTATAGTTCCGCAAAAAAGGTTACCAAGTGTTATTAAATTAGGAATGTGTTTTTTCATATTTCTTTTGATTAAAAAGCTAAAATAAGAAATCCTATTTTGGTAGTTTTCTATTTCATTTAATTATTATCATATTTGCATAAAATAATAAAGTTATGCCCGTTTTTACGTCCAACTTCTCTCCTACTTTACCTTTTAGAAATAGTCATTTTAATACTATGTATAGACCACTATTTATGAAAGATACTTGTACTTATGCAAGAAAAAGAGTAACAACTTGGGATCATGATTTTATTGATTTAGATTTCTCTTTAGTAGGCTCAAAAACATTGGTTGTTTTAATTCATGGTTTAGAAGGTAGTTCTGAATCTAAATACATAACGTCTACCTCTAATCATTTAAATGATATTGGTTTAGATGCAGTATGTTTTAATTTAAGAGGTTGCAGTGGCGAAGATAATTTACAATTACCAACCTATCATAGTGGAAAAACTGAAGATGTAGATTTTATTATAAATCATCTTTTAGAAAATTATGATTATGAGAATATAATTTTAGTTGGTTATAGTTTAGGAGGTAATTTAACCCTAAAGTATTTGGGTGAAAATACTTCTAATTTATCAACCAAAATAAAAGGAGGAATTGCAGTTTCTGTGCCAATACATATTGCTTCCGCAGAAATAGAAATGGACAAGTTAAAAAATAAGCTTTATATGGAAGTTTTTTTTAAAACAATGAAAAATAAAGTTTTAGAAAAAGCGCACAAATTCCCTGAATATCAATTAGATAAAGATAAATTATTTAAAGCAACAAAATTTAAACATTTAGAGTATTTATATACTGTGCCCGTTTTTGGATTTGAAAGTCCAGAAGATTATTGGGAAAAAGCGAGCTCTAAACAATACGTTTCTAATATAGATAGACCTGCGCTTCTAATAAACGCAAAAGACGATACATTTTTATCAAAGGAATGCTTTCCTTTTGAGGAAGCTAAAAGCTCTGATTATTTCCATTTAGAAGTACCCGATTATGGTGGTCACGTTGGTTTTATGTCTTCTTTTAAACCATCAGAAAATAGATGGTTAGAAAATAGAATTGCTCGTTTTATTAAAGAAAATATTCAGATTGCTATTTAACAAACAATATCTTTAGAAAACAGCAGTTATTTTAGTAAGAAATTCGATATTTGTTATTGATAATCATGCGCCTTTTGAAACATAAAATTTTACTTTTTTTATTCCTTTCTCCCTTACTTTTAAATGCACAAGCATTTAGAAATTATTCGAACGAATTCTTAACTATTGGTGTAGATGCTGCTGCTCTTGGTATGAGTAAAGCCGTTGTTGCTACTAGTAACGATGTAAATGCAATTTATTGGAATCCTGCAGGTTTAGTAGGTATTGAAGATTACCAAGGTTCATTAATGCATGCTTCATATTTTAAAGGAATTGCAAATTACAATCATGCTGGTTTTGCAATGCCAATTGATAAAGAAAGTGCCATTGGAATTTCTATTATCAGATTTGGAGTAGATAATATTTTAAATACTACAGAATTAATTGATAATGAAGGTAACATCGACTTTAATAGAATTCGTCTTTTTTCATCTGTAGATTATGCTTTTAATATGGCGTATGCACGAAACTTAATTTTTAAAGATTTAAAATTTGGGATAAACGCAAAAATTGTACGAAGAATTATTGGCGATTTTGCTTCTTCTTATGGTTTTGGTTTTGATGCTGGTATTCAATTTGAAAGAAACGATTGGAAATTTGGATTAATGGCAAGAGATATTACCACAACTTTTAATAGTTGGACTATTGATGAAGATGAATTTAATAAAATTAAAGATGCAATTTCTGGACAAAATCAAGAATTACCAGAAACAACAGAAATTACAAAACCAAAATTACAACTAGGAGTTGCTAGAAATTGGCGAGTTGGTCGATTTTTAAATTTACTTACTGAAGTAGATTTGAATGTCCGTTTTGCTAAAACAAATGATATTTTTTCTTCTGATATAGCAAGTATAGATCTTGCTGCTGGTTTTCAATTAAATTATGATGAATTGGTTTATTTAAGGGCTGGTGTTGGTAATTTTCAATACATTACAGAATTTGATAATTCTAAATCTCTCTCTATGCAGCCAAATTTTGGTGTTGGTTTTAAATACAACGGAATTAGCGTAGATTACGCTTTAACAAATATTGGTAGTGTTGGTAACGCTTTATACTCTAATATTTTTTCTATTACTTTTGATTATACTTTTTTTAGACGTTAGTTTTTATGAAGAAAAAATACTTTTTACTACTATTTCTTATCACTTTTTTTAAAATTACAACTTCACAAAATGTTCAACTTTCTGTATATTCTGAAATTAGCATTGTAACTGCAGGTCCAGGGACTGAACTATATTCGGCATTTGGTCATTCTGCAATAAGAATTAAAGATCCTGTTTTAAATTTAGATATTATTTATAACTATGGAATCTTTGATTTTAATGCTCCAAACTTTTATTCAAATTTCGCAAAAGGAAATCTTACTTATAGTTTGGCTCGTTATGATTTTAAATACTTTTTAAGAAGTTATAAGAACGAAAAACGTTGGGTAAAACAACAAGTTTTAAACCTTACTAGAGAAGAAAGGCAAGCCTATTTTTTATATTTAGAAAATAATGCTAGACCAGAAAACGCAAAGTATTCTTACGATCCTTATTTTAATAATTGTGCCACAATATTAAGAGATATAACAAATTCTATTTTAGACAATAAGGTCGTTTTTAAAGATGATCATATAGAAAAAGAGCAATCATTAAGAGGTTTAATGGACAAAGAAATCTATTGGAATACTTGGGGGAGTTTTGGCATAAATTTAATTGCAGGAACAATTTTAGATAAAAAAGCAACTACTTCTGAATATATGTATTTGCCAGATTATGTGTATGATGCTTTTAAACATGCATCGCTTTATATAAATAACCAACCACAAAGTTTAGTAAAAAGAGAAGATATTGTTTTAGATTTTAAAGAAACAAATCTAAAAAGAGGTTTGTTTAATCCTTTTTTAATTTTTAGTTTGTTGGCAATTATTGGTTTGTTTATTACTTACAAAGATTGCAAAAATGAAAAAAGAACAAAACTATTAGATTTTATATTGTTTTTTATAACAGGAATTATTGGGTGTGTACTTTCTTTTTTATGGTTTTTCTCAAGTCATTCAACAGGACCAAATAACTTTAATCTTTTATGGGCTTTAGCTCCGAATTTATTAGTTGCCTTTTTATTATTGAAAAGGAATCAAAAAAAATGGGTGCAAAAATACGTTCAGTTACTTTTGGTACTTTTATTAATTATACCAATACTTTGGATTGCTAAAGTTCAAGGTTTTCCAATTGCTGTAGTTCCGTTATTAATATTGCTTTTTGTAAGGTATTTATTCCTTTCAAAAAGGTTATTGCCCTCGAAAATATAAAACAGTAGTTATCGTTTTAATTAGAATTTTAAAGTCTAAAAAAGAGTTTCTTTCTTTAATGTAATATAAATCATATCGTAACTTAATTTCTTGTTCTTCTATTGTACTTGCATATGGATAATTAACTTGAGCCCATCCTGTTAATCCAGGTCTCACAACATGACGAATAGCGTAAAAAGGAATTTTTTCTTCTAAATCATTTACAAAATTAGGTCTTTCTGGTCTTGGACCAATAATACTCATTTCTCCTTTTAAAATATTGAAAAATTGAGGAACTTCATCTAATCTAGTATTTCTTAAAAATTTACCGAAAGACGTTATCCTTGAGTCATTTTTCTCTGCCCAAACTGCTCCATTCTTTTCAGCATTTTTTATCATTGAACGTAATTTATAAATTTTAAATAAATTACCGTTTTCACCTACTCGTTCTTGTGTATAAAATAATGGGCCTCTACTTCCTATTAAATTACCTATAATTAAAAAAGGAATAATACATATAAATATAGTTAAACCAAAAAACGAAATAAGTATATCTAAAAAACGAACCCAAAAAAGGTAAAACCTGTTTTCGTTATTTTTACTAAAATTTATATATTTATAAAAGTTATGATCTAAATACTCTTTTGGTACTCGAGCTGTAATGTCTTCATAAAAACTCTCAAAACTTATAATATTTACCCCTTTTTCAAACAATAAAATGAGGTCTTTATTTAATGAATTTATAATCTCTTTAGAAAAACCTACTTTGGAAACAATAACTTCTGAAATAAAGCCTTTTTTAACTGATGAAGATAATTTTGTAGATAAAATATCTTGAAAACCATTAATATTGTCTATCTCTTTATCTGAAACATAACTAATTAAATTATGAAAATTATCATTTTTTATATTGTGAAGCATTTTTTCTAATCTATCAGACTTTCCTATAAATACAACATTCTTAAAGTATTTAGGTGAAAAAACTAGCCAAGTATATAAGAATCTCCATATAATTATTGGTGCAGAAATTATTAAAAAGAAATAAACAATTTGTAACCTATTAGTTGGTAATTCTGGTGAAATAAATGGAGTAAAAACATAAAAAATAGTAGTAGCAAAAGCAGTTAAAGTAACACTTCTAACAATTAAGTATCTATTATTTGAAACATTTAAATTATATAGTTGAAAAACTTCACCAAAAATTAAGTAATAAAAACCAAGTAGTAATAACCAAATAAAAATATTATCATTTAAAAAATCTAAATAAGTAAAATTTAAATATTTAGAAGCTGCAAATAAGCTGGCGCCAACAACTATTATATCTACTATTCTAAGAAGAAATTTTCTTTCAGATATATTGTAATATGTAGAGGTATTATTCAATATTAGTGATTTTGATGTCTATAATATTAATTAAAATAATATAGACAATAATTGGTTAAACTTATTATTTGGGAGAAAAACAAATTTATAAAAAAAAGAATGCTATTTATGATTATTTAATAAAATTATTCTCGAATAGTTTATTTAATTGGTTTTCTAAATTATATTCATGTTTATGAATTGATAAAGACCTCTTACTTAATTTTTTATAATCTACTTTATTTAAATCTATATAGCTTATAATACTCTTTTTTAAATTGCTAAAATCACCCGAATTACAAGTGAAACCTATCCCTTCTCTTTCAATAATATTTACTCCTTCTCCTTCTCCAAAAAATAAAACAGGAACACCTAATTGCATTAATTCAAATATTTTAGAAGGAACAGCGCCATATATTTTATTTTTTAAAGGAACAAAACCAACATCATACTTTCGAATTTCTTCTTTAATTTCTTTTGAGTTTTTAATGCCATGAAAAAAGATATTACTTTCTTTATCTTTGATAAATTTCTTAAGTTCTTCCTCTTCCATTCCAGCCCCATAGATATGTAATTCTGCATCTAATTCTTTAAAATTAATTTGCTTACATACTTTTAAAACTCCTTGAGCATAACCTAATAAACCAGCGTAAACGATTTTTAGATTACCATTACTCTTTTCTTTTGGTTGATATTCTTCATAATCTGAAACATTTCTGTACACTAAAAAATCCTTTTGCACCAATTTATTTATATGAGAAATTGTTTCTTCTGATTGGCCAACAATTTTATCTGCTAGTTTATAATTGACTTTTTCAACCTTTTCTAACAAACTATAAAAGAATCCTTTCTTAATAACACCAAGTTCTAACGCAGATAATGGCCAAATATCAGACACGTTTAATATATTTTTACAACCTAAAAATTTGCTTAAAATTAATCCTGAAAAAGCTACAAGTAATGGTGGAGATTGTACAATAAATACATCTGGTTTTTTTCTTAAGAAACTAAAAAAAGAAAACCATAAAGCCCATGAAAAAGACAACATACTCAATAGTCTTATAAAAGCATTTGTAGACTTAGAAGGAAAAATCCAAAACCTTTTTACTTTTACATTATTCACAGTTTCACTTACGAAAAACTTATTTTTATAGTTTTTAAAAATTTTACCTTGCGGATAATTTGGTAACGGACAAATTACGGTAACATCATTACCTTTATTTATTAATCCTTCTGCTAAATTTTTAATTCTATTAGCCGCAGCACCCATTTCTGGAGGATAATAATTAGAAATTATAACGATTTTTTCCATTCTTTAAAGCTAATTATTTTTTATTAGAGAAGTAAATTGCTTTAATTTTCCGCTTTTAGATCTTTCTAACGCTGGTAACCTTAAAAAAACAATCTTTAAGTTAGATTCTAAATAATCTAACAAAGCTTTTTCTATATTTTCTTTTTGACTGTTTTCAAGTTCCTTTTTTGAAACATATTCAATTTTAAAAGTATCGAGTTGAGTTTGAATTATTTTAATTTCCTTTATTTCACCAGAATCTTCCATAATAGATTTTGTAATATAATAAAAGGTTAAACCAGGTGCTACTTTACCACTTGGTAATTTTACCAAATCTTCACTTCTACCTTGTAACTTCTCTAAAATATATTGTGTGCTATTTATTTTTTTAATTGCTCCTTTATCGCCGATTTTATAACGTATAAAAGGGTTTGCCTTATTGTATAAAGAAGTAATTACTAAATTTCCTACTTCGCCTTCTTTTAAAACTTTATTATTATCATCTAAAACTTCTACAAAAAGAGTTTCCGTATTTAATATCCAATTATTGTTAGAGTCTTCAAATGCAATTAAATCTAATTCAGATGCACCATATTCATTAACTATGGTAATTCCAAATGCTTTTTGTAACAATTTTTTATCACCATCAAACAACATTTCTGATGTTACTACACAAGCTTTTAAAGTTGGACAAATATTTTTTAAAACAATATTTTTTGAGATAAGATATTTTGCAAAAACAACAATTACACTTGTATATCCATTTAAGAATACAAACTTATTAGATTTAAATTTTATAACCCAATTTTGTAGTGCAACATCTGAAACATCAAAAACATTAAACCTGTATCTGTTTGAAAATAAATCTTTTAAAAGCTCTTTGTTTTTTGATAACGTGTCTTTTGGAAGACCATAAAAACGAGCCTGTTTTTTGCCGTACAATGAATGCCAATTAAATCTATTTGTAATTATAGACCAGGTTAATGCATGAGAAAATTTGTCTTTGGCAAAAGAAAAAGGATTCCCAGTAGAGCCAGATGTTTTATTTTTGAATACATTTTTTAATGAATAATTTTTACTTAATCGTTCTTCTAATGGAATTTGTAAATCTTTTTTTTCTAAAACGGGTAAAGAGTTCCATTCCCATTTTTTATTGTTTATTAATTTGTTATAAAACTGATTATTTTCTAGATGATAGTTAACAATTTTATCTTTTTGATTTTCAACATAATTATCAAAATTTAATTCTTGTAAATGATGAATTCCCTTTAGTTTCTCTCTTGCTTTAACAATAGGATAATTATTAAATTTTAAAGAATAATCTATTAAATTCATCCTATATTAATTTAAAATTTCTAACCATTTAGTTCTTACTTTTTCCCAATCAAAATTTTCTACTTTCATTCTAGCATTTTCAGCTAAATTAGAATATTTATTATTTAAAAGAGATGTAATTGCGGCAGACATTTGTTGTGCATCATTTTTATCTACTAATAACCCGTCTTTTTTATCAATAACCAAATATGGCATTCCGCCAACATTACTGCTTACTATTGGTAATCCTAAAGCCATAGCTTCAATTACACTCACTGGGGTATTGTCAAAATTAGTAGTATTAATAAATACATCAAATTCACTCGCTTTTTTATGCCAATCTTCTTTAGATAAAACATTTGTAAATTCTACAGAACTTTCTAAATTATACTTTTTAACAAGTTCTAAAGTCTTATTATAAGATTCATCTAAAAATGGACCTATCATACACAGAACTGCTTCTGGATAATTTTTTTTAAGTATTTGTAATGTTTCAATTGCAAAAGTAGGATTATAAATATTTTTGAAAGCTCTTACCCATAATAATTTAGGTTTAATTATTTCTCTCTTTTTAAATGGATAATCTTTAATATTTATAGTGTTAGGTATATATTCAACTATATAACCTTCTTTTTCAAAAGCATTTTTTAAATAATTTGAAGGCGCTACATTTTTGTATGAATTCTTAAATATCTTTTTTGATAAATAAGTATTCTTTTTTACCCTATCGGGTAAATTTCCTCCATGTAAAATTGGTATATATTTAATTTTAAAAAGTCTAGCCAATTGAGAAGTAAAAAAAGCATAGTAAAAATTTGTTGTGCTATATGTATCTATTAATATATAATCTAAATATTTTTTATTTTTTATGATAGAAAAACACATATCTAATAATCTTACTATTTTATTTACTTTATTAGAAGATATAATGACATTATAATTCGCATTTATTAATTGTTGAGAAAGGTTTTCTAAAGTGGTTTGGTATTTAGTTTTTTTAGCTAAATTATTACCAATATATAGAATTTTAGTCTTCTTCATCTTCTGTAATTCTTATAAGACTTAATGCATAAATAAAACCAGGTAATGCTATTCTCATTGCAGAATGATTAATTGTTAAAAACCAAAGTGAATAGAATGATATTATAAAAGCTTTACCATATAAGTCTGATCGAAAGAAATTAAACATTGGTACAAAAATAAGTAGAAGAAGCAAAATGAAACCTATATAACCATGTTCTTCTAATAATCTACCAACTTCATTATGTGAGGCACCGGTAACATGTACAGTCCTTTTAAGTCTTGCATATTTTCCATTACCAACTCCTATTCCTAGAGGATTGTCTAAAAAACTAGTCATTTGAATCGCTAATAAATCACCCCTACCAGTGGTAATATCTTTTTGTACACCAAGAGCATTTTTACCTGTATACCTATTATTTAACATACCTCCAGTTACATTGGATGTATAAATCCAAATAGCAAAAATAAAAAAAAATGTAACCAAAATATATTTAAATAATATTTTGATACTAATTTTTTTATACAACATAAAAAAGAAAGCAAATGCAAGTAAAGTAACTACTGCAGTTATAATCCCCCCTCTAGAAAAAGTTAATAATCCTCTATAAGTAAAATAAATTAAAAAGATAGAATCTAAAAATAAATATCCTGTTAACCTTTCTTTTAGTAATATAAAAACCGTTAAAATAAACATACCTAAACCTATTGCTGTAGCAACCTGGTTGGGACCAAAACCACCTGATGTAGCAAAATTTGCAGACCCCCCAAAAACTAACTCTGATAAATCTGGCGTTCTAAAATAAAGGTAAGTAATCATAGAAAATAAAGGGAGTAACATAAAATACAAAGCTTCAATTAGTTTCTTTTTACTAATTGATCTCTTATAAAAATAAAAAGCTGATATTCCTAAAACTATAGGTCCACTTAAATTAAATAAAATGTTTTTTCTTAAAGATTCACCTTCAGGCACCTCTGTAAAAATAATACCAAATAAAAGTAATAGAATAAAAAACACATATTGTACAGAAAAAACTTGTTTAAATTTACCTACAAAAATTCCTAATAATAAAAACAGAATAACTCCATATTTACCTGTTTCATATAAAACAAATCCTCCCGTCATTCTTATAAAAACCTCTGATCCTACTAAATAAGCTGCAAAAATAAATGCTTCTTCACCTTTATTCTTAGATGTATAAATAAGAAGTACTGGTAAAGCAACTAAAATTAAACCTAAAACTTTAGTGAAAAAAGGAAACGTACCTAAATAACCAAATACAATATGTACTGTTATAAAAAGTAATTTATTATTTAATATTTTTTCTAACAAATTATGCTGTATAAATTTTAAAAAGTTGGTTTATAAAACTTTCTTTTGAGTATAACTTTTTAACATTACTATTGTGTAACTCACTAAAATCATTTCTTTTTTCTTCGGAATTGGCTAAAGTACTAAAAGCTTTAGCTAATTCTAAGCTGTTTTCTGGTGCAACTATTATACCCGATTTATTATGTTCAACTACTATTGAACATTCACCCACATTTGTTACAATTACTGGTAATTTTGCCAATCCATATTCTAATAAAGATATTGGTAATCCTTCATACTTTGACGATAAAACCCCAATAGTACTTTGATTTAAAATGTTAGCAATATCTATACAAACATCATATACAAAAATATGCTTTTCTAAACCTAATTTCTCTATTAACTCCAATATTTCTCTTGTATATAGATCATCATATAGTTTGCCTACTAAATGTAAAGACCAATCCTTATTATGTTCTTTAAAAATTTTAAATGAAGATATTAAATTCTTGTGATCTTTATCTTCTCTAAAACCAGCAACATGCACAATTCTTTTTCCTTCAATTCCATTTAAAATAGTTGTACTTTCAAAATTATTAAAAATAGAATAGTTGTTTAAAAAAATAATTTTATTACATAATAAATTTTGCTGTGTCCAAGTTTTTAAAACACTATTCACAGTTATAACTGAATCAAAAAAATAAGAGGTTATTTTTAATAAAAATAATTTATTTCCTTTTAATTTTATATTTCCGCCATAATGATTGTGCCAGATAACTTTAATTTTAGGACATAGTATTTTTACACAAAAAGCAAAAAAAGAAGAAGTAGCATGTGCATGTAATATGCCTATTTTATTATTTTTTACATACTTTCTAAACTTTAGTAAAGCCTTAATATCAATAGTTTTTGATCTGCTTAAAAATAAATAGCCAACCTTTTTAGAAACATTATTCTTTAAAACTCCTTCGACCCTAGTAACACAGATATGAGAATTGATTTCTGTTTCTGATAGACCATTAGCAATATTTACTGCAAGTACTTCTGCACCTCCGACATTTAAAGAATCGATAATTTGAATAACACCTGTTTTATTCATGAATAATCTTTTTAATTTCTTTTGAAAATTTATCAATCGTAAATTGTTGAGACCATTCTTGGGCTTTTAAAACTTGCTTCTGGTATACTCCTTCGTTTTCTATATATTTAATAATTATTTGCTTTAATTCCTCTAATGTTACATTTGACATGACTAAAGATCCTCTAGCACCATTGTCTAACATATATGCTACACAAGATACTTTTGAGGAAATTGGTAAACATCTCCAAAACATAGCCTCGGCAACAACTTTTGGCCAACCTTCTGATTTAGATATAAATAATAAAAAATGTGCTTTTTTATAAGCTTTCTTTACAATATCTTTTGATTTATTACCATGTAAAATAATAGTTTTCTCTAAAGAATTATTTTTCACATATTCTTTTATTTTATTGAATTGTGCTCCTTCACCAAACATTTCTAATTTTACATTAAAGCCTTTTAATATAAGATTTTCAATAACTTTTACACTTAAAAAAGGCTGTTTTCCTTCAGAAAAAGATCCCACAAACAAAAAAGTTATTGTTGCTGATAAACTCTTTTTTTCTATAATTTCTATTTCACTTTTTTTATAAGAAGCCGTAAAAAAAGGTACGATATTTTTTGATTGATTTTTCCAATTTCCATACACTAAAACTTTACAGTTTTTGGTTAAAAAAGTATTAGATAAAATCCATTTTTGAATTTTATAACTCGTTGGTTGTTTACTATTTGGATCCCAATTTCCTGCATATTTAACTGTTTTAGGTTTAGAAGGAAAAAGAACCTGAACAGCACAACCTAACAATCCTATATTACCAGGACATCTTATATGAATATGATCTGCATACATCATAACCTTAAAAATTTTAATAAGAATTAGAGGTAAATATGTTAATGACCTTATTTTATTTTTTAAAGTTAAAATATTTATATTAGGTATTTTATTTAAGCATATTTTTTTATGATTATATGGTATTTCTATTTCATTAATTTTATCATTACAAGTAGGACTCAACAGTAGTACCTCGTCTGCTTGAAGTAACCAAATGTTCATCTCTTTAACATAAGGTTCATAAGCATATAGCTTTTCTCCTTTTACTTTATGCAATGCATGTGTAATTATTGCGAACTTCATATTATAAAGGTAATTTTTGAAGACTGTTATCTAACCTTTTAATAACACTTTTTGGCGCTAATTCATTGTTAAAATATTTTCTTGCATTTTCTTGCATTTTTATTCTTACAGATTCATTTTTAAGAATGTATTCTATTTTATTCTGAAGATCATCTTTTGTACCATCTGTTATTAAAAAATCTTCATTATTTAATAATGGTTTGGGTAATTTTCTTGATAATTTTGTAGAAACAATTACTTTTCCTAAACATAAAAACTCAGCTAATTTCCAACCATGACAATCTAAAACAGCTGGTGTATTAAATGCAATAGCAGATTTATTAATTTTTAATAAATAATCTTTCATAGTAACTCTAGTACTTAAAGTTAAATATTTAAAATCTGGCATATCATCTCTACTTCTTGGAGCAAAACCTCCTTCAAAATTAACTAAATTACTAGTTTTACAAGCTTTTATAAAATTTGCTCTTTCTGTATTTGTTTTCTCTTCCTTTTTCCATAGAGTGGCTATAAAGTAAATATAATTTTCTTTATTAATTTTAAAACTATAGTCCTTTAATTTTATTCTTTTAAATTGAGATTTATAATTAGAAAAAAAAAGTCTTTTATTACCAATTCTATTATATGATTTTAAGTAATTTAATACAGAAAAAGTTAAAGTGTCAAACAAAGAATAAATTTTTACGCCAAAACTTGGACCAATTGGTATAATTTTTTTTGATAAATTAAAATCTTCTTCCGCTAAATTTATTTTTCCATAAACATCGCACCATCTCAATGCTTTTTGATTAATATCTGATGAATCTGCAAAATCTATAATTACTTTCTTTATATTATTATGATCTTGGGTTACAAAAGAGAAAAACTGATTATTAAATGAAAAATCTTTAAAGTATTCTTTATTAGAAAAATGAACATTATTTTTTCCATAATATTCTTTAATTCCAATAATATAAAAAGAGGAATATAAAATATTACAAGCTGGATCTATATATACTTTCATTGTATCTTATTTCAAACAATCTTAATTATTAATTAATAATGTGTATAATTCTAAATTTGTTTAATAAATAATCTCTGGAGAAAATTTGTTTAAAATCTTTTCTCTTGCAGAAAATTCATTGTTTCTATTATTATTTTTAAAAGCGAACGTTATTATAAAAATTGATGTTCTGTTTAACAATTTTATCTTCATTAAAACGGTTTAAAATATCTTTTATTCCGGGGGCTAAATTACTTTTTACTTTATTGTAGTTATTAAAAACATAAATAATTCTTTCTGAAATTTCTTGAGCATTAATGTTTTCTATACTTAAAACACCTTCAAGGTTTCCTTTTATTTCATTAAAAGTTTCAATGTCACTAGCCAATACTATTTTATCCATAAAAACAGCTTCTAATAGTGTTAATCCAAAAGATTCCATATGAGAAGGAAAAATACAAATAGCACTATTACTTATATAATTTGGCAACTCATTTTGCGGGACTGCACCTATAAACTTAATACATTGCTTACTATCAGCAGAAATAAACGTTTTAACATATTCTATATATGATGATCCATTTTTAAACAACCAATCTCGTCCAACAATGGTCAATGATATTTCAGGAATCTCTTTAACCACTATATTAATTGCTTCAATTAATTCTTTTACACCTTTTTTCTGACAAACTGTACCTACAAAAAGTAATGATTTCTCTTGTGGAATACTGTTGCTATTACTAAAAACCTTACTATTTATAGTATTATATATAGTTGTGTAATTAAAATTATAATTTAAATACTTTTTAGTTTGTTCACCTACATAATTACTAACTGCAATATATGAGTCAGCATTTTTAAATGATTTTTTTTCCTGAAGACCTCTCCATAGAGCAGTTTTTTTTCCTAATTCTATTGCAAAAAAATGATGACCACCATGTAAACGAATAACTTTTTTATAAGGTGTTTTTTTAGAAAAAAAAGCAAAATTTAATTCACTTCCTTCTACAATATCAATTTTATTTTCAGCATGAATTTCTTTCAGTTTTTTAGTAATACTATTGTTTTGCTGATAAAATTTTGCAAACTTCCATTTTGATTTTTTAAGCCTATAAATATTTATTCCGTTTTCCTCTACAATTTCATTTTTATAGCTATTATTTATTCCAATAACTGATACATTAATTCCTTTATCTATTAACTTTTTAGCTAGAAATTTAACAAAACTACCAATACCTCCATGAGGTTGTCCTTCTCTGGGATATTCACTAGTTAAAAAACAGATATGCATTTAATTTATTATTTGATTAACTATATTCAAAGATATATTTTCTTAAGTAGTTATAAATTTAAAAATAAAATTTTATTTTTAAATTTATTAAATTGAATTAATAATACTTTCTATCAATCTTTCTGAACTTTTATCTAATGGATGTAATACAATTTTGTTCAACCATTTTTTTCTATCTACACCAACTTTATTTGGATTAGTTAATGTATAAATTATTTGATTTTTTATATCTTCTTTTGTGTTAATCCACCCTACAGCATGCATATTTTTCATACTTCTAAAATGTTGAAATTCGAAAATATCTTCTACTTTAAATATTGAATTGTTAATTGGGTTATAATTTAAATAAAGGCAAGGCTTATCGAAAACTGCAAAATCATGAGCCATAGTACTTCCTAAATTAATAACAAAATCAGAATGTTTAACAGTGTTTATTAATAAGTAATTATCATTAACAGTTGGGTAAATAGATGTAAAAGTATCTTCTTGTTTTTTTTCTGTTCTCCAATCTGGATCAATCGAGAAAACAAATTTTTTGTATTCTTTTAATATTTTATCAAATCTGTCTGATTTATCAACAGGACATCTTCTAAAAATAATTTGAGGTCTATTTTCTTCTTTAATTTCATTTATAGCTTCGCAAATATCTTTTAAATAGTTTGCTTCATATGGTGATGTTAAATCGTTGCCTGAAAAACAAATCGTTTTTTTATTTTCATTCAACCCATATTTACTGAAAAAAACTTTTTTTTCTTCGCATAATTTTTTATCATAATAAAATTCAAATTGAGGTGTTCCAGTAATTTTTATTTGTGAAGATTTAATTTCAGGATATAGTTTTATTAATTCATTTTTCATTAATTTAGACCAAACGAAATAAAAATCATAACGTGATATTAATCTTCCTTTTGGTACATTATCCCAAGAAAAAATTACTGTACTAGTTTTTATATTTATTTTTTTTGCTAAAGTAATTATTGGAGATACTAAAGGTGATCTTTGATGAAGGTTTATTATATAATCTGGACTAATCTCCTTAAGTGTCATTTTTATTAAATACTTATTACAACTTTTTAGAATTTCTTTTTCATAAATTTCATCAAGTTTATTCATAAGACTGTATGATTTTGATAAAAACAATCCTAGAAATTCTGAAATAAAGTATAATATTTTCTTTTTTATTCCTTTTTTACTTACAGTCCAAAAATTTAATATTGTATTATTACTTAATTTCTTTTTGTTCTTTAAGAGTCTTGCATAAGCTAAAGATTCTCTTATAACCCTTGCTTTTGGGTTTTCTATAAAATCAGGGATTTCTATAAACTTTTTAATTTCTGGTCTACAATTTTTGATTTCTTTTATTGCAGATTTAGATAGTTTATGATAAATATAGATTTCATGTTTTTGTTCAATTAAACGAACTACAAAACTTGAAAAAATGTAATTTCTTACACCAACTCCATCTGGAACTAAAATTATAATTTTCATATATAAATTAAATACTACCTATTCTTCCATGATCAGAGAAAGATCTATGAACTAAAAATTTACTGTCTAATGGTTTTTCTGATAGGAAAGTTATATCACAAAAATAGCCTTTCTCTATTGGGTTTAATCTCCAAGGCACAACACTATAGTAATCTAATACCCAATTATTTTTCTCTAATCCTTTTATTTTTAAATCATTCCAAGAAGTAATATAATCTATCCAAAGAAAACCCAATTTCCATGCTTTTTTTTCTAAATCAGATGGTTCATCATTTAGATCTACCAACCTTAATCCGCCAATTTCTAATTGTGCAACACCAGTTGAATCACCAACTTTTACTCCATTTAATTTTGGTTGATTTAAATAATGACTTTCTTTATGTGAGATAGAATTTGAGTTAACATCAATTGGTAAGCAAACATTCTCTGTTATTGGGTTTTTAATTTTAGGATTTACTTTTACATACCTAACTAAATCATAATACCTTATCCATCCCATATTTCTATACAAACCCAATCCTGCTTCATTAGCAGCGGTTGCAGCCAAAGGGTAATATAACCTTGCTAAATCATATAGTTTTCTTAAAACACCTTTTCCTCTGCATTCTATGTCCAAATAAACATTAATAATCCATGCAATATTATTGCCAAAATTTGCACCGACATGACCTACAATTTCTTCTGTGTCATTTAAACAAATAAAAGATCTTCCTTGGTTTTTATCTCCATATTGCCAGAGCCAAAATTCTTTTTTATGCAAAGGATGGTTTTCTCTATAAATCCTTTTGTAGAAGTTTTCTAATTTATTCCAATCCTCAATATTTGCTTCTCTAACCTTCATATTTTTTACCTCCTATTACATCGTTACAATCAAATCTTTTTAGTATTAACAAATTATCAAGTGAACCGTTTATTCCTTTTTCTGTTGTAAAACCAAATTTATGATGTGAATCTTTTGCTGTTTTTAATACATCTTCAGTAATTACTTCTTCGGTTCCATAAGGATAAGAAATAGTATTAATTGGAGAATAAGTTAGCTTTTCTAAATATTTTTTTGATTCAGTAATTTCTATAACTAACTCCTTTTTACCTAAAACACCTAAATGTTTATGGTTGTATGTATGATTACCAATCATGTTCTTTTTTGATAATTCTAAAATTTCAGATTCATTCATATATAAACTATTATTCACTTCTATTTCATTAAAATGATTATCAAATAATTTATCAATAATAATTGCTTTACTATCATTTGGAAATAAAAAATTTAATAAATACTTAAGTTCTGCATTTACAATAGTATCAAATCTATAAACTTTACGACTTCTTTTTTTATCCAATTTTGAAAAATTATAATTTAACTCTAACTTTAATTGTTTTAAAAATAATTTAGGCTCTAAAATCGATTTTAACAAATGTATTTTATGAACTAGACTTACTTTTTTTTCTTTAAAGTTTAATGCATTCAAAAAAAAATAGGCTTCTAAATTTAATTCTTGTAAAACTGAATATGCATTGGTGAATTGTTCTTTTAAACCATCATCAAAGGTGATTAAATTAAAATTATTTCTAGAATTTAAAAGATCTTTGTAATTATTATTAAACTCATTAATAGTAATAAAATCTCCCTCGTTTTTTAAAAGTAATAATTGTTCTTTGAATTGACTGTTTGTCATACCAAAAATACTTGGGTATTTGGATTCAAAAGATTTTCTTATATAATGGTAATTAACAATTGTTAGCATTTTGTTCTATTTGGATGATATCTGCTTCTGTGTCAATATCTAAACTTTTTTCAATATTCATTTTAAAATGAATTGTTTTGTCTGTTAATAAAGACTTATTCTTTAAAAAACTCTTTATTCTAATAATGTAAATTGCGCCATTCGCTCTATATGTTATTGGTAGTTCTTGTCTTGGACTAAATGGAAAATCATTATTAATAATTCCTTCTAAAAAACCGTTTTCATCAACTTTAAAGGACTTATAAGGGTGATATCCTAAACTACAAACACTTATTAATGAATCTGCCTTTGCATCTTTTAAAATACTAAAAGCCAAATCGATATCTTCAAAAGTTCTTAAAGGTGAAGTAGGCTGTAAAAGTATTAAATAATCGTAATTTTCAGGTTTTAACGTTTCTAAAACATGAGCCAGCACAGGTTCTGTTCTAGAACTATCTTGCGCTAATTCTAAAGGTCTTTTTATTGCAATTATACTATCGTTTTTTTTTGCTTCTTGTAAAATATCATCATCATCGGAAGAAACTGCAATATCAGTAATAACTTTAGATTTTAAGGCAGCTTCTATTGACCATTGAATTAATGGTTTACCTAAAAAATTAACTACATTTTTTCTTGGTATCCCTTTAGATCCACCTCTGGCAGGTATAATAGCTAGTACTTTCATTTTATAAATCTTGAAATTGTTTTTGGCAATTTACTTTCCAAATTTTGTCTGATTTTAACAAATGTAAGAAAAGAGAATTGCTATTACCATTACCAAATTCAGAAATTTCAATTTTATTAGATTTTAATTTTATACATTTTTCAATTTCAAATAAAATTTCTACTTCATTATATGAGATATTTAATATAGAACTTGCTTTAGATCTATTGTTTTGCCTAGAGCCAATATCTATAGTTGGTACTTTATAAAAAGGTGCTTCTCTTATACCAGCACTAGAATTACCTATAATAAAAGTTGCTTCCTTAAGAAGTTTCAAAAAGTATTCAAACCGTAAAGATGGATATATTTTAAACCTAGAATTGTTTTCTAACCTTTTATATTCTTTTAATATTTCTTCAGTTCCTAAATCATTATTAGGATAAATAACAATATAGTTTTTACCAGATTCTAATAAAACATCTACAAAAATTGCGACTTGTTTTTCTATATTATCATATTCAGTAGTAACCGGGTGATACATTGCAATTGCATATTCTTTAAAAGGAATATTATAGTATTCTTTTACCTTCTCTATGCTTGGTAAAGTATTAGGATTCATTAGATCTAAATCTGGAGAACCTATAATGTAAACAGAACTCTCTAATTCTCCCATTTGAATAACTCTTTTTTTAGCTTCAATATGTGAAACTAAATGCAAATGAGATAATTTACTAATAGAATGTCTAATTAATTCATCTATTGTTCCAGAAATTTCTCCTCCTTCTATATGAGCTACTAAAATATTATTTAAACTCCCAACAATTGCACCAGCTAAAGCTTCTACCCTATCTCCATGAACTATTATTAAATCTGGTTTTTGCAACGCTATATATTCAGAAAATCCTTGAATTGTTTTTGCCAAAGTTCTGTCCATAAACTCAGCACCAGCATGATTTTTAAATGTATAAACATTCTTGAAACCGCTTTTATAAATTTCATTAACAGTTAAACCGTATTTATCATCTAAATGCATTCCTGTTGCAAAAATTTGCACGTCAAAATCATCTGACTCTTGCGTTATTTTTATTAAAGACTTTAGTTTCCCAAAATCTGCACGAGTTCCTGTAAGGAAAATTATTTTTTTTTGCTTACTCAATATTAGAATAATTTAAATGTTTATCATTTTCAATATCTATTATTGCTTTTTTACCTAAAATCGAATTAAATTCTTCTGCAAAAATCTCTCCTGTTCCAGGTCTTTTAACCCAAATATTTTCTTTTGAGAAAATATCTCCTTTTTTAATTGGTTTTATAGTTACAACGGTAGCAAAAGCAAAATCTATAGTTACTTGCTCTTCTTTTGCAGGTTCTTTTGTACCTCCACGCATTTGCCAAATTAAATTGCTTCCTTCTATTAATTCTTTGCAATCATTTTCATCCATAGAACAAACAATGTCTGGTCCTGTTCTTTGTTTATGATCTGTAAAATGACGCTCTAAAATTGATGCTCCTAATGCTACTGCTCCTAAACAAGCATGGTTTGTTAATGTATGGTCAGACAACCCGAAAACATTTTTTGAAAATGCTACAGACAACTCTTGCATGGCACCAAAACGAACTAAATGAACAGGAGTTGGATATAAATTTGTAGTATGCAACAACGCTAATGGAACATTTGCTTTCTCAAAAATTGCAACGGCTTTTGCAACACTTTTTATAGTATTCATACCAGTACTTAAAATTACCGGCTTACCAAAAGTAGCAATATGTTCTAACAAAGGATAATTATTACATTCTCCTGAACCTATTTTATAGGCTGCAACATTCATTTTTTCTAATCTTTCTGATGCTGCTCTAGAAAAAGGTGTAGAAATGAAAATCATTCCTTTGTTTTCTACATATTCTTTTAGCGCAATTTCATCATCTTCATTTAATGCACAACGTTTCATTATTTCATAAATAGATACATCTGCATTTCCTGGAATTACTTTTTTTGCTGCACCACTCATTTCATCATCTACAATATGGGTTTGATGTTTTACACATTCTGCACCTGCTCTATGCGCAGCATCTACCATTTCTTTGGCAACTTTTAAAGAACCTTCATGATTAATACCTATTTCTGCAATTACAAATGGTGTGTAATTTTGTCCTATTTTCCTTCCTTGTATTTCTATGTAATTTTTCAAAATATGTCTAAATCGTTGTTAGTTTTCTATATATTTTTGCAATGATTACCTTTATTGTATATGGAATAAAAGTATTCTTAAGTTTTGTTTCAATAATTTTTTCAAAAGGTTTAATTTCTTTAAACACATATTCTTGAACCCATTTTGGTATATTATTTCCTAAATGATAAACAAAGGTTTTTGTTGTTGAAAGTCTATAATAACCAAATCTATCAATAGGGTTATCTAAATGAAATGTTTCTGCACCATCTTCAAAAATATATTTTGGTCTTTCTATATTTAGATTATCTAAAACTTCCTTTCTATAGGTTGCAATAAAATGACCAGCACCAATACAAACTTTAAAGTTATTTTTTTCTAAATATAATTGATTTTTAAACCAGTTATTTTTCTTTATCGAAATTTTACTATTTATGCTTTCTTCAAAAAGTAATAAATCTTTATCTAAAATAACTTTTCCTTTTTTAACATTTAATATTTTTTTAGAAAATAAAGAAGAGTTGCTGTAAAAAGCTAATTGTGGCATTGGTAGCGGAGCTACTACCCCGGTATTATTAAAATTCTTAAAAACTTGAACTGTATTCTCTAACCAATTAGAAAAATAAAAAACATCTGCATCTGCGATTGTTATTAATTCTTCATAACTTGCTTTTGCTTCGGATAGAATTGTATAAACTTTACCATAATTAGAAGAAAATTTTACATGTTTATCTATACTTTTTTCTTTTAATAAACTATCTATAAAATCGGTTACTTCATTTTTGCTGTTATTATTAACTATAGTAATGTTTGTTTGTTTACTATCTGTTGTTTTTATTAAAGAATTTATAGAAACTTTAAAAACTGAAAATAGATTGTTAAAATACTCTTCATCAGAATCTGGAATATAAACAGGAATAATTACTCGATGCTGTTTATAAACTATCTTTTTGAATTTCTTTTTTTCAGGATTATGACCTATTCTCATGATATTTTAAATACAGATTTTGCTTAATTTGATTTTAATGAATTATTTACTTTTTTTTTATAAGTACCAAAAAGATCTGAAAGTACTTTTAAATTTATAACCTTTAAAATTCCTTTTACAATGTAAAAAAAATTTATGTAAGTTTTAGTTGATAATACTAAATTTATATTATATGAATATTTATATAAAAAATGTTTTCTTAAAAAATAATTTTCGCTTAAAAGTTTTTTTTCTTTTTTCAACATTCCAAACACTAGATTATTTGCAATTATTCTAGATTTTAGTGTTTTAGAAGAATCTTTTCCATTAATACTAGATTCATGAATTCTAAAATAATACAATGTTTTATGAAGCGTGTAATAATTAGTAGATTTAAATAAAAGACGTGTATAAAACTCCCATTCTTGTTTTCTTAATAAATCTTCATTAAACAATTTTATATTTTCTAAAAAACTTCTTCTAAATAGTGGTCCATTAGTATGAAAATTTACACGACCTGTTATATGATCTAGAAGTGGATTATCAGAAAAAATAGTGTCCCATTTATTAAAAGTATTAGAGATAGTATTGTTAAATTCAATTCCTTCACAAACTAGATAGTCTACATTTTTAAACTCCTTTAGAGCTTTTACTTTTTCTTCAATTTTATTCAAGCTCATAACATCATCACTATCAAACCATTGAATAAATTCTCCTTTAGAAACTTCAAATCCTAAATTTCTACAAGCATTTGCTCCTTTTTTTCTGTTTTGGGGTCTTAAAACAATCTTAAATCGGTTATCATTTAAAATAAATTTTTCAATTACTGTTATAGAATTGTCTGTAGAACCATCATCAACTAAAATACATTCCCAATTTTGGTAAGTTTGTTCTTTTATAGAAATTAAAGTTTCTATAATTAACAAAGCCCTGTTATAGATAGGTATAATTATGGATACAAGAGGTTTATTCATCTTTATAATTTAATAATGAAACAGCATCTAAATATTTTTGTCTAATTTTTTCTTTTGAATATTCAGAAATATATCTGTCTCTATTAATTTTTGATATTTCTGTAACTTCATTAACATTTAACATTTTTACTTTATTAATTTTTTCTGACAATACATCTATCGTATTATTATGCCAAAAAACATGTTCTCCAATAATTCTTTCTGTCATTGCTCCTGTTTTAGAAGAAATAATTATTTTACCTGCAGCCATAGCTTCAATTCCTGTTAAAGGGCCAGCCTCTAATTTATAGTAAGAAATAATAAAACATTGGCAAATTTTATAAATTTCTTGTAATTCATTATTATGAATAAAACCTGTAAAAATAATTCTTTTGTCTTTAGTTTCTATAATAGTTTTCTCTAAATCTGGGCCATTACCTACAACATATAATTTATCATTTATATCTGCACTTTTTATAAATGCATTTATTACAATATCTATATTTTTATTTTTTTCGATTCTAGAAACGGTCATAAAATTATTAACTTTTGTATTTAAATCTGGTATTTTTAAAAAATTTTCTTCATTAAAAGCACATTGATCAATAACTTTAAAATTATAATTCTTATTTAGTTTTTTTGCGTTTTTTAAAGAGTGATGAATAAATAAGTCTACATATTTCAAATAAGTAGGTTCTAGATTTTTTGAAATATTACCTGTAGTTCTAAATATTATTGTTTTCTTATTCTTTTTTGCAATTAAAATAATTTCTTCGATGTAATTAGATGATAATTGAGCACAAATAAATACTATGTCTGTTTTTAGAATCTCATTGTTTAATATTATAGACTTCCTCTTTTGTACCTTTAAAACTTTTTTTAATAATGGTGAACTTAAACTAGAAGCATCAAAAGATATGTTTTTTAAAAATAGAGAAATAAATTTAATTAAAAACCTAACCAACAAATTATTGTCAAAAATTAGATATTTTAAGCTTGTAACAGAAAAACCTTTAAATGTTTTTACTTGTGAATTTTGCGTATAGTTACCTGTTGAAATAACATTTACATTATATTTTTCTGATAAAATAGAAGCTATAAAACCAACTTCTAATTCTCTACCTCCAACATCCCCAATAGGACTTAAAATTAAAACTTTAGACTTCAATACTTATATATTAATTATGAAAATAATTTGTTTTTAACTCGTTTTAGAAGCTTTATTAAATTTTTATTTTTTAAATTTTTATATTCAGATTTTAATTCTAACATATTTTTATAATCTAGGTAAAAAACACCAAAGTGTTCTTTTAAAATTATGCTATTTTCTATCTGAACATTTTTCTTAAACGCTATATTATTACTAATGCCATGTAAATCTATTATTGCCAATTTTTGATTGATATGCTTAAATACTACTTTCTCACTCAAAAAACATTTAATATAAAATGACTTATCTGAAACAATTTTAAACCTTTCATCATAAAGCCCAAATTTAGAAAATAAATCCCTTTTTATGAAAGAACTTTGGTGTGGTAATGAAGATTTAAAAAAGTGTAAAGGTGTTAAAACATCTGGATATTTTTTACCTCCATCTAAAAACTTATAATCTCCATAAATTATATCTCCAGAAAAATTAGAATTATCTATAAAATCTTGCAAAGCGTTTACACCATTTAGAATATCGCCACTATTTAAAAACAATAAATATTCTCCTTTAGCTACTTTAATACCTTTATTCATAGCATTATAAATACCACTATCTTTTTCACTTATTAAATAAGAAAAAAGTTGTTTTTTCTTATTTAAATATTCACAACTACCATCTTTAGAACCGCCATCAATTATAATATATTCAAAATTAGTATAGGTTTGATTTTCAACAGAATTTACCGTTTTTTCTAAACCTAAAACATCATTAAAATTTATAGTAATTATTGATAAAAGTTGTTGCATTCTTATTATATATTTTCAATTTATTCATTAATGGCATCATCTATAAAATATCCATTTGCAATTAAATAACCAATTAATTTATAGTTATATGTTTTTAAATACGTACAAATTTCGCTCTCATTTAAATTATTAAAACTAAAACTGTCTAACATTTCAACAACAATCAATTTTGGCCTATATTTTGTTAAATCTAGTGATTTTAACACCTTTAAATCATGTCCTTCAACATCAATACATAAAAGATCTATTTTAGTAACATTATGCTCTAAAACAATTTCATTTAATGTTAAAGTATTTATCAATTTTGAATCTGAAATTACTTTTTTATGAGTTTTCATCTCATTAAAGAAATCACTATTTATAGTACTAATTGAATTATCTTGAAATTCGTAAACTTTCACAGATTCATTTTTATCTGATATAGCAGTATTTACCTGTACATCTCCTTTTCTTTCCATTTTATGCAAAGATATTAACTCTTTATTAAGATCTATTGTAATACCGCTCCATCCTTTTCTATATAATAAAAAAGTATTTGAACAATGTATTGGATGATTGCAACCTACATCTATATAAAAACCGTTTTGAAGATTTAAATGTTTTTCTAGTAAATGCGTAATAGCAATATCTTCTCCTAATTGAGAATAAGTTTCTTTATATTTAATTTTTACAAATTTTTTAAAAAAATTATGTGCTTTAAACTTAAGTGCAGTTTTGAAAGAAGATCTTTTTGTTTTATTTAACATTGTTTTATTTTATTTTTTACCAGTAACAACCATTTTCAATTTTATTGAAATTTTCAGGAATTTCTTCTCCTAACGGTCTCACCCAACTATCGTTTATTAGATGGGTTAAATCATATTCTTTTTCCCATCGTTTACCTAAAACACCAAATAACATTTGAGTAGAACCGCCAATGTGAACTGCTTTTTTACCAATTTCTTTAATGTAACTTGCCAACGGCAAACCGTATGCGCCACAGCCTAGAATAGCAATATCAAAATCAATATTAGAAATATCTTTTTTCATACTATTTAATGCATCAAACCAATTCTCGTAATCTAGGTTAGTATGATTTCCTGCTATAGAAACAACAGGCTTATAAGTTATTAAGTTAAATTCTGGAAGAATATCCTTATTCTTAAATAATAATTCTCTTTTTTGATATTGAGATTCAATGCTTATATTAAAAGGATGTATTACCAAAACATTTTTTCCTTTTAAAACTCTACTCCAAGGTTTTTTATGATTATAAGCATTTAAGTCCTCTAACCCAATTTTTTTAGCTTTGTAAAGTTCTGTTTTGAATTTATTTTCTACTTCTAACCAAGAACCTAAAATATCTATATTTTTCATTTCTGAAATTATTAGTTCAGAAAACTTATTCAATGTTTTATTATTTGCTGGGAAGAAACCTGCATTATTCTGAATTTCTTTCTTCATTGCAATTGAATAATCTAATGCGTCTATATCACCAATAACAAATTTTCTGTATTTTTTAAATAAACTATCATTCTTAACCTTATATTGATAAACACACTTAAACTCTGTATTCCCTAACCTAGAAATCATACAGGGTTCTTCTGATTTTAATAAGTTATAAATTAGCTCTGAAGCTTCTTCACCGTTGTAATCTGGTTTATTTTTATTAAAAAAACCTCTTTCCTTTTTACCGAAAACTTTAATATAAATTTTTCTGAAGATTTTTAATATTATTTCAATCATTTTTTAATAGTTCTTTGTATAGATTTAAATAATCTCTGTATTGATTAAAAAAACTGAAATTTTCTTCAGCATATTTTCTAATTAATTGGCTATCAAAATTATCTTTAGAATTATAAAATTCTATTATCTGTTTTGACAAAGATAAACCTGTAAGTTCATTAGATATAGCACCTGTTTTATTTGATAAAACATGCTCTTTAATACCACCAATATTAAAACTTATTATTGGTAAACCGGTTGCAAAAGATTCTAAAATTACATTTGGTAAATTATCTTCTCTACTAGGTAAAATAAAAACATCTGCTAAATTGTAAATATCTACTATTTTTTTTACATCAGAAATTCTACCTAAAGAAATTACTTTAATATCTTTATAAACTTCTGGGTTATCTAACCCTATTGTTAAAATAGTATAATTTATAGATTCTAAATAATTTAAAGATTCTAAAAGTAAATCAAATCCTTTTCTATAATTATTTACGTCTTCAGCTACAAATAAAATAACAAACTCATTATCTGAAATGGAATATTCTTTTCTTAATTGTACTTTACATTTAATTGTAAATGTTTCTAAATCTATTGAGTTTACAATGTTTTTATTAATTAATTTTGGAAAAAAGCTACTATTTAATGCTTCTTGTAATAACCAATTAGATGGAGAAACAATGGCTCCAATTTCAATATAATTAATATGTTTCTTTTGTAATTCTTGTATTTCTTTATTAAACTTATTTAATTCTGAAGATGCTTTGTTAAAATCGTTTTGATAATGAAACATTCCTAAAAAAGGATTCATGTCATGAAAAGTCCAAACAATTGGTTTTTTACATGCTTTAAAAAAGGATGGGTAATCTATAATACCAGAAACCCAATGTAAATTAATAATGTCTGCTTCTTTGTATAAATGATGATTTTGTAATTTGTAACTACTAAACGGTGAAGAAATAATTTCAAAATCTCCTTCTTTTTTAAATCTATTTATTTTTTTAGAAAGATTATTCCTTATAGAAAAAGAAGTGAAACTTAAAATTTTTAATTTTATTTTTTTTAATATACTTGGTTTTTTGTATTCAAAGAAATTATCTATTACAACTTCTTCATTAAAATTTATAGTTAAATTAGTTGATAAATACGCTGAAGAAACTCCATTCTGTTGTAATGCAGTATGTAATCTTTTTGCAGCAATACCTGCACCTCCTTTATGTGAATATGTAATATGTAATATTTTCAAAAGCTCTTATATTTAACCATTCTGTACAAATTTAACATAAACTCTATTAGATATTTTTTTAAATATTTAATAGAATAACCAAACATAATAAAGTCTAAAAAAACAATCTTAAATTGATTAAAAATAAAAGAATACCCTTTTTTAGTTTCTAACTTCCAAGAATGATCCCATAAATGAACGGCATAGGTTTCTTTGGTTATAAATAATTTATAATCTTTTTCTTTATTTTGAAAAGTTAATGGGTAAAAATATTCTGGACTTAATAATATTTCATTGTGTTTTAAACTAGATGAATTTATTAAATGTTTAAATGTGTGAGTTATTATTGGAGGATTGAACTCATCAAACGCTGTTTTTTTATAAAAACTTAACATTTCATAAAAAAATCTATGTTGTTTTGTTCCACCATATAAGCCGTAAGCAACTCTTCCTTCCACTTCATAGCCTGAAAAAAAACTATTGCTTAAAAGTTTATCTATTGGCTTTAAAAGTAGCATATCTGTATCTAAATAAATTCCGCCGAATTCGTACAACGCTTTTGTTCTAACATAATCTGCAACAAATGCATATTTTTTTTTTCTTAAAGCATTTTTATAAAATGAGTTAGAAAACTTTAAACTGTTGATTTCATTCCATTCTATAATTTTATAATCCGAGCAATACTTTTTCCAAGATAAAATACATTTTTTTAATGTTTCCGACTTCTCATTACTCCCAAACCAACAATAATGTATTATTTTTGGTATCATAGAGAACGTGTTTTTATTTTATAAAAAAACAATGATTTAAAAAACAAATTAGTGGCATTTTTATAACTAAAATTTAACTTATGCTTTCTTGAAATTTTTAAATAATTTAAAAAGTCTAAACATGAATATCTCTCATATTTAGAAAAGTAGTTTTTTAAAAAAGCATTCTCTAATTTAAATGTATAGTTTTTAAAGCCCATTTCATTAAAAAAACTAGTTTCAACATTAATCTTTTTCATTTTTAAAATGTAATCACTAAATATTTTAATATCTTTTGACTTCATTTTATTATTTAAAAGTAATAATCTTTCTAATATATTAATTTCATCATTTGAAATATCTTTGTAAAATGATTTAATGTAATTAATTTTTACTGAAAAAGACATTTTATCTTGTTTAGCCTTCTTACTTTGAGAAATTTGTTTTTCATGAACTCTATACTCTAATAAGTTTTCTTGTAAATTATAAAACTTTCCTTTACTAATTAAGAATGACCATAAATGATAATCTTCTGCAGGTTCGCTTTCTTTAGAATAATGTAGATTATTTTTTTTGATTGCTTCTGTTTTACACATAACAGTTGGGTGAGCAATACAACAGTTACTTAATAACGTGGTTTTAATTAAAGAATGATTTTCTGGTAAAACTACTTCGTAAGTTGAATTCAATATTTTATAATTAGAACCACATAAAATGTAATTTTTATTATTTTCTAAAAATTCTACCTGCTTTTTTATACGCTCTGGAAAACTTTTATCATCAGAATCCATTCTTGCAATATATTTTCCTTTTGCTTCACCAATACCAAAATTAAGCGTTTTAGAAATTCCAGAATTTTGCTTCATATTTAAAACTCTAATTCTAGAATCTTTGTAAGATGAAATTATTTCTAATGAATTATCTGTTGAAGAATCATTAACTATTAAAAACTCAAAATTACTGTAAGTTTGACCTAAAATACTTTCGATTGCTTCAGCAACATAATCTTCAGAATTATATACTGGCATTAAAACGGATACTAATGGAATTTTTAAATTCTGATCCATTGTGGTGGAATTAAATTTTTAGATTGTGCTTCTAAATTTTCATCTAAAAACCATTTTTTAGGAGCAATAACTTTTTTGTTTACATTAGAATTTAACCAAGCTCCCCAGAAGCTAAAAGAACTGTTAGCGATAATATTATGTTTACAGTTACTCATTAAAAACATATCTATCCAACTATCTTTACCTGTATTATTGCTTATGTACTTTTTATTAAAATTAATATGATCAAATTTTTCTTTTACCCATTTAATATCATCAGAAAAAAAATATAATTTAAAATTTTTTGAAACACCTTTTGTCAATTCTTTAATTGCATCATAAAAATAATCTAAAGAACAAGTACCATGTGTATTGTTAGTGTCAGAATTACTTACATAATCTCCTCTTCTTATATGAATTGAAATAGAGTTATTTGTTATTATTTCTCTTAAGATATTTTCGTTTTGTAAACCTATTTTTTCTTTTGGAAAAGTAAAAATAGATTTAATAAAATCTTCATAACCTAATAAATATTTATAGCTATGAAAATAACCAAACAAACTTACTGGTTTTCTTAAACTTAAAGCAGCTGCATTAAAATCAAAAGAAGGTTCTCTATAAATATTTTTTTTTGGAAGAAACTTCTTTAGAGCCTTATTGAGTAGTTTTTTTTGAGAAGGTAAATTTTCTTCAATCTTAAATATATCTAAACCAAAAAACCTAAAAGCACAATTTTGGTCATTTTCATTTATTTCAAAAAAACTTTTTTCAAAAGTTAATTTACAATTATTTTTTTTGGCAATTATGCTACCAAATGCTACTTGAAACATTTGATTGCCTAGACCTCCATTAATATTTATAATTATCATTTTTTTCTTGCTAAAATATGGTAACCAAAGCATAATAGTTCTGAAGAATTAGTGTCGTTTTTAGATAATTTCTCCAATAAAACTTCTAAATTATAAATATTTGCTTTATCATCTTTTGATAAGTTAACTTGAGTATAATTTTTAGAAACGTGTTCTATTCTTTTTACTTCTTGTGCTAAATACTCAAAATAATTACCATTCGCTTTTACATCTATAATAGTAAAATCATTTTTCTCTAACTCTAATTCATAAAAATATTTACTAAAACCTGTATAATAATGGTAAGGAGCAAAATGAGTTAAACTACAAAATGGCGCTGTAATTATTAAATAACCATTTTTTTTTAGTAATCTTTTAAATTCCTTTAATGCTTCTCTAGGGTTTATAATATGTTCAAAAACTTCTGTACACATAATAGCATCAAACGAGCTATCTTCTTGAGGTATATTGGCTATATCTGAAATGATGTCTAGCTCTCCATAATCCCATTTATCTACTTGTAAGCCTGATTTAAGTTTGCTCGGATTATATGCTGCAAAATCTTGGGAAACATATTTTAAATGCTTACAAAATTGCTTAAATTGTTGTTCTCCTGCTCCTGCATCAAGAATTCTACTATTTTCGGGTATTTTTTTTAAAGTAGACTCTATCCAATCAACTCTTGTTTTTTCATTTAAAGTACCAACTTTTGTTGATGCCTTTCTTTGTTTGAAAAAAAATTTTTTAATTATTTTTTTTATTTTCACTTTTTTATTTTTTTTAATTAAAACCAATGTGCATTATTTAATAAATCGTTTTAATTTATTAGAAATTCTAGTTTTTAAGCTTTTTGGTTCAAAAAAAACATCATTTATTAAAGTTATTTTATCTTTAGACAAATCATTATTCATTTTACTTAAAATAGTTGTCATAAACGGAAAAAATTGATCTCTATCTAAGCTTTTAATTTTCTCTATATTAATAATGTTTTTCTTTTTTTCATATTCATCATTTTTAATAGTTTTTTCAATAATTGAAATAGCTTCTTTAATATTGTTAATATTAATTCTTACAAAAGTTTTACTATCTACATATTTTTCTAGGTTTGGACAACCGTAATAGAATTGTAACGTATTACTATATAGGCAATCGAAATATTTTTCTGTAACATAATCATTACAAAAATCATTTTCAATAGCAATAGAATATTTATAGGGAGCTACAACATTCCATTTATCATCAAAGTCTTTAATTCCTCTTCCAAAAACATCTAACGTATCTCCAAAATGTTTTTTTAATTCATTAACAAACATCACTCTCTTTTTATGACCTTCAGTAACTACTTTATTGGACGAAACTATTGAGATTAATTTCGTTTTTTCTAAAGGTTCTATTTCTTTTAACTCATCATAGGTTTTATTTATAAACCAAGGGTTGGCATTATGAGTTTTTAAAACATTATTAAGTTTGATTTCTTCTTGTGAAGTAATAATAAGACCAAATTGATTTAAGAAATGTTTTGAGTACTTGGGGCTTGTATCATAACCTTCACCAGATATAAAAATAATATTTTTTTTATTACATAAAACTTCATCTGCTTTTAAATTGTAATCTCCATAAATAATCCAAAAATCACATTCTATTAAATTATCATCAATAATAAATTTATAATCTCCCCAAATTCCAGAAAAATTTGGAGTTTGTCTAAAAATTGGCCAATCATAATTAAATGTTAGTTTAACAATTTTCATCACTATAACTTTTTCCAACTAGGGTTTAAAAAAAACTGTCCTGCTGCTTTTGGTAAATATCTAGTTGTATATTTTCCTCCATCAATAATTTCAAAAGAAATGGCATCGTCTATATTATCAAAAATCTGTAAACCAGATAAACCTATACAAGTTAAATTTATAGTATATATACCAGGAAACAATCTAATATCTTCAATTGAGACTACAAATGATTCTTCTTTTTTATCTAAACTAAATTCATAGTTCGAATCTCTACCCATTATGTGAAATATAGGCACGTCTTCATTAGATTTTATTTGAACACTTGATTCTATTTTAATTTCATCAGAATTATTTCTTACAACAAATTCTATATTTAAGGTGTCACCTATTGAGAAATCTTTAGTTATTTTTAAGTTTTGATTTTTTAAGTTTACAGAAACAAATTCAACCATTTTTTCTTTTTTATCATCTTTTTTAAAGAAAACTGAATGATTAGTTTCGATATCTCTTGCTAAATAAGATTCTAATGCTTTATCTGTTTCGCCATCAAACTTTACAGTTCCATTTTCTAAAACAACTACTCTAGAGCACAAGTTTTTAATTGCAGACATATTATGGCTTACAAATAAAACTGTTCTTCCATCCGAATTAGAAATGTCTTGCATTTTACCAATTGCTTTCTTTTGAAATTCTGCATCACCAACAGCTAAAACTTCATCTACAATTAAGATATCTGGTTCTAAATGAGCTGCAACTGCAAATGCCAGTCGTACCGTCATACCACTAGAGTATCTTTTTACAGGAGTGTCTATATAACGTTCACAACCAGAAAAAGAAATTATTTCATCAAGTTTATCATCAATTTCTTTGGTTGTCATTCCTAAAATTGCTCCGTTTAAAAACACATTTTCTCTACCAGTCATTTCTGGATGAAAACCAGTACCAACTTCTAAAAGAGAAGCTATTCTACCGTTATACTTAATAGAACCAGTTGTTGGACCAGTTACTTTAGAAAGAATTTTTAATAGTGTAGATTTCCCTGCTCCATTTTTACCAATTATTCCTAAAACTTCGCCTTTTTTCACTTCAAAATCAATATCTTTTAATGCCCAAACATAATCTGAATTACCTTTAGATGTTCTATCGTTACTTTCTCCTATTTTAAGATAAGGGTCTTCTTTACCTCTAATTTTAGCAAAAAATCGATTTAGATCATGACCAATAGTACCTGTTCCAACTGTTCCTAAACGATACTGTTTAGACAAATTTTCAACTTTTAAAATAGTATCTGTTATCATATATTAAATTGTATCAATAAAGGTTTTTTCCGTTTTATTAAAAACTACCAATCCTATTATAAAAACAATAAACGATATGGTTGACATATAGATAATATCAAATAAATCTATGTTATTCGTATTAAAAACTATATTTCTAAAATTCTCAATTACAATTGTCATTGGGTTATATTCAATCAATTTAATTGCAAAAGGATAATTTTTCATTTTTTCTACAGCAACTTCAACGGGATACATTACAGCAGAAATGTACATAAGTAAAGACACTCCAAAACTTAATAAATAAGTTAAATCTCTATATTTAGTAACCATAGAAGAAACTATCATTCCTAATCCAAGGCTTAAAAAACCCATTGAAAAAATTAAAATAGGTAAGTATAACGCATTTAAAGAAAATGATACTGAAAATCCGTTTAAATAAAAATAAATATAAAACGCAGTAAATATTAGTAATTGAATTCCAAATTTCAACAAATTAGACACTATATTAGATAATGGCATTATAACTCTTGGAAAATAAACTTTTCCAAAAATGCCTTCATTATTTTTAAAAGTATCCGAAGTTTGCGTTAAACAATCTTTAAAATAATTCCATGAAGTTATACCTGCTAAGTTGAATAAAAAAGGAGGGACTCCGTTTGTTGGTATAGATGCAATATTGTTAAATATTAAGGTAAATATTACCGAAGTAAATAGAGGTTGTATTAAATACCATATAGGCCCTAAAACAGTTTGTTTATATTTAGTTACTATATCTCTTTTTACAAAAAGCATCAATAAATCTCTATATTGCCAAACTTCTTTTAAATTTAAAGTAAATAAACTCTTTTTAGGAGATATTTCGAAAAGCCACTTTTCTTTCTGCATTTCTATTAATAAGGTTAAATACAAATATAAATTATTTAATCAATTTTTAACATTTCATTCATTATTTAATTTTTGATTTCTTTATATTTGAGTAAAATATATTAAAATGAATAAGCAACTTATAGAATGTGTACCAAATATTAGTGAGGGAAGAGATATTGATAAAATAAATACCATTGCAAATGTAGTAAAAACAATAGAAGGCATAAAGCTTTTAGATGTAGATCCAGGTAAAGCTACAAACAGAACTGTAATTACATTTGTTGGAGAGCCAGAACAGGTTGTAAAAGCGGCATTTTTACTAATACAAAAAGCCTCTGAACTCATTGACATGAGCAAACAAACCGGCGAACACCCAAGATTTGGAGCTACAGATGTTTGTCCACTTGTGCCAATTGCAAATATTTCTATGGAAGAAACTGCTAAATATGCACATAAATTGGGAAAACGAGTTGGAGAAGAATTAGGTATTTCTGGTTATTTCTATGAAAACGCTGCAACATCAGAAGATAGAAAAAATTTAGCAACAATTCGTTCAGGTGAATATGAAGGCTTAAAAGAAAAATTATCTAAACCCAAATGGAAACCAGATTTTGGACCAGCAGAATATAACAAACAAGTAAGCTCATCTGGAGTTACAGCTATTTCTGCCCGCGATTTTTTAATTGCATACAATGTAAACTTAAACTCTACTTCTACTCGTAGAGCAAATGCCATTGCTTTTGATATTCGAGAAAACGGAAGAGCAAAATTAGTAGATAGAAAAAAAGTATTAGATAAAAACGGTGAACCAGAAAGAATTCCTGGTAAATTAAAAGCCGTAAAAGGAATTGGTTGGTTTATTGAAGAATACGGAGTTGCACAAATTTCATATAATTTAACAAACATTTCCATAACTTCAATGCATGAAGCTTTTTATGAAACAGACAAATCTGCAACAGAAAGAGGTTTGCGTGTAACAGGTTCCGAACTAGTTGGTTTAGTACCATTACAAGCAATGTTAGATTGTGCAGATTTTTATCTAAAAAAACAACAGCGTTCATTAGGTATTAGTGATGCTGAAAAAATAAAAATAGCTATAAAGTCTTTAGGATTAGACGATTTAAAACCGTTTAATCCACAAGAAAGAATTATAGAATATGTAATGAATTCTGATGCAGATAAAAAACTAATAGATTTTACAGTTAGTGGCTTTGCAGAAGAAACAGCTTCTGAATCTATGGCTCCTGGAGGTGGAAGTATTTCTGCTTATGTTGGTGCTTTAGGTGTTTCTTTAGGAACTATGGTTGCTAACATTTCTTCGCATAAAGCAGGTTGGGATTCTCAATGGGAAACCTTTTCTAAATGGGCAGAAAAAGGACAAAAATATAAAAATGAATTGTTATTTTTAGTTGATGAAGACACCAATGCTTTTAATAAAATTATAGATGGTTATAGAATGCCTAAAACAAACTCTGAAGAAATTGAAGTAAGAAAACAAGCCATTGAAGATGCTACAATTTATGCCACTGAAATTCCTTATAAAGTAATGGAAGTTGCTGCTAATTCTATAGAAGTATCTCTAAAAATGATGAAAATAGGATTAAAAAGCTCTCTTTCTGATGCAGGTGTTGGAATTCTTTGTGCAAAAACAGCAGTTACTGGCGCTTATTTTAATGTACGTATCAATGCTAAAGACATTAAAAATAGAGAATTTGCTGAAGAAATTATTGAAAAAGCAGAGGCTATTTATCAAAAAACAATAGTTTTAGAAAACGAAATGATGAAAATTATTAATGAAAATATTTAATTAAATTTGAGCGTTACTGCGTTGAAAAACGCAGTCGGGCTTTTCACTATATCTTTTGTTTAAAAAAACAAAAGGATGTCGTTTCAATCCCTAACGCAATATATTTATTATGGAAATAGAAAACCTAGAAATTATAGCATATCAACCTCAATTCGCAGAAGGTTTTTATAAGTTAAATGTAGAATGGTTAAAAAAGTATTTTTATGTAGAACCTTACGATGAAAAGATTTTAAGCAACCCAAAAGAATTTATTTTAAATACTGGTGGCTTTATATTCTTTGCAAAATTTAAAGATGAAATTGTAGGTACTGTCGCTTTAATCAACCAAAACACCTTTTTTGAATTAAGTAAAATGGCAGTTTCTACAAAATATAGAGGATTAAAAATCGGATTGAAACTAATGGATCATTGTATAGAATTCGCCAAAGAAAAAAATTGGAAAAACATTACATTATATTCTCACAGAACATTAGTACCCGCAATAACATTATATAAAAAAGTAGGCTTCAAAGAGATAGAATTGGAAAAAGAATCTCATTATGAGCGATCTGATATAAAGATGTTACTTGAATTGATTTAAGAAAGTTCTGAAATAGTTTTATTTTTATAGAAAACTATTAATTGCTAAATCATAACCTTTTAGTCCAAAACCAAATAAAACACCTTTAGCATTTGCAGCAATATAGCTTTTATGTCTAAAATCTTCTCGGGCATGAATGTTAGAAATATGAATTTCTACAACAGGTGTTTCAATACCTTTTACAGCATCACCAATACCAACAGAAGTATGCGTATAAGCGGCTGCATTTAAAATAACACCTTCATAATTAAAACCAACTTCATGTAATTTATCTATAATTTCTCCTTCAACATTCGATTGAAAATAAGACAATTCTACAGTTTTAAATTTTAATTGAAGTTCTTTAAAGTAATCTTCAAAAGTAGCAGAACCGTAAATTTCTGGTTCTCTTTTTCCTAGTAAATTTAGATTTGGTCCGTTTATGATAATTAGTTTCATAATTTTCTTTAAAGTTGTAAATATAAACTTTATTTTTAGCAAATGAATTGGCAAAACGCAATTAAAGATTATCACCTTTTTTTAAAAATTGAAAGAGGTTTATCTAAAAATACAATAGACAGTTATTCTAGAGACTTAAAAAAGCTAGAAAACTTTTTAACTAAAAATGAAATAATCGTTACTCCTATTTCTATTGATGATAACATCATTCAACAATTTGTATATGAAATTGCAAAAGAAGTAAACCCAAGAAGTCAAGCAAGAATAATTTCTGGTTTGCGTAGTTTTTTCGATTATTTAATTTTTGAAAATTACAGAGAAAGTAATCCAACAGACTTAATTGAAGCTCCTAAAATTGGAAGAAAGTTACCAGACACTTTATCCGAAGATGAGATTGATCATTTAATTTCAGCAATTGATTTAAGTCATCCTCAAGGAGAAAGAAACAGAACTATTTTAGAAACCATGTACAGTTGTGGTTTACGTGTTAGTGAGTTAATTTTTTTAAATATTTCTGATTTATTTTTTGAAGAAGGCTTTATAAGAGTAACTGGTAAAGGTGATAAACAACGTTATGTGCCCATACAATACAATGCTCAAAAATATATTTCAATTTACATTAAAGATGTCCGAAGCCATATTAAACCTAAAAAGAATTTTGAAGATACGCTGTTTTTAAACAGAAGAGGAAAAGGGCTTACACGTCAAATGATATTTATAATTCTAAAAGGTTTAGCTTTAAAAATTGACTTGAATAAGAAAATAAGTCCGCATACATTAAGACATTCTTTTGCGACTCATTTATTAAAAAATGGTGCAGACTTAAGAGCAATACAACAAATGTTAGGTCACGAAAGTATCACTACAACAGAAGTTTATGTTCATGTGGATAAAAGTTACTTAAAAGAAGTTGTAGAAACTTTTCATCCAAGAAAATAAAAAGAAATAGTGCTTTTATAAAGTAGTTTGTTAGCAAACAAGTTTAACCTTGATTGTAGCGACATCCTTTTTATGTTGATTTTTTTTCAGCATAAAAAGGTATAGTGAAAAGCAAGAAATAGCTTCAAAAATGAAAATAAAAAAATTCCTACCTTAATAGAGTAGGAATTTTTATTTATATAAGTTTTTGCTCTCTTAAAAAGAGGAACTACTATTTATTTAGCCACATTAACCGCTCTAGTTTCTCTAATAACTGTTACTTTAACTTGACCAGGATATGTCATATCATTTTGTATTTTTTGGGAAATACTAAAAGACAATTCTGCTGCTTTGGTATCATTAACTTTAGCACTTTCTACCATAACACGTAATTCACGCCCTGCTTGAATTGCATAGGCTTTTTGTACACCAGTAAAACCAAAAGCAATTTCTTCTAAATCTTTTAAACGCTGAATATAAGAATCTAAAACCTGACGCCTTGCGCCTGGTCTTGCACCAGAAATAGCATCACAAACTTGAACAATAGGCGAGATTAAACTCTTCATTTCTATTTCATCATGGTGAGCTCCAATTGCGTTACAAACGTCTGGTTTCTCTCCGTATTTTTCTGCCCATTGCATTCCTAAAAGTGCATGAGGAAGTTCACTTTCCTCATTTGGTACTTTACCAATATCATGTAATAATCCTGCACGTTTTGCAACTTTAGAATTTAAGCCCATTTCTGCTGCCATAATTCCACAAAGATTAGAAACTTCACGCGAGTGTTGTAATAAATTTTGTCCGTAAGAAGATCTGTATTTCATTCTACCAACTGCTTTTACTAACTCTGGATGTAAACCATGAATTCCTAAATCAATTACAGTTCTTTTACCAACTTCTATAATTTCTTGTGTAATTTGTTTTTCTGTTTTCTTTACAACCTCTTCAATTCTTGCTGGGTGAATTCTTCCATCAGTAACTAATTTGTGTAAAGATAAACGTGCAATTTCTCTTCTAATTGGATCAAAACAAGAAAGAATAATTGCATCTGGTGTATCATCAACAATAATTTCTACTCCAGTTGCAGCTTCTATTGCTCTAATATTACGGCCTTCTCTACCAATAATTCTCCCTTTAACATCATCTGATTCTAAATTAAAAACAGATACACAATTTTCTACAGCTTGTTCTACACCTACTCTTTGTATAGTACCTAAAACTATTTTTCTTGCTTCTTGTTCGGCAGTTAATTTAGCCTCTTCAATTGAAGTTTGTACAAAAGCCATTGCTTCAGTTTTTGCTTCATCCTTTAATGAAGTTACCAATTCTACTTTTGCTTCATCTGCAGACAAACCAGAGATTTGCTCAAGCATATCTACATGACGTTTGTGCATTACTTCAAGTTCACCTTCTTTCTTTTCTACAAAGTCTAATTTTTTATTAAAATCATTTTCTTTTTGTTCTACAGATTTATTAAGACGTTTGTTTTTATCAACTTCAGAAGCAACTTGAGATTCTCTATCTCTAATTCGCTTTTCAACATCAGAAATCTTTTTCTCTCTAGAAAAAATTACTTTTTCATGTTCAGACTTTAATTCAATAAATTTTTCTTTTGCCTGTAGTATTTTTTCTTTTTTAATTGAATCTGCATCAATTTTGGCTTCTTTTAGAATAGAATTTGCTTCTTTTCTAGTAACATTTAGTAATTTTTTACCTTTAGATTTCTCCATAGCCTTTGCTATTAAAAACCCAATAACTATTCCTATAATTGCTGCCAAAATTGGCAGTATCATTCCTTCCATAATTTAAATTTAGTATATAAAAAAAGCCTACATCAGTTTGGTTTTTTAAACTCCATTATGGGTACTTATAGGACTAACTAACTGATCAAGAATCCACTTGCCACAAAATAAATTTGATAACTATGGCTTGCTTTTACAATTAAGACTCATCCTTCATAATTGAATCGTGTTGAGTTTAATAAACAATTTACTAACGTAGGCAGTGTGTTGTTAATGTATTTTAATGAACTTATTTTAAATGTGAATCAACTAAAGTAGTTAACTCCTTCAATTTTTCTATTGCTTCAGTATTTGTAGAGTCTTTTTCTAGGGATGCTATTTCCATTTTAGATGCAAATTGTAATGCGCACATAGCTAAAACATCTTGTTTATCGCTAACCGCATAATTTTGCTCATACATAGAAATTAATTTATTAATAGCATTTGCCGCTTTACGCATACCCTCTTCTTCTTTTGTGTTATTTACACTTAAAGGGTAAGTTCTACCAGCTATAACAATATTAATTTTTAGTTTATCCACAATTTAAAGAACTTTATTCTTGTAACTGAATGATGCATTTATCTATTTCTCTAATTAATGCATTTATTTTTAGTTTTGTATCTGTACTACTGCCGTCTATAGTTTTTGCAATTTTTAGTAAATCGTATTCTTTTTTTTGACTTTCTATTAATTGTTTGTTTTCTAAAAGTTGATGTTGTAATTGCGTATTATTTTGAAGCAAAATTTCATTTTCATTCTTTAAAAATTCATAATTAGAAAATAAGCTTTCTAACTTATCTTGCAGTAAATGAATTGCTTCTAATGTTTTGCTCATATAACTTTTAAAATAAAACTATACCTACAAAGTTAGCACTCTGTTTTAAACTTTACAACATTTAATTGCTTTTTTAATAAAACATTGATTATTAAATCATTATAAGAAGAATGATTTTCACTATTTTTACATAAAAATTATTGCATCTTGAAAAAATACATTCTATCAATGTTGCTATTAGCAACATTATCTAACTTTTCTCAAAAAAAATATCCAAAAGACTATTTTAGAAGCCCTTTAGAGATACCAATTGTGCTATCGGGTACTTTTGGCGAATTAAGAAGCAATCATTTTCATGCAGGTTTAGACATAAAAACACAGGGAAAACAAGGTTTAAAAGTTTTTGCTGTTGCAGATGGTTATGTTTCTAGAATAAAAGTGCAACAATTTGGTTACGGAAAAGCTATCTATGTAACACACCAAAATGGATTTACTTCTGTTTATGGACATTTAAGTAAGTTTTCTGATGAAATAGAAAAATATGTAAAATCTATTCAATATAAAAAAGAAGATTACCAAACAGGAAACTTATATTTTAAAGAGGATAAATTCCCTCTTAAAAAAGGAGCAATTTTTGCATATACTGGTGATACTGGTGGTTCTGGCGGACCGCATTTACACTATGAAATAAGAAATACTAAAACAGAAAGTATTATTAATCCGCTTTTATTCGGATTAAAGGTAGACGATTCTAAATCGCCAACAATACAAGGTGTTAAAGCATATTCATTAAATTCTGATGCCAGGATTAATCAACAAAACAAAAGTTTTTCAATTCCTATTAAAAATATTGCTAAAGGAAAATATAGTGCAGATAGAATTTCTGCAAGTGGGACTATTGGTTTTGGAGTTAGCGTTTTTGATAGGCTAGATAAAGCAACAAATAAAAACGGAATTTACAGTTTAGAAATGTTAGTTAATGAAAAACGTTTCTATTATATAGATGTTGAAACTTTTACTTTTTCTGAAAGTAAATTTATCAATCTACATATAGATTACGAATATTATAAAAAGTATAAGAGACGTTATCAGAAAACATTTAAAGAAACTGCAGATAAGTTGTCTATGTATAAAAACTTGATTAATAACGGTAAAATCAACATTAAAAAAGGATTTAATTATATCGTTAAAATTATAGCAAAAGATTTTAAAGGTAATGTTAGTTCTGTTAAAATACCTATTGCAGGAAAAGAAAGCAATGCCATTTTTAAAGAACAAATAGATTCAACAGAATACCAAATTATTGCTAAAGAATTTCAAAAATTTACTAAAAAAAATGTAACAATAGCCTTTCCAAAAAACACATTTTACAAAAATGTTAATTTAGATTTTGAAGTAAATAAAGGTATTGCAAAAATTCATACACCAACAATTCCACTTGATAAAAGATTTACACTTACTTTTAATGTTTCTAAATACTCTGAAGCGGAAAAACAACAATTATATATTGCTAATTTGGAATATGTAAAATATCCTAGATATCAATTTACAAGAAAAAAAGATAGTACATTTTATACCACATCAAAAACTTTAGGAAATTACACGTTATTAAGTGACAATATTAAACCGAAAATAAAATTATTGTATTTTAAAGATAAACAATGGATTTCTAGCTTAAAAACAATAAAAGTAAAAATATCTGATATTGGTTCTGGAATTAAAAATTGGCGAGCCACTATAGATGGTAAATGGATATTAATGCAGTATAATCACAAGAAAAAAATATTAACCTATAATTTTAATGATAAAAAATTGGTTGGTAGCAAACATATCTTTAAAATTGTAGTCTCGGATAATGTTGGAAATACCAAAGATCTTTCTGCAACGTTC
Source organism: Polaribacter sp. (assembly GCF_036480315.1). Classification (GTDB taxonomy): domain Bacteria; phylum Bacteroidota; class Bacteroidia; order Flavobacteriales; family Flavobacteriaceae; genus Polaribacter. Next base: position 57,863 of record NZ_JAZGGG010000064.1, read on the forward strand.
TATAAAAAACAAGTAAACTAAACTTACGTGAAAAAATTATTATTTTTTATATTCTTCTTACCTCTTTTAGTTTCTGCTCAAAAGACCACAATCCTAAAAGGGACAGTAAAAGGCAAGAATAAAAAATCCATAGAAAACGTTTCTATTAAGTATAAAAATACTGGAACAACTACTGATAAAAACGGTAATTATAAAATACGAATTCCTTTTAAAGAAGAAGTAACCATAATTTTTACCCACATTTCTTACAAAACATTTACAAAGAAATTAATAGCTAAAAGTAGAAATGGAATTAGCTTCTCTCCTATTTTGATTTCCAAAACAGAACAAATTGAAGAAGTTGTAGTAAAAAATAATAAAAAAAATGCCGAAGGAATAAAAAAAATTGACATTAATATTGTTAAAAATACTGTTGGCCCAAATGCAGGTGTAGAAAACACTTTAATGACTTTACCTGGCGTAAATAATAACAATGAGTTAAGTACACAATACAATGTTAGAGGTGGAAACTTTGATGAGAATCTTGTTTATATAAACGGAATAGAAGTTTACAGACCTTTTTTAATTAGGTCAGGCCAACAAGAAGGATTGAGTTTTATTAATTCTAATATGGTTCAAAATATTAACTTTTCTGCAGGAGGATTTCAGGCTAAATACGGTGATAAATTATCATCTGTTTTAGATATAACTTATAGAAAACCAAAAGAAATTGCAACCACAATAGATGCAAGTTTATTGGGAGGAAGTATTACTTTTGAAAATCAACTTTTAAATAAAAAGTTAAGTACAATTACTGGGTTAAGATACAGAGATAACAGTTTATTTGTAAATAGTAAACAAGTAGAAACAAACTTTAAACCAAGGTTTACAGATTTTCAAACATTTTTATCTTATGAATTCTCAAGTGATTTAACACTAAACTTTTTAGGTAACTTTTCTTTAAACAACTACAACTACACTCCTATTTCTAGAAGAACTCGTTTTGGTACAGTTGCAAATCCTTTAGAGTTAATTGTTTTTTACAGCGGTCAAGAACAAGATAAATATTTAACAACGTTTGGTGCATTATCTGTTGATTATAAAGCAAATGAATCGCTGTCATTTATAGGAACAACATCTAGATATAACACACAGGAAGAAGAACATTTTGATATTGCTGCATCTTATAATTTAGGTGAAGTTGATGCAAATGTGGGGTCAGAGAATTTTGGTGATGTAGAATTTTCTCAAGGAATTGGTTCTCAATTAAATCATGCTCGTAATGATTTAGATGCATTAATAACAAATTTTCAACTTAAAGGGATATATAAAAAAGAAAGACAAGAGTTATCATTCGGAATTAAATATCAAAAAGAAGACATTAAAGATAGAATTAGAGAATGGGAAGTAATAGATTCTCTTGGTTTTTCTATTCGTCCGCCAAATCATATCGGAAACAACCAGCCTTATCAACCTTTTGAAGGTGAAATAACTCCTTTTCAAAACATAAGAGCAGATAATGATGTTATTATTAATCGTTTATCTGTTTTTGCTCAATTTAATGAACGAATGTTTTGGAATGATAACGAAATTTGGTACAACGTTGGTGTTAGAGCACAAAATTGGACAGTAAAAGCAAATGAAGTTACTTCTAAAAATCAAACTATTATTAGTCCAAGAGCACAATTTGCAATAAAACCAAATTGGCAAGAAGATATGTTGTTTAGAGTTTCTGGAGGCTGGTATTCTCAACCACCTTCTTATAGAGAATTAAGAGATTATAATGGTAACATTAATGAGAATGTAAAAGCTCAAAAATCTATTCATTTAGTTGCTGGTATGGATTACAGTTTTAATATGTGGGGAAGACCTTTTAAGCTAACTTCAGAAATGTACTACAAAGATTTAACAAATGTAAATGCATATTCAATAGATAATGTAAGAATTAGATACAGAGCGGATAATATAACTACGGCTTATGCTCATGGAATTGATTTAAGATTAAATGGTGAATTTGTTCCAGGTAGTGAAAGTTGGGTGAGTTTGGGTTATTTAAAAACAGAAGAAAACATAGATCACAGAGGTAATATTGCAAGGCCATCTGATCAGCGTATAAAATTTGGAATTCTTTTCCAAGATTATGTACCAAACTTACCTAATCTAAAAGCGTATTTAAACTTGGTGTATAATACAGGAGTTCCTGGTGGTGCACCTGCATACGCAGACGTGTATCAGTTTCAACAACGTTTAAGAGATTATAAACGTGCAGATTTAGGTATTTCTTATGTTTTCACAGATACTAATAAATTGTATAAAACTGGTTTTTTATCAAATTTTAAAGAATTAACTGCTGGGCTAGAACTTTTTAATATGTTCGATATTCAAAACGCAATTACCAATACTTGGGTTAGAGATGTATATTCTAAAACTCAATTCGGTATTCCAAATTTTATGACAGGTAGAGTTTTAAACTTTAAAGTAAGAATGAAGTTATAATAATATTTATTCAAACTATAAACTCTTTATGTATTTGTAGACTATTCGAGGTTCTCATAATTAGTAGAAAGAAGTTTTCTAATTAATTTTACATACTAAAATTGGTTCTCGTGCAATAATTTTATTTAGATCAATTCAAAAGCTTTGGCATAGTTATACCAATCAAAAATTGAATTTAAATTTAGTTTTTGTTTTATATGTTTTCTATGAGTTGATACTGTCGAAGTCTCAATAAAAAGTGTATCAGCAATTTCATTAGATGATTTACCTTTTATCACTAAAGTAAAAACTTCACTTTCTTTTTCAGTTAATGAGTTAAACTTTTCCTTATTGGTAATAACAAATTCTCTGTTTTTTTCTAACTCTTTAGAAAAAGAAATTAATTTAGGTAAGTCAGCAGGTAAAATATCAAAGAAAAAAAGAAAATCTTTTATAAAACTAATTGGTAATTTCCTTTCACTCTTTGTTTTATTATTTCCTGGTACAATTTTAAATTGTGTCTTGTCAAATAATTTAATAACCCCCATTCTAATTATTTTTTTTAAGCTTTTCAAATTTAATTTGTCTAACTTAAAAAAAACCATACTTTAGTAGGGTCTTTTATAACATATACCCCAAAGTGAAATTTAAACTATTAATACTTCTACTTTTTTATTCTACGCTGTTTTTTTCACAAGAAGACTCAATATCTATTTATAAAGAATTAAAAAATTTTTATTCTGAAGCTAAAGATCAGCAGACAATTTTTGATATTCTAAACAAATACAAAGAAGATAAGTTTTACAAGGAGGAAAATCAAAAAATTTACAAAAAACTAGGAACTCAGGTTCTATGGAATCATTTCGCCTTAAAGCCTTCAAAAAAAAAGATTGAAAACAAATACTTAACTATTTCAAATGCCTATTTACCTTACGGAAAAATTTATTTAAAGAAAGGAAATAAGATAGATTCACTCTACAGAGTTTCAAACAATAAACATTTTCCCCACAAAAACATTTTTTATAGAAATCCTGTTTGGAAAATACCAGTTGACTCAATATTACAAACAGATGTCTTTTTAAAAGTTAAAAACAGTAGTGGCAGAACAAGAATGGCACTTTATTTAGAATCAGAAAACGAGTTTCTAAAACGTATAGAAACAGAATATTTCTATTTTGGTTTGTTTATTGCTTTTCTTATTTCAATGACTTTGGTTTTAGTCTTTTTTGCAGTTCTTAAAAAAGAGTACACTGTTTTGTTTTATGCCCTTTATATTATTACTGTTTTGTTTGAATTTCTTGCAGGTAAAGGTTTAGGTGTTCAATATTTTTGGTCAGACAGCTCTTTTTTTACTAATAACATTAGAAGTTTTAGCCAAACTGTTGGCGTATTTTGTATTGGTTTTTTTTATATGAAATTCTACAAATTAAAAACTTCTCAAATATTTGCTAAAGGAATTTTTAAATGGGGAACATTCTTAACAATTCCTATCTTATTATTATATGTTTACAAATACTTCTTTGGAGGATTCGTTAACTTATATCTGGTAGTTTGGACAGTTTTAAAAATAATTATATTTACATGGGTGTTAAATCACTTGTATTTAACCATAAAAAAACAGCTACCTATTTATTTAGTTGTAGCATTTATTTTACCAATTCTTTCAGTTATCATTGGGCAAATAATGAATCCAAGTGTTAATAATAGTTTAGGCATTAAATTTAGTGGGCCAAATATTTACTATCTTACTTTATCTTTAGAAATTCTATTATTTACAAGATATATATTTGACTCTGTGATAGATACACAAATAAAATATTTTAAATTAAAGAAAGTAAGTGACGAGTTAAAATATAACTTTCAAAGTAAAACATTAGAAGTTCAACAACAAGAACGTAACAAATTAGTAAATAATGTACACGATACTTTTGGAGGTTATTTAGAAGCGTTAAAATTACGTTTGTTACAAAAAACAGAGAATACACCAGAAAAAGTGCAAGAAATTTTAGATGCTTTTTATAAAGATTACCGTTATTTATTGAATAGCTTATATGCTCCAAAAATTAATTCAGCAAACTTTACAACCAGTTTAATTGAATTTTGTGAGAAATTAGATGAACTTACTAGTCAAAAAATTAACTATGCATTTAATATTGATGATATTGATTTACAGCAAGAAAAATGCGTGCATCTTTACAGAATAATTTCTGAATTAACCACAAATGCTATTAAATATTCTGAAGCAACAGAAATTACTATTTTAATGAAACAAAAGACTGAAGAATTTGTTTTTCTTCAAGTCTCTGATAATGGTATTGGTTTTAAACAAGATAAAATATCAAAAACAGGTTTTGGTTTAAATAGTGTAAAAGATAGAGTTGAACAAATAAATGGATCTTTAGAAATTATTTCAAATAAAGAAGGAACATTATTTAAAATTGAAGTCCCGGTAAATGAACATTAACCCTATAAGAATTGTTATTGCAGACGATAATCGTTTTTTTTGTGATGCATTAAAAGACAGCTTAAATATTCACCAAGAACTGAATGTAATTAGCACTTTTACAACATTAAAAGAACTCATTAAATTTACAAACCTTCACGGTTTAGATGTTTTAATTCTAGATGTAAATTTTAATGGAGAAAGTTCTTTAGATTTTATTTCTGAAATAAAAAAAGCAAATCAAGATTTTAAAATTATTGCACTAACAACTATGAATAATAATTTCATAAAAGAAAAAGCCTTTAATAATGGTGTTTATTTTTTTGTTGGAAAAGATGGGGATTTAGGAAATTTTAAAGAAATAATTCTAAATTGTTTTTTTGATGCAACTGTAAAAAACAGTAAAACTTCCTCCAAGATAAATATTGATAATTATACATTCACAAAACGTAAACTAGATATTCTACAAGCTTTATATATTCATTCTGATAAAAATGAAAAAGAACTTTCCGCAATATTAAATATTACAGAAAGTTCCTTAAAATCTCATAAAAGAGAATTATTTGAAATTACACACACTAAAAGTACTCCGGAATTAATAAAATTTGGAATTCAAAAAGGTTTAATTGTTGCTTAACCTAAAATTTGAGCAGTGTGTGCTTTTGTTTTTACTTTTAGAATAATATCTTCTATAATTCCTTTTTCATCAATTACAAAGGTAGTTCTGTGAATTCCATCATATTCTTTACCCATAAACTTCTTTGGCCCCCAAACATTAAAAGCTTCGATAACTGTTTTGTCTTCATCTGCTAAAAGCGGAAAAGGTAGTTCATATTTGTTAATCCAATTTTGCTGTCTTTTTGCTGAATCTGCACTAACTCCTAAAACGTCATACCCTTTTGCTAAAAAAGATTGATAATTATCTCTTAAATCACACGCTTCATTAGTACAACCTGGTGTACTTGCTTTTGGGTAAAAGAATAATACTAGTTTTTTACCTAAATAATCTGTTAATTTAGTTGTGTTTCCTGCATTATCCTTTGCTTCAAATTGTGGAGCATTACCGCCTATTTTTAGTGATGTCATTTCTTATTAAATTTCAAAGTTACAAAGTAGGCAAGTTACAAAGTCTTAAAATGAAACCCTAAAACTTACTTTAAAAATTACTTTGCAACATTGTATCTTTGTTATTATCAAAATTGAAAAATGAATAAACAAGAAAAAGTACAGTTTGTAATTGATACACTTGAAGAGAAATATCCAGAAATACCAATTCCTCTAGATCATAAAGATTCTTATACTTTGTTAATTGCTGTTTTATTATCTGCACAATGTACAGATGTAAGAGTTAATAAAATTACCCCTTTATTGTTCGCTAAAGCGGATAATCCTTATGATATGGTTAAAATGTCTATAGAAGAAATTAAGGCAATTATTAGACCTTGTGGATTATCGCCAATGAAAAGCAAAGGAATTTACGGTTTGTCAAAAATTTTGATTGACAAATATAATGGTGAAGTTCCGCAAAGTTTTGAAGGTTTAGAGGAATTACCTGCAGTTGGCCATAAAACTGCGAGTGTTGTTATGAGTCAGGCATTTGGAGTTCCTGCTTTTCCTGTAGACACACATATTCACCGATTAATGTTTCGATGGAATTTAACAAATGGTAAAAATGTAACTCAAACCGAAAAAGATGCAAAACGTCTGTTTCCAAGAGAATTATGGAACGATTTACATTTACAAATTATTTGGTATGGTAGAGAGTATTCGCCAGCTAGAGGTTGGGACTTAGATAAAGATATTATTACAAGTACAATTGGTAGAAAATCTGTTTTAGAAGAATATTACAAGAAAAAATAAAATTTTCACGGAAGAAACTTAAAAAAAATGGAGCTCCTTCCTTTTAGGAATATTATAATTGGCTATTAAAAAAAGCCTCAACATATGTTGAAGCTTTTTCCACTCTTAATTCAAATTCAATTCAATGGAATCATTTGATTTGGTTTTTACAAAAGTTAGCGATTTGGAAAAATTAATCAAAAATTGAACTGTTTCATGTTTAGGTTGCATCTGAAAATCAGAAGACTTTTTAGAGTAAATTTGCATCATATAGTTAATTTAATATACTGGTTATAAACAACTAACGACACTATTTTACTTTTATTGTTAATTCACTAAAATAATATTATGTTTTTCTATTAATTTACGCATATTTATAAGTGCATAGCGCATTCTGCCTAATGCAGTATTAATGCTAACACCAGTGTTTTCGCTAATTTCTTTAAAACTCATGTCTTTATACATACGCATTACTAAAACTTCTTTTTGTTCTTCTGGCAACTCTTTTACAAGATCTCTAACATCATTATAAATCTGTTCTTGTATAATTTGTTTTTCGGCATTTAAACTTCCATCACCCAAAACAGAAAAAATATCGAACTCGTCTGTATTTCTAAAAGTTGGCATTCTATTAGATTTTCTAAAATGATCAATTACCAAATTATGAGAAATTCGCATAACCCAAGGCAAAAATTTACCTTCTTCGTTATAATTACCTTTTTTAAGTGTTCTAATTACCTTAATAAAAGTATCTTGAAAAATATCTTCTGTAATGTCTTTATCTTTAACCTTACTATATATAAAACTAAATAAACGTTGTTGATGTTTATTTATTAGAATACCTAAAGAGGCTTCGTTTCCTTTAATATAACGACTAACTAGTTCACTATCTGGAGTTATTTTTTTACGCATCATAATTACTTTTAGAAAAGCTAGAAGGCTTGTCTGTCTATTATTTGTTAATAATTTAAAAGTAATTTTAATCTATATGCGTCTAATTTTGTGTGGTTTATGAAAGACAAATATGCTTATTATTTTTGAATTCAACAAATATTTTAACAAATTCCTTTTTTATTCCTTCTAAATTCGATGAAAAAAGTGGTATTTTTATCCCTTATATTTATTATTAATGAAAGCTGACTTATCTACTATAAATCCTAAAGAAAACATCATAATTAAAGGAGCTAGACTTCATAATTTAAAGAATATAGATGTTGTAATACCTAGAAATAAACTAGTAGTCATTACTGGTCTTTCTGGTTCTGGAAAATCTTCTTTAGCATTTGATACTTTGTATGCTGAAGGTCAAAGACGTTATGTAGAAAGTTTGAGCTCTTATGCGCGTCAGTTTTTAGGTAAATTACACAAACCCAAAGTAGATTATATAAAAGGTATTGCGCCTGCAATTGCTATTGAACAAAAAGTAAACTCTACCAATCCGCGCTCTACAGTAGGTACATCAACAGAAATTTACGATTATATAAAATTATTATATGCCAGAATTGGTAGAACCTTCTCTCCTATTTCCGGTAAAGAAGTAAAAAAAGATACCGTTTCTGATGTTGTAAATTTTGTAAAAAAATTTGAAGATAAAACGAAACTCTTACTGCTTGCACCAATTATTATTGATGAAAACAGAGATTTAAAAACTGTTTTGCAGGTTTTAGAACAACAAGGTTATGCGCGTTTAAAATGGAATGATAAAGTATATAGAATTTCTGATTTTCCGCAAGATAAATTTAAAAATGAAGCATTACTTTTAGTAGTTGATAGAATTATTACAAAAGATAATGAGGATTTTTACAATAGATTGGCAGATGCAATTCAAACAGCTTTCTTTGAAGGAAAAGGAATTTGTTTTGTAGAAAATTTAGCCAATAATAAAGTTGTCGAATTTAGCAACAAGTTCGATTTAGACGGAATGTCTTTTCTAGAACCCAACACACACTTATTCAGTTTTAACAATCCTTATGGAGCTTGCGCAACTTGTGAAGGTTATGGAAATGTAATTGGTATAGATGAAGATTTAGTGATACCAAATACAGGATTATCAATAATGGAAGATTGTATTTCCCCATTTAAAACACCTTCATATATTCATTATAAAGAAGATTTAATTTCTGTAGCGTATCAATTTGATATTCCTATTCATAAACCTTGGTTTGAATTATCCGAAGAACAAAAAAAATTAGTTTGGGATGGAAACAAAAGCTTCCACGGAATTCATCATTTCTTTACTGTATTAGAAGAAAAAAGTTATAAAATACAGAATAGAGTTATGCTTTCTCGTTATCGAGGAAAAACAAAATGTACTTCTTGTAATGGAAAACGTTTACGACACGAAACTAATTTTGTAAAAATAAATGAGACTACAATTTCAGAATTAGTTACACTTCCTCTAGATGAATTGGCTGTCTTTTTCAAAAATATAAAACTAGATAAATACGAAGAAAAAATTGGAAAACGTTTGATGACTGAAATCAATAATCGTTTGCAGTTTTTAACTGATGTTGGATTATCTTATTTAACTATCAACAGAACTTCTAACACACTTTCTGGAGGAGAAAGTCAACGTATAAATCTGGCAACATCCTTGGGTAGTTCTCTCGTTGGGTCTATGTATATTTTAGATGAACCGAGTATTGGTTTACACCCAAAAGATACTGAAAGATTAATTGGTGTTTTAAAAGACTTACGTGATTTAGGAAACACAGTTGTTGTTGTGGAACACGATGAAGACATCATGAGAGAAGCTGATTATATTATTGATATTGGTCCTGAAGCTGGTACTTTTGGTGGGCATGTTGTTGCAGAAGGAAATTTTGATGAAATCTTAAAATCAGACTCATTAACTGCAAAATATTTAAACGAAGATTTAAAAATTGAAGTTCCTACAAAACGTAGAACTTCAAAAAACAACATTCAAATTATTGGTGCAAGAGAACATAATTTACAAAATATAGATGTTACTTTTCCGTTGAATTGTCTATCTGTAATTACTGGAGTTTCTGGTTCTGGTAAAAGTACGTTGGTAAAAAGCATTTTATACCCAACAATGCAGAAAAAGCTAGTTGGTTATGGTGATAAAATCGGACAACATACAGAAGTTAAAGGGGATTTTGATACTTTAAAACATGTAGAATTTATAGATCAGAATCCTATTGGGCGTTCTTCTCGTTCAAATCCTGTAACCTATATTAAAGCCTATGATGATATTCGTGCGTTGTTTTCGAATCAGAAATTATCAAAAATAAGAAACTACAAACCCAAACATTTTTCTTTTAATGTTGAAGGTGGTCGTTGTGAGGTTTGTAAAGGTGAAGGTGAAGTTACTATCGAAATGCAATTTATGGCAGATGTGCATTTAGAATGTGATGTTTGTAATGGAAAACGCTTCAAAAAAGAAGTTTTAGAAGTACGATTTGATGGAAAATCGATTGATGATATTTTAAACCTAACAATTGACGATGCTGTAGCGTTTTTCTCCGAAAATTTAGTTACAAAAATTGCAAATAAATTAAAACCTTTACAAGATGTTGGTTTGGGGTATGTAAAATTAGGACAATCATCTTCTACTCTTTCTGGTGGAGAAGCACAACGTATTAAATTAGCGTCCTTTTTAGTAAAAGGAAATACCAAAGACAAAGCCTTATTTATTTTTGATGAACCAACAACAGGTTTACATTTTCATGATATTAAAAAATTATTAGCATCTTTTAATGCATTAATTGATAAAGGGCATTCTATTATTGTAATAGAGCATAATATAGAACTCATTAAATGTGCAGATTATATTGTAGATTTAGGTTTAGATGGTGGTAAAAATGGCGGAAACCTTATTTTTCAAGGACTTCCTGAAGACTTGGCTAGAAATAAAGAGTCATATACTGCAAAGTATTTGGCGGAGAAATTGGTGTTTTAGATTTTTTTTTGAAGCTATTTCCAGCTTTCCATTATATCTTTTTTCTGAAAAAGAAAAAAGGATGTCATTTTAATCTGGGCTAAACTTGTTTGCAAACTAATTGAGGAATTAAAATAAAGTAGTAAAGCGTAAAATTATTATTAATTTGTCATTTCTAGTGAAACGTAGTGAAGTCAAGAAATCTCAAAATTAAATAAGATTTCTCAATCGCTGAAAAAGCTCACTTTGAAATGATAATCGTTAGAAAATAAAATATAGATATTCAACAATGCTCACAAACCTAACAGACAAACAAAAAGTAAACTGGGTAAGAATAATAGCAATTATTCCTGTACTTGTTTTAATGTTGTATGCTCCAAAACTATGGATTACTACAAAAGTATTTCCAGTAATTCCGTTGTTTGATTGGCTACCAATACCTACAGATCCTTTCGATTATATTTTAGCAGGGTTTTTCTTTTTATCTCAAGTTTTATACATCTTTCAGAATAAAAGATGGCAAGGTTGGCTTGTTATTTTACTCTATCTATATTTAGCTTTTGTAGATCAAAATAGACTTCAACCCTACTTCTATCAAAGTTTTTTAACCATTTTAGCAATAGAAATATTCCCAAGAAAAACAGATTACAGAAAAATTTTATACGCTATAATTCTAATCTTTTTTGCTACTTATTTTTGGAGCGGAATTCAAAAATTAAATGAAGCTTTTTATATACAGTGGCTAAGCGCTTTAAACAAACATTTTAGTTTTTTACCACAATGGTTTTTAGTCGCATTTACCTATGCAGTTCCTTGGCTAGAAGCTACTATGGGTGTTTTATTATTGTTTAATAAAACAAGAAAAATAGCAATACTATTCATTTTATCAATGCACGGAATTATTACGTTCCTTTTATTCTATTTAGGTTACGGTTACAATGTGGTACCATGGAATATTCAGAATATGTTAAGTGTTGTCATTATTTTCTGGACACTAAAAACTACCAATGTACTTGATTTTTTTATTCAATTTTTCAACAAACAGAAGTTAGTAATATTGGTTTTTACTATGGTGTTACCATTAGCAAATAACCTAACTGGTTTTTACGATAACTTATTATCTTTTCACTTTTTTACAGCAGATTTACACTATTACAATGTTTTTATTAATGAAGAATTAGAAGAAAAACTACCCGAAGATATTCAGAATTTTTACCGTTTTAAAAACAGTAAAGCCTATTTAAAAATGAACGAATGGGCGCATCATGAAAACAAAGTACTGTTTTATCCAGAAGAAAGAATTATACAGTTTATGGATGTGTATTTACGCTCTTTTGCAGATAACCCTAATGAAAAAGGCTTAATTGAATTGGTAGATTATAATCAAATTAAAAAATAAACTACGAATTCTAATTAACTACTATCGAATTCTAATACTGCTAGAATTTAACTTCAGTTCTCTACTACTTTTACAGTGTATTAACACTTAAAATTAGAAACCATGAGAACATTCTTAAAAAAATCAGTATTTGTATCAACAGTATTTTTAGCAACATCAGTTTTTATCAGTTGCGATTCAGAAGCTGTTAAAAATGAAACTGAAACTACAATAATTGCAGAAAACACAACTTCAATTCCAATAGACATTAAAGAAGTAACCTATCAAAAACCAATTGTTTTTATTGCTGGTTATGATAAAGGAACAGAAACTTTTTACTCTGATGCAAGAATCTATTTTAACGAAAAAGGATTTAAAGTTATTGATGATCAATATTCTTTAGAAGAGATAATTGTTTGGTTGAATAAAAATGGAAATCAAAATCCTTACAGCGAAATTCATATTGTAAACCAAAGCAATCCATATAAAGGCATGAATTTAGAAGGAATTATAAATGGAGAGAAGATTACTGCAGAAACATTACGAAAAAATATTACTCAAGGTACTTTACCTACTTTAAAAAATGTAGTAAATAATAATTCTAAAATTATATTTCATGCATCTGGTTTAATCGAAAACAAAGCATTAATAAAAACACTAAAAGATGCTTTTTCTGCAGAAGAATTACCAAAAGTAATTGCATCACCTTATTTCACAATATTCGGCGGTAAATTTGCAAGTCATTATTTAGCACAACCGCATTATGTCTTTTATCCAACTGCAAATTCACCAGGTATTACAGATTTATCAAAAGAAATTGCTAGAAAATATCCAGAAGAAAAAGATATAGATTGGTTTGATTCATTGAATAATGAAGAAGAAAGGTTTGTTGGCGATGCTTATACAACTCAATTTAGTATTCCGGTTCAATGGGAATTTGATTATCATAATTCAGATGATGAACTACCTACTTTCATTAACCAAGAAGAAATTATGGATTGGATTGAACAACAGGAAGAATTGACAATTGAATTGGCTAAATACAACCTTCCATTAGAAAAATTTAGATGGAATTCATCAATAAAAGGTAGTAAATTAGTAATTAGAGGAAGAACTACAGCATTGTGTGTATTGAAGCCATTAATTAAACCTTATGGAGAATTAAAGCACATAGAGCCAGATACAAACAATAAACGTTTGTATGCAATGAAATAGAAAATGGAATGGAAATTGTAGGTTGATAAACGTCATTACACAGCATTAAAAATGGTGTAATGACGTTTAAATTAGTAAGTTTGTTTCAAATGAGAAAAACAATTAAAATCTTAACATTATTGTTTGTATTTATTTCTGTTGATGTTAAGTCTCAACAAAATGAATTACAAAACTTTTCTATTAAAGACGGCTTACCAAGCTTAATCATAAATGATATTACTCAAGATAATATTGGCTATTTATGGTTAGCAACAAACAAAGGTTTGGTGAATTTTGATGGCAATAAATTCTCACATTATAAAAACCATAGTCAATCTAAAGCAAATACGGTATTTGTAAAAAACGACTTGTTTCTAATTGCTCACACCAATGGTTTATTCAAAAAAGAAAGTGATAAATTTATTTTTTTGGGAAAAGAGAAAATTTTAAAAATTGTAGAAATTAATAGCAAAATTATATTAGCAACTACAGAAGGTATCTACCAATTAAAGGAAGATTACCTGCAACCGCTTCAAATAAACACAAAAATTGATTTTGCTATTATTAATGATATTATCGTTTTTAAAAATGAAATTTATATTGCTACAAATAAAGGTTTATGGAATATTGACAAAATATCTAATCCAAAAAAAGTAAGTAAGTTATCTGAAGATATTATACATTTTTTTTTATTGAATAATGATAAACTAATTGCCACAACTTCTAATAACGAACTTAAAGTTATTAAACAAAGTAAGACAACAAAATCGATTAATGTTGATGGGGAAATAACTTCCATAAAAAAGATAAACAACGAATTGTGGGTAACTACAAGTAATAATGGAATTGCAATTTTTAATAGTGATGATTTATCTTTTAAACAACGAATAAACAAATACAATTCTGATATATCAAATCTGTTAAACACCGTTTTTAAAGACAACCAAAATACTATTTGGATTGCCTCTAAAAACAAAGGTTTATATAAATACAGAAATACTGAAACTAGTAATTCACAAAGATTTAAACCAGAAATTTATATAGAAAATATTACAGTTAATTATTTAAATGTAGATTCACTAAACACTAAAAAACTAAATTTAAAATCAACAGAAAATAATATTTCCTTTACTTATAAAACAGTTGATTTACAACAACCAAAACTTATAAAATACAGATATAAATTAGTAGGTAATTTTTCCCCTTGGAGCACAAAAAACAGTATTGAATTTGCCAATTTAAATGCTGGTAATTATACTTTTATATTACAATCTAAAAAAGGAAAAAAAATAAGTGATCCCAAAAAAATCTCTTTTTTAATTGATGCACCTTTTTATAAAAAAATATGGTTTATTATTTTATGTTTTGCCATTTTATTTTTCGTTTTAGCACTTCTTATTGATCTAAATATTAATAAGTTAAAAAAGAAAAATCAACAAAAAGTAAATAATCTTAAATTAGAAAATCACTTACTTAATCTAAAACAAAGAGCATTGCAATTACAAATGAATCCTCATTTTATTTTTAATGTTTTAAACGGGATAAAGGCATTAGGAAATACTGGTAATACAAAAGAATTGAACAAAACAATTTCTCAATTCTCTATACTTTTAAGAAGTGTTTTAAATAATTCTCGTTTAGAGGAAATTAGCTTAAAAGATGAAATTGAAACTTTAAAAAACTATTTAGATTTAGAAAAAAAAATGAGTTCAAAAATTTTTGAATACACTATTGAAACAAACCTAAATAATATAGATTCAGAAGAAATTTTAATTCCACCTATGTTGCTACAACCTTTTATAGAAAATAGTATTAAGCATGGCTTTACTCCTACTTTAAAGAAAGGAAAAATAGAAATTAATTTTGAAGTAAAACACCAATTCTTACAATGTTCTATTATTGATAATGGCATTGGACTTCATCAATCTAAAAAACAAAAAATTAATACAAAACATAAATCTGTCGCTTTAAAAGTTACTAAAGAAAGGATTCAAAACTTATCAAAAAACAATTCTTTTTCCATCATAGAAATTAAAGAAGACAACAATATTTTAGGAACAAAAGTTGAATTTAAAATTCCTTTAAAAACAGATTATTAAAATTATGAAGAGAAGAGAATTTATAAAAAACACTCTTTTAGGTTCTGCAGGAATTGGTTTGTTAACAGGAGTTTATTCTTGGCAAATAGAACCTTTTTGGTTAGAATTTGTAAGTTTAAAAATGCCAATAAAAAACTTACCTAAAAACTTAATTGGTAAAACAATTATGCAAATTAGTGACATTCATGTTGGTAATCGTTTTGATTATCAGTTTATAATTGATTCTTTTGAAAAAGCAAAACTTCTAAATCCAGATTTTGTAGTTTACACAGGTGATTATGTTTCTTATGAAAACAAAGAACAGCTAAAGCAATTAAAAGAAGTAATGCAGTTTGCTGTTAAAGGGAAATTAGGAACTGTTGGCATTTTAGGAAATCATGATTATGGAAAAAACTGGCAAGAACAAAATGTAGCAGATGAGATTACTACTATTTTAGAAAATTATGGAGTTACAGTTTTAAGCAACAATCAAATTGATATTGAAGGATTGAATATTATTGGTTTAGATGATTTTTGGGGATTAAATTTTAATCCTAAAGAAATAATGACTAAAGTTAATGAAAGTGAAGCAAATCTTGTTTTATGCCACAATCCGGATGTTTGTGATCTAGATGTTTGGTGCAATTATAAAGGTTGGATTTTGTCTGGTCATACACATGGCGGACAAGTAAAACCTCCTTTTTTAAACCCACCAATTCTTCCTGTAAAAAATAAAATGTATTCTGCAGGGAAAATCGATTTAAATAATGGAAGGACTTTATATATTAATAGAGCGTTAGGAAATTTACATCAAGTTAGGTTTAACGTAAGACCAGAAATAACAATTTTTGAATTAGAAAAATAAATATAAAATGAGTAAACTTACATCAATTGTTGTAGAAGATAATTCTTTAGCTTTAGAAATGTTAGTAACAGATATTTCATTGAATCATAAAGAAATAGAAATTATTGGTACTGCAAAAAGCGTTGTTGAAGCTGCTAAATTATTACAAGTAAAACAACCAGACATTTTGTTTTTAGACATTATGCTAGGTGATGGTACTGGTTTTGACTTATTAGAAATTATAACAAACCTTACATCTAAAATTATATTTGTTACCGCAAGTGATGAACACGCTATAAGAGCATTTAAATTTGCCGCGATAGATTATATCTTAAAACCGTATTCAAATGAAGATTTAGAAAAAGCAATAGAAAAAGCAAAAAAACAAATAGAACCTTTAAAAGAGCAACTAAACATTTTAAAACAGGCAGTTACAGAGCCAAAAAGCATTCTAAACAAAATATCATTATATACACAAGATAAAATAATTGTGGTTAATGTAGTAGACATTGTACGTTGTAAGTCAGACAATAACTATACTACTTTTTATTTTAAAGACACTTCAAAAATTTTAGTTTCTAAAACTTTAAAGTATTATGCAGATATATTAAAAGACAATGGTTTTATTAGAACTCATCAAAGTCATTTAATTAATACAAATTATATTAAAGAATACATAAAGTCTGACGGTGGATATTTACTTTTAAATGATTTTACAAGTATTCCTGTTTCTGTTAGAAAAAGAGCAGATGTTTTAAAGTACTTTTAAATATTAAAAAATCATTACTCCTCTTCTTTTAATATCAAAATTGTTTTTTAAACTTTAAATTTAATTTTACTTTGTTATAATAAAGATGATATTATATGAAAACCGTTTGTTTATTTTGATAGAATTCTGTTATTTCTAATTAGTTTTAAAATTGAAATAAATAAAATCTACATCATAAAATATAATTTTAACTTCAAAAGAATAAGTTTTCGAAATGATTATTTACCTTAATTAAAATTTCTAATATCTTTTCAAAAACAAAAATACATTTCAATTTATTGCATTAAATTTTGATATTAAAAGAATAGAAATAGTTTTATGATTTCATTTTTTTATATAATTATTTAAGTTTATATGGCATTAATACTTTATGTTTTTTCATCAAAAAACTGCATTATTAATCTATTAAAAAATTATTAAAAACCCTTTTTATGAGAATAGTTAATAGTTAATTTCATTTAAAAAAGAAAAAAAATAGATATAAACTAGAGTAGTTCTTTAGTTCAAATTCAATTTTCCTTCAAAAATTATTAACTATAATCGAGTTTTTAGCATGATTTATTATAAGCTACAAACTTCAATAAATCTTTAAAATGTAGACATGAATCATTATTTGTGGATTAATAATCCTAATTTGTAGTAATTTATTTAGTATAAAATAAGGTGTTTTAATTTTTATAATTAAAACATAATTAACTAACTCAAGTTCAGTAATTTATATATTATTAACTAAATTAATAATTCAAGTTTTTACAAAATAAAAACACATGTATTTATAAAATTTTAATAATATTTTTACAAATTAATCATTATATGTGGTTTTAATGATATACATTTGTAATCCCCCCTAGAAAAAAAAAAAGAGTGAAAAGTGAAGATAAAAAAAGGTCGGAAAGAATAATTAAGGTTTTTAAAGATACTGAATTAAACCAAAAACAGTTTTCGAAACTCATAGGAGTTTCACAACAATTGGTAAGTGCAGTTTTAAATTTCACAAAAAAACCTAATGAAACTATCTTGCTTGGAATTATTGACAACTTAAAAGAAATCGATCCAGTATGGTTATTTACCGGAATTGGAAAATTAAAGAAGAACTATATACAATTAGATGAGAATCGATCCCCTATAGATTATCATGTTAAAAATATAGTTAGGAAACAATTTGAAGATATATCAATAGGTATTTTTGAAAAATTATCAAGTATTGAAGAGTATGTAAAAAAAACTAATTAACTAATCCCTATACAGTTAATTTAACAAAAGAAAACTTATTGTTCCCTAGCAATAAGTTTTCAAAAAGTTAATTCAAAACTAGAATTCCAACTCTAACCCTAATTAGAGCAATAAAAAAGCCTTCTCAAAATGAGAGGGCTTTTTTAATTTTTACCAAAAGAAAGAACTTTTTTCAGTTATTCTAAGAATAAACTCCTTATTAATTTTTATTTTTAATGATTTCTGAACACAAAAAAATCCTTCTCAAAATGAGAAGGATTTTATTTTTGGGTGGAAGACGGGACTCGAACCCGCGACATTCGGTACCACAAACCGACACTCTAACCAACTGAGCTACAACCACCATATAATTGCGGGTGCAAATATAAATGTTTTTTACTATTCAGAAAAAGAAAAAATCAAATTAATTTAGATAAATTTTCAACTGCAACGTAACGCTCTGATGTAAAACCTTCTGCATATTCAACATTTATCAATCTTCCTAAATCTCTTGCTCTGTAATTAATACTTTCTATAAAATTTTTACTTGTAATAGGTGTTTCAGGTTCATTACTTTTCGGATCAAAAAACTGTGAAGAATATGCTAAAATAGAATTTCTCTTTTTATCTATAAACCCAGTAATATCAACAACAAAATCAGGTTCAATATTTTTCCATTGTATGTAATGATATACTAACTTTGGTCTCCACTTCTCTTGAAGCTTCCCTTCTACTTCAGTTTCAATTTTTAGCAACCCGCTTAAAAAACAAGCATCAGAAACCAAACTACTTCCTTTTGGATGATCTATATGACGATCATCAATTGCGTTACACAAAACAACATCCGGCTTATATTTACGAATCATTTTTATGACTTCTAATTGATGTTTCTTATCATTTATAAAAAAACCATCAGCAAAACGTAGGTTTTCCCTTAAAGAAACTCCTAAAATTTTTGCAGCATTTGCAGCTTCTTCATCACGTAAATCCGCAGAACCTCTTGTACCTAGCTCTCCACGTGTTAAATCTACAATTCCTACTTTTTTTCCTAAAGAAATTTCTTTTGCTATTGTTGCACCACAACCTAATTCCACATCATCTGGATGCGCACCAAAAGCTAAAATATCTAATTTCATAATTATTTTATATTATTTTACTACTCCTTTGTTATTTTAAACTTGCTAAAGCTTGTTCTATATCGGCAATTAAATCTTTAGTTTCTTCAATACCTACAGAAAAACGAATTAAACCATCTTTTATTCCTTGTTTTTCTCTTTCTTCTGCGGATAATAATGCGTGTGAAGTTAAAGTAGGACTTAACATAGTACTTTCAACTCCAGCCAAACTCATAGAAGGTTTTATCAACCTTAAATTATTTTGAAATTTCATAACATCAATCCCTTCTTTTAATTCGAAAGATAGCATTCCACCAAAATTTTTCATTTGTTTTTTTGCCAATTTATAATTAGGATGTCCTTTTAATCCAGGGTAATAGACGTAATAAATATTTGGATTTACAGCCAAATACTTTGCCATTTTCAACGCATTCTTATTCTGGCGTTTTACACGTAAATTCAACGTTTTTAAACTTCTTTCTAGCATCCAAACGGAAAAATCACTCAAACTTCCTCCTAAATTTTTTCCTATACTCCAAATTTTCTCAATATGTTCATTAGAAGCAGCAACTGCTCCTGCTAAAATATCTGAGTGACCACCCATATATTTTGTAGCAGAATGAATCATAATATCAATTCCAAAATCTATTGGAGTTTGATTTATTGGCGATGCAAACGTATTATCTATCATGGTTACAATGTTCTTCTTTTTTGCCAATTTAGAAACTGCTTTCATATCTGTAATAGTCAGCAACGGGTTAGATGGTGTTTCTATATAAAGAACCTTGGTATTCTTTTTAATTTCTTTTTCAAAGTCTTCAATTGATAAACTTTTTGTAAAAGAATACTCAATTCCGAATTTATCAAACTCTTCCACCACAAAATTATACGTGCCACCATACAATGTTTGCTGTAAAACAATATGATCTCCTTTTTGTAAAAAAGCCAATAACGTAGTGCTAATTGCTGCCATTCCAGAACCAAAAATCAATGCGTTTTCTGTCTTTTCTAAAGCTGCTATTTTTTTCACTAAAGCTTCCTGATTTGGTGTATTTAAATAACGCGGATAGCGTTTTACATCTACACCATCAAACGCATAAGAAGTAGACATATAAATAGGAGAAACTGCTCCTTTAAATTGTTCATCTTTTACCTCGCCAACATGTGCACAAATTGTGTTTATCCCTAGTTTTTTAGTCATTTTTTATAGTAATTGTTGAAGAAAATAAATACTGATCTTCTTGTTTGTAAATTAAACAATAAAAGGTGTCTTTTTGTTTTAAATTTAAAACATTGAAACTTTCTTCTACGTATGAATTCTCGGAATGTTTTTTATAATTAAAAGCTTTATATTTTAAGGTGTCAATTGTTTTTCTATAATTCTTAATTTCTGATTCATTAAGTTTTAATATTAAATTTCTCCAACCAATTAAACCTTCTTTACAAACATCTTTTTGTTGTTGCTTTATACTTCCCCAAACAAATTCATAAATTGAATCATTTAACTCTAAAGCCTCCATTTCTAGATATTTATCATATTTAGTTATTTTCTTTACAGTTTTAATTTTAACAGGAGTATTTTCTTCTAAAGAGCTAAAATCTAATTCCTTAAAATCTCTAGCCGGAATGTCTATTTGATAATGAATCATTGTATCATTCATTATTTTACCTATCATAATTACATCAATTCCAAAAGTTCTCTTATATCCTGAATTATACAAATCATTACATGAAAGATTTTTAGTCACTTCAAAAGGTAAATTAGAAATCTGCCGTTTTTCACAAGAAAAAAGCAAAAAAAATAGAATTGATAAACAAATAAACTTTTTCAACGAATAAACTTTTTCTACATCAGCTAATTTACAAATTCAATTTTGCAATCCTCTAAATATTTTCAATATCTTCGCTAATATGATTTCAGTAGTTATTATTGGTAATGGAAATGTTGCAACACATTTAGTAGATGCTTTTTTAGAGGTTGATACTGTTCATGCTACACAAATTAATTCTAGAAAATTAGAAAACATACCAGAAGCAGATGTTACTATTATTGCTGTTTCCGATGATGTCATATCTGAAGTTTCAGCCAAAATAAAAAACTCTTTGGTAGTTCATACTTCTGGAAGTTTTTTTATGGAAAATTTAAAAAACACAGCTCGCAAAGGTGTTTTTTATATGTTGCAAACCTTTTCTAAAAACAAAGAAGTTGATTTTTCTAAAGTTCCTTTTTGTTTAGAAGCAGAAAACGAGCAAGATTTTCAATTGTTAGAAAAACTAGCTAACTCAATAGGAAATAAAATTTACGCTATAAATTCTGAACAACGAAAAGCGTTACATGTTGCTGCCGTGTTTGTAAATAATTTTACAAATCATATCTATAAAATAGGAAATGATATTTGCGAAGAACACAACGTTCCTTTTGAAATTTTACAACCACTAATTAAAGAAACTGCTGCTAAAATTGAGACATTATCACCCAGAAAAGCTCAAACAGGACCAGCAATTAGAAATGACAAAAAGACAATAAAAAATCATTTAGATTTACTAAATAGAGAACAACAGAAAATCTATAAAATGGTAACAAAATCAATCCAAAATGGAAATTAGTTTTAAACAATTATTACCAAAAATAAATACTTTTATTTTTGATGTAGATGGTGTTCTTACAAACGGAATGTTAACTATAATGCCAGATGGCGAACTAGTAAGACACATGAATGTTAAAGACGGTTACGCTATGAAAAATGCTTTAAACAAAGGATATAAAGTTTGTATTATCTCTGGTGGAACCAATGAAGGAGTCCGAAAAAGGTTGGCCGCTTTAGGAATTGAAGACATTTATTTAGGCGCACATGATAAAATAAAACAATATCATGAACTGGTAGAAAAATACAATTTACAACCAGAAAATGTATTGTATATGGGCGATGATGTTCCAGATTATCCAGTAATGAAATTGGTTGGTTTACCAGCTTGTCCTAATGATGCTGTTAGAGAAATTCAGCAAGTCTCTAAATATATTTCAGACAAAAAAGGTGGTGAAGGCTGTGTAAGAGATGTAATTGAACAAGTATTACGTGTTCAACAAAAATGGGATGACAATTTTGATGCAAGTTTATAGTTTTAAGTTTCTTAAATTGCTGAGTTCTATTTTTAAAGCTAATACCTAACAAAAAATGAAAAATATAATTTTTACTTTTATACTATTAACACCTGTTGTGCATTATAAAAAAGCTGTTCATTGATTAAGAGAATCGTATATTTAATTGAATTTCAAACATTTAAATAGATGAACAGCTTTAGAGCAAATTACGAGAAAATTTTAGAGGTATTAA
>NZ_JAZGGG010000065.1:0-14681 GCF_036480315.1 Polaribacter sp.
TAATACCTCTAAAATTTTCTCGTAATTTGCTCTAAAGCTGTTCATCTATTTAAATGTTTGAAATTCAATTAAATATACGATTCTCTTAATCAATGAACAGCTTTTTTATAATGCACAACAGGTAATACTTATTATTTTTAAATTTTTCATGATTTTAATTTTATGAATTAATAATTTCAATTTCAAAAGCATTTTCACCTTTGTTGTTTTGATTTATTTCAATTGACTTAATACAATACTCTAATACAATTTTATAATCTCCAGGCTTAATACCTCTTGTTAATAGAGTAAATTCTCTACTAGAACAGATACATCCTTCTAAATCTCCAAAGCAAATTAATTTGTCTGGTACAATTTGAATTTCTTTTTCTCCGTTTGATAGAATTCTTCCATTAGGAATTAAATTTATGCTAGTTATAGTTAAACCTCTTAAACTTAAATTTCCATAAGGATTACATGCAGTTATGTATAAAATTTCATCATCGTGACTTTCAATTTGATCTCTCTTTGAATCTCCCCAATGCATATGAAAACAAGGTTCTAAATTAGGTAAATCTAACATTGAACAAGTTTCTTTAGAATGAGGCTCTACACATCTTTTATTATTATTTCCTTTTCCGTTAATTGTAAAATGTTTTTCTAAAGCTCTTTTTTTAATAGTCTTTGTTTGTTTTTCACCTTCATCACTGCAAGGGCTGCATCCTACTAAATATTTTACAGGAATTCTAAATACTAAAAATTCATCATGATTATGACCTCCAACAAAAGGATTTGAAGAATTATTACTATTATGCCAAACCCAGTTAGCATTTATATCTATTCCATTAATAGGATTAACACTACTATAAATACTTGAAGTGTTTGCATTTGTTGGTCCTACAAAAGGTTTTTTCCAATCTAAAGGAACTGAAGGTGTAACAAAACTATTAATTTCATTTTTTGTTGGAAATTGATTATTATCTTTATTACTCTTTGTTGGTAAAACTTCCCATAAAGGATTACCAGTATTTATTGTTATTCCTCCAGAAAACGAACCAATTAATCCTTGTTTGGTACTATCATCACTCCAAGCAATAACATATAAGTATTCGGGCTTTAAAGCATTAAAATTTATATGCTCTCCATTAAAAATTTGACTCGCTTGTGTATTAGTAGCTTGTGTAATTTTTGTGTGGACACTGTTTTCATCTCCTATCCATATAGAATAACTATTGTCACAAGTAAAATCTGCTTTAATATTAACTAACATAACATTTTTTTTAATCTCACCTACTCTATTTAAAACTGGCTTTTCGGTTTCCGCCTATATTTTTAAGAATCAACCTTTTTTTTCTAATAATAGATTTATGTATTTCTTAGTCTTTAAATCATAGATTCCTGTTGCTTCTCTGCAAAATTCTGTAGATTGCAATAAGATTAGAGCTTTTTCTGTTTTAGGCCCAAAATCCCCATCTGAAGTACCCGTTTTATAGCCAAAAAATTTTAGGATATTCTGTAATTTTTCTACTTCTACACCTTTTACTCCTCTTTTTAAAATCGGTTTTGGTAAAATTGGTTTTCTACTTGGATTTAGCCTTCTAAAACCTAGTAACTTCTCTGCCGAATAAGCAGAAATAGATACAGAGTTTTCTTGGTTTCCTCCCAAAGTATAAATACGTTCTGCATTTTCAGAATAACCTAAAAAGATACCTACGTGTCCTTCCCATGAATTTATATCATTCCTATAGTACACAACAATATCACCAGGTTCAGGGCTATTGATAGATTCCCCTACATTTAACCAAGAGCGAGCAGATGCAAAACCGCTTCTTTTTAAGCCTGCTTTTTTTGCTACCCAATTTATAAAAATGCTACACCAGGGAGTTTCATCATTATTTACCCATGGAAAACCAGATTCTTTTGCGTATTCTAAAATGCGTTTACTATCTCTACTTCCTGCAATTTCCTTTACGCCAATCTCATTAATAGCTACATTTAATAAGTTTTTCATTTTATTTTTTTTTGGTGCTACAAAATTGCAATCAAAAAAAAACCTACACAAGAGGCTAATAACTATAACATTAGAAGATAAAGTTGGTTTTTATAAGGGGTTTTCACTATTTTTAATAGAAAACGAAAAAAACACCTTACATAAAAAGTAAGGTGTTTATAGCAATTTCCCCTGAAGACAAAATGATATCATAAGTAGCTCATTTATAATGCAAATCTCTAAATTGTCTTAAAAATCCACAACAGGTATAACCTTATAATTTATACAGGAAAAACACCCTTTTTAAAAAGGAATATGCACTTTATATTATTGGGCTTTTTTTGTAACACACTGGTTTAATGCGCATTGTTTACAAAACACCTCTCTCCTTACTTTTTAAATAAATTAAAATTGTAAATTGGCTACCATTAACCCAAAAAAATTAAATTATGAAATCAGTTAACAAGAAACTTTTATTACTATTTACATGTCTACTAGTTTTTTCCTCATGTTGTTCAGATTGTAACAAAGATAAAAAAGAAGTTACTAAACCAACAAACTTATTAACTTACAAAGAAATAGCATCTATGTTACAACATTATGATGCTAATAAAAAACAAGCTTTAATGAAAGCTTTTGGTAAAGAAGATTCTAGAGTTATAAATATACCTGTAGAACAATTAAAAAACTATATTGCTTATGTAGAAAAATTATCTAAAGAAAAAGAAATAAAATTAACAAGTATTAATTTTGTGATGGCCTCTTACCCAGAGAATTATAAAGATGAAAAAGTTAGAGAGTTTCAAACTTTTTTTTACATCCCAGCCACATCTATTAATGGTGAAACAAGAGTTAGTTTTGATCCTTTACATTCAACAAAAGGTAAACCAGCTTTATTTAGAGATATTTTACAAAAATATAATTACACTTGGACTTATGATTCATTTAAACAACCTAAAATGATGGAAAATAAAGCGATGATGTTCCAACAAACTATTGACAGAGAAAGTTCTGCTGGAAACAGAAGTCATATAAGTCCACCAATGTAATTTGATAACCTCTATTGTACATATTATCTCTTTTATTGCCGTTTTTCTGTACTTATTTTTTTACTTTAAGTTTAAGAAAAATGATTGGATTGTCTATTTTTTATGCTTTATAATTTCAATTAGCTTAATTGATTTTATAGCTCTTTTACTTAAATGGTATGAAGTAAAATCAATGCTTTTATATAATATTAATATATTATTTGAATTTAATTTTGTCTTTCTATTTTTCCTTAAAGTGGTAAAAAGAAAACAATTTAAAAGAATAATTAAGATTGTAATATTAATTTTCAATTTAACATTTATTCTAACACTTTTTTATTACGGAATATCTTTATTTGTTAGGACATATAACACAATATCTGTTCTTATTGGCTCTACATTAGTTGGCATAACTAGCATTTTATATTTAAGAGAATTTTTAATATCAGATAAAATAATTAATTACAAAAAAGACAATACATTTTGGATAACAACAGGGTTATTAGTTTATTATTTAGGAGCTATGCCGTTATTAGCTATAATTAATTATTTGACTGAAATCCCACCTTCAGATGTAGCAAAATTATTTTATATAATGAATGCATTAACTATCTTTATGCACAGTTGTTTTATAATTGGATTAATATGGAACTTGAAAGAAGTAAAATAATATTAATAATTGCAACTCTAATTGTTGTTTTAGGCGTGATATTTATAGTCTTGCTTTTCACTGTTTTTCAACGTAGAAAAAACAAGTTACTGCAAGAACAAGAAGAAAATAAAAAACGTTTCGAAAAAGAAATTGCAGAAACACAAATAGAAATTAGAGAAGAAACGCTACGTAATATTAGTTGGGAATTGCATGATAATATTGGGCAGCTTTTAACCTTGGCAAAGATTCAACTACAAAGTGTTACTGAAGAAAATATAAACGAAGTTTCAGAAACCATTTCTAGAGGTTTAAATGAAGTTAGAGCTTTATCTAAATTGATAAATCCAGAAGCTATTAAGAACATTAAATTAAGAGAGGCTATTCAATTAGAAATTGATCGTTTTAATCGTCTAAATTTTATTGATTCTAGTTTAGTGATTACCGGACAAGAAAGTGAAATAGATAAAAAATCTAGTATTATTATTTTTAGAATTTTACAAGAATTCTTTTCTAATACCATTAAACACTCTAAAGCTTCTACTTTAAAAGTGACATTGAATTATACAGATAAAAACTTGTTTATTTCTGCTTCGGATAATGGAATTGGTTTTTCTTCCGAAGAAAATTTAAATAAAGGAATTGGTTTAGAAAACATAAAAAACAGAGCTAAATTAATTGGCGCTGAAGCAAAATTTTCTTCTGAAAAAGATAAAGGAACCACACTTTCAATAAATTATAAATTATGATAAAATACTCGGTAGTTATTGTTGATGATCATACATTATTATCGCAAGCAATTGCAGGTATGGTAAATACTTTTGATAAATTTAAAGTTTTATATACTTGTAAAAACGGACAGGAATTAATTGACAAATTTTCAAATTCACCAAAGAACATTCCTGATGTAGTTCTTATGGATATTAATATGCCCATTATGAACGGAATAGAAACCACCGAATGGATAACAAACAACCACCCAGCCGTAGATGTAATGGCACTTTCTGTGGAAGATGCTGACGCTACCGTTCTTAAAATGTTAAAAGTTGGTGCTATTGGGTATTTATTAAAAGACACAGAGAAATCAGTTTTAGAACACGCATTAATAGAAGTTGCAGAAAATGGCTTTTTTCATACTAAAAATGTTACTAATTTATTAATGCAATCTATTTCTGGAAACGGAAAAAACTCAATTACTTTTAAAGAAAGAGAACTTACTTTTATGAAATTAGCTTGTACTGAATTAACCTATAAAGAAATTGCAGATAAGATGTGTTTAAGTCCAAAAACGATTGATGGTTATAGAGATGTTTTATTTACAAAGTTGAATGTTAAAAACCGTGTAGGACTAGTTATGTATGCAATTAAAAATAAAATTTACACATTATAATTTTACATTTTCTTTTAAAAATAAAAACCAATAAAGAATAAACTTTATTGGTTTTTTGTACTAAATTATATTTTTAGCAACTGAATTTAAAATTTTCTTCAGTTTATAACTTTTCAATATTAAAATAAATATCTTTCATTTTTGGGTTATTTTTATCTAAAACTTCTGCTTTTAAAGACAATGTTTCATTTTCTCTTAAAAGTAATGTTACTGTTTTATGAGACTCTTTTCTTGAATATGAACTAGCAGTTTTTCTAGTTATTGTTGCTGTTTCTTTATGTATTTCAGAATTAATTTTTAAAGATAATGATGTTTGTGTGTTATTATAAAAAGTTTCTAACGCGTTTTGATAAAACCCCCAAGACACCTTATAAAGCCCATATACAGGTATGATTAACATAGTACCTTTCCAAAAAGAGTTATTATTACTAAACATTTTTGTTTCAAAATTTAAAACGCCACTTGTTGTTAATTCTTCTAATTCTAATCTTACAGAAAAACTAGTTTCAATTATATTTTCTAAAGTATTCATGTTTTTTTATACAAAGCTATACATTCTTTTAAATTCCAGTAAGAGGAAAAACACCCAATTTATTTAATATTTCACTTTAGAAAACAAAAAACCAGTAAAGAATTAACTTTACTGGTTTTATATTTTTGTTTTTGAAAATATTAGTTTCCTCTTACTTTTATATTATCTAAATGATATCTAGTGGTAGCTATTGGGTCTGCCCCTAAATAAAAAAATCCGATTCTAACATTATTACCCTCTATACAAGAAATATTTATGGGCCCTACAGTTTTAAAATCACCAAAACCACTATTTGGACCAGAAGGAATTGTAGCATCTAAACGCTGCCAAGTTGCATTTGTTGGGTCACCTGAATAATTTGTAGAAATAAATACCGATAAATTTGTGCCGTTATCATAACTCGCTTGAATATCAAAAAGTAATTCTTCATCTGTTGTATTATCCATGTTAATTGCAGGAGTAATTAACCAAACATTTGCCATGGCATTACCAGATCTAAAAGCAGAAATTCTAGAATAAGTACTTCTAAAACTATCTATAAACCAACTTGTGTTTGTTCCATCAATATTTATATTACCCCAACCTTCTGATGTATAAGAACCAAAACCTTCAAAATCTTCAGAGAAAAAAATTGTTCCACCACCAGGTATACTTGTACACTCTAGAACGGGAGGATCGCATCTTTCGAAATTCGTAAATTCTATATCTGATGGTTTATTAGCAATTGCTACCAAAACCTCTGATCTAAAATCTTTAGATAAAACAGCTGTAAAAACACCTTTTCCTTGAGGTACTAAGTTGGACTTAAAACTTGCAAACGTACTTGTTTGTAATTGAATTGTTTTTTCTGTTTCACATTCGAAAATAGTTCTAAAACCATCAAATTGATCATTAGCTTCGCCTGCAAAAGTTTTTGTTAAGTCTGACTTTAATATTTGTACATCGGTTAATTGAATCATTGTACTAATATGAGCTCCTGTAATATCTGCTAACTTTATATTTGAGGGAATAATTTCCACAACTGTTGCTGATCTAAAAATATGTTTTTCCACAGATGTTGAAGGAATATCATCTACTCTAACTCCATCTAAAACTCCTAAAACATACTTTCCAACAACAGAGTTTGTTGGATCAATATCGTCAACTGAACTACTATTAGTATTATTACCACCATCATCATAAGAAACAGATAAACCATCTAATTTAATATAGATTTTTCTACCAATATCAAAAGTTTCGCTTAATGAAGTTTGATTTATAACTATTTCAATTCCTGCAGTTGGGTTTTCAGCTTTATCTTGCACCATTAACTTTTTATAAAAGTTACCAGTTGCACCACTAGAAGCCACATAACCTACTGCATAAGTAGGATTGTCTTCATTTTCAAAGAATGTATACACTAAATTTCCGCTAGAATTAAACTCTTGTTGCAAAGCTGTTTTAACTGCTAAAATTGTAGAGTTTGCTGTAATATTTGGCTCTACTACAGAAACATCTGGTACTGTAAAATCTCCATCTTGCACACAAGATATTAATGTAATGGCTATCATTATAAATGATAAAAAGCCGTAAATTTTATTTGTTTTCATAATTATAGATATTAATGAATTTTTTATTTTAAAATCTGTAGTTAACATTTAAGAAATAAGACGTTCCTCTACCAAACCAATATTTATTTCCAAAGACAGGTGTATCTAGCGCCTTATCTTCTTTCAGTTGTCTGTAATTTGCATTTCTACCTTGCTCAAAACCTCCAGATTTGTACTTGGTGTTAAACAAGTTACCAAGACTCGCAAAAAAACTAATATATTTATTTCCAACTTTCCAAGATTTACCACCAATCATATTTACAACCATATATTCATTAAACCTTTCTTGTTGTAATAATTGTCTTGCAATATCTACATCGTAGTTATTAAAAGGGATTCCTCCGTCGTCTGCAAAGTTTGAAGTTCTTGTTAAAGGAGCTATATCTACATACACATTATCAAAAAAGTTTACAGTTGCACCAACAAACCAATAGTTTGGATCTCTATATTCGAAACCAACAGAATAAGCTGTTTGTGGGCCTGCTGCTAATTTGTAATTCTTAAGATTTGAGGCACCAAAATCTTTACGTCCATTTACAAAACCTGCATCAGTAGAACGTGTGTTGTTCTCTGTGGTTAAATATAAATTAGGATTATTATCATAGGTATATTGCCCTAAATTACCTGCTGCTTTTAATTTTATGGTTGATGTAACTTGTGCTTCTATACCAAATTCTGCCCCAAAATGTTTTTTATCAATTTCTGATAAAATCTCTTGTACAAAAGCTGTATTATCTCCACCAATACCATCAGCAAAGAAAAAAGAAATTTCTGTAGCATCTTGTATTTTTGTATAATAACCCGTTATTTTTGCTTGTAAAATTGGACCTCTAAAAACATAACTTGCATCTGCAGAAATAATTTTCTCACTTGTTAAATTATCTACTGTACTATTATTTTCTCTAGAATTAGAAAATGAGTTTCTTAAATTAGGAGCTTTGGTTAAATAACCTGCATTAAAATTTAATAAATGACGACCAGTTAATTTATGAGTTAAACCTGCTTTTACACCATAATTTGTAAAACCTAATTCTTCGGATTTACCTAATGAAGTCGTTTGAAAACCACCATTTTGAAACAAACCTTCTCTTTGATGTGAAGTTTTAGTAACACTCGCTGCCATATAAAAATCTACTTTGTTGTATTTAAATTGTCCTTGAATAAAACCATCTAATACACTAGAAAATAAGTTGAAATTGTATTTAAGTTTTTCACTTACTCCAACAATATTTAAGGTGTTTAATAAATCGTTTTGTTTTTCATCAAAAGAATCAGCAAAAGAATCCACATCTAAATAACCTGTACCTCCTAATAAATCTAATACTTCTGCAAAGTTCCTAGATTGTAATTTAGTATATTGAACTCTACCATTTATTGTAATGTTTTCTGAAATTTCTTTATACAAAATACTGTTAAGGGTAAATTGAGTATCATCATTCCTGTCTTCATATAAAACATAAGAAGAATTACCACCATTATTAAGGTTTAAATTTGCGTTATACAAACGATTCCAATTTAATTGACCATCTTTTACAAAGTTTTGTTGAATACCATAAATATTAGAATATCCTTGTCTTAAACCATAACTAGGTAATTTCTGGTAATATGTTGGGTCTGGATTAGAAGCCCCTAAATTAACTATGTAAGGATTTTCGTTACCATCCAAAGCAGTTCCATCTACTCTAGTTCCATTATTATCTATTCTACTATTTCCTGTTTTACCAAATTGATAAGAAATATTAGTATTAATAGAAGTAGTCTTATTTAAATTCCAATAATGATTCAACATTAAAATTGGTTCAGAAACTTCTTTTATACGAGAGTTTCTAATTTCATTATTCTGTAAACCCCAATAAGAATTGTACTTTAACCCCTTTAAATCAAAAACTTCTTGCGTTTGTGGTGCAGATTTACCTCTTCTATTAAAGGCGGTTATAGAAGTAAAATTTAAGCTGTGTTCTTCATTAAATTTCTTTTCAAGAGAAACAAAAAATGAATTTGCATTATACAATGTACCGTCGACAAAACCCTCACTACCAGCTCTTCTGCTAGCTGAAATTGTATAAACCCAACCTTTTTTTGACATCCCAGAAGAATGTGTAGCCATAACTCTGTGTAGGTAACTTCTGTTAGCAGTGGCATAAGAAATTCGAGTTCCTTGTCTTTGTACTGATGCTCTTACATTAATGTTTGTAGAACCTAAAATTCCACCAAAAGTATAAGCAGACGCTGTTGAACCTGTACTAAATTCTTGATTTCTTAAAACGTCATTTAAACCTCCCCAATTACTCCATTGTGGTCTTCCACTATAAAGCTTGTTCATGTCTAATCCATTAATGAGTAGTTTTCCGTTTTCAGAATCTAAGCCTTTAATTCTAAAAAATGAAGAGCTAAACTCAAAAGCTGCTGTTCTTAAATAAACATCTTGACTTGCTTGTAACAAACCCGAAATATTATCTGAAGCGCCTCCATCATCATTTAATTCATCATCTGTAATTGTAACAATACTTAAATCTTGGTCTTCAGTAATATCTTTGTACAACAAGAGAATTCCTAAATCTATTATTTTACCCGAAAGCTCGACAGGGAAATTTTGTGTTTCATAACCTAATAATTTAATTTCTATAATGTAATTTCCATTGGTAAGGTTGTTTAAATTAAAAACACCATTTGCTTTGGTAAACTGGCTGATTGAAGTATTAATTACACGAACCAAAACACTTTGTAATGGATTTTCTGAATTACTGTCTACAACAATTCCTTTTACAAAATTTTGAGAATTTATTGTTGTAAAACACAATAGAAACAGAACTATTAGGACAATAGTTTTTTTCATAATATTTACTTTTTAATTTTCTAGCGTAGTAAAGCTAGCCTTTTTTTATTTAAAAAAAGAATAAATACCCTATTTTTAATTTTCTACAAAGCCTTTGGTCTTTAACATTTATGTTAAAAAAACATAAATATGTTAAAAAAACATGTTTATATGTTAAAGTATCATTATATAGTTTTTGGCTTAATTTTTGTTTTATAAATTTGCATTAATATTATAGAATGTATAAAAAAGCAACTATTTTACTACTATTATCAATCTCCGTTTCTTTTGGACAGAAGCAGGGGAAAAAATATAATATTAGAACAATTGCTTTTTATAATTTAGAAAACTTGTTTGATACCATAAACGATGTAACTAAAAACGACGAGGCTAGTCCAATAATGAAACTGAAATCTAATAAATCTAAAGTTTATTGGGATAAAATTGATAAGCTTTCTAGTACAATTGCACAAATCGGTTTAGATAAAGCAAAAACAAGTCCAGCAATTATTGGAGTATCTGAAGTAGAGAATTTGAGTGTTTTAGAAGATTTAGTAAAGTCTAAACACCTAATTAAGAAAGGCTATGGAATTATTCATTATGATTCTCCTGATAAAAGAGGAATTGATGTAGCTTTATTATATCAAAAAAGATATTTTAAGCCCATTTATCATAAAGTTTTTAACCCTAATATTTATAGGAATAACTATAAGGTTTATACAAGAGATCAATTATTAGTTTCTGGTTATTTAGATGATGAATTAATTCATGTAATTGTAAATCATTGGCCCTCTAGAAGTGGTGGAGAAGCCAAAAGTAGACCTTTACGTGAAAAAGCAGCATATCAGAATACAAAAATTATAGAACAAATAAGAGAGCAAGAACCAAATGCTAAAATTTTAACTATGGGGGACTTTAATGACGACCCTATAAACTCAAGTTTTAAGAAAGTTCTAAAAACAAAGAGTAAAAAGAAAAATGTAGAAGAAGGTGATTTGTATAATCCTTACGAAGATTTGCATAGAAGAGGATTTAATACGCTTGCCTACAGAGACAATCTTAACTTATTTGATCAAATACTTTTTACATCTCAATTATTAGACAAAGGAGAGAAAGATTTTTCTACTTACAAAATGTACAAAGCAATGATATTTAACAAACGTTTTTTAAGCGATAAAAAAGGAAGATTCAAAGGATATCCTTTTAGAAGTTTTTCAAACGGTAGCTACACAGGAGGATATTCAGATCATTATCCTGTCTATATTTATTTAATTAAAGAAAAACAATAATCTATTAACTCAAAACAAATTATAAAATTATGAAAAAATTATTATGGTCAATATTCCTATTGGGAAATGTATGCTTAGCACAAGGAGGATTAACTGCTATTAGCCTAATTGAAGAAACAGCTCGTGTTTTTAACGACATGAATTATAAGACAGATGGTATTAATGGTCATCAATATTTACTAGATGAATGGGGTTATGGGCAAATAACAATTAATGATTCTATAAATGCACCACAAGCAAGAATACAATATGACATGGTAGCAGGAGAACCAATTATAGGAAACGCAGCTAGAGCAAAAAAAGGTTTTATATTAAGAGATAAATCTGTAACAGGTTTTGTAATTAATAACACATCTTTTGTAAGAATTGAAACAAATAGATTTGTTGATGATGTTTATAGAAACTACTTTGCTGTACCAACATTATCTAAAGGGAATTATCTTTTAATTGATTACAATAAAACTTTAAAAGAGCCTTACGTTCTTAATAATGGCTACAATAACACAGAGCTTAACAAGAAATACGTAACAATAAAAAAGTTTTATATTCTTAACAAAGACAACAAATATGCTAATGTAAGATTAAAGGAAAAAGATATACTTAAAGTTCTTTCGGACAAGAAAAAAGAATTAAAAAAGTATATAAAAAGCAATAGATTAAAAGTAAAAAATGAAAGTGATGCTGTAAAGCTTTTAGCATATTACCACACTTTAAAATAGATAGAAAGGTTCTATAAAAACAAAAACCCGCAACTTAAAAGTTGCGGGTTTTTTTGATAAAAAATTATTGCCTTTTACAATTATAAAATTAATCTCTTGGAGATTTAAATCTATAATGTAAGTATGTGTAAGCATCTCTAGGTATAATGGTAATCCACTTTTTGTGTTTTAGATACCATCTAAAACGAATAGAATTTACGCCTTTTAAAAGATAAGCAGCAATAAAAGGATGCAAGTGTAATTGTATCTTTTTATTTTTTGGATTAGAAATAAATTTTTCTAAATCTGCTTCAATTTTGTCTAATAAGACAATTGGCGCTTCTACATCTCCATTTTTATTTGGGTTGGCTTCGGTAGTTTTTATACTTAACTCAGGTCTTACCCTTTGTCTTGTAATTTGTACCAATCCAAATTTACTTGGAGGTAATATTTTGTGTTTTGTTCTATCTAGAGCCATTTGCTCTTTTAGATGCTGATACAGTTTATTTCTGTTTTCAGCTTTGTGCATATCAATAAAATCTACAACTATAATTCCACCCATATCACGTAATTGTAACTGACGTGCTACTTCGGTAGCTGAAATTAGATTTACTTCTAATGCAGTATCTTCTTGAGAACCAGCTTTATTAGAACGGTTTCCGCTATTTACATCAATAACATGTAAAGCTTCTGTATGCTCTATAACTAAATAGGCACCTCTGCTCATAGAAACTGTTTTACCAAATGATGTTTTAATTTGTCTTTCAATTCCATATTTTTCAAAAATAGGAGTTTCAGATTTGTGTAATTTTACAATTTTTTCCTTTTCAGGATAAATCTCTTGTAAATACTCTTTTATTTCAACTTTCAAAGTTTCATCATTTGTTACAATGTTTGTAAAAGAATCATTCATAACATCTCTTAGAATTGAAGATGCTCTGTTTAATTCACTCAAAATTTTTGTTGGTGTGTTTGTGTTTGGTATACTTTTACACATTCTTTGCCAACGTTCTAGTGAATTTTGCAAATCTTTATCTAGTTCTGCTACCTTTTTTCCTTCAGCAACAGTTCTTAATATAACGCCAAAACCTTTAGGTTTTATGCTCTTTGCTAATCTCTTTAAACGTTCTTTTTCTTTTGGGTCTTCAATTTTTTGAGAGACAGAAACTCTATTAGAAAAAGGAACTAAAACTAAAAACCTACCAGCTATAGAAAGTTCTGAACTTAATCTTGGCCCTTTTGTAGAAATTGGTTCTTTTACAATTTGCACCAACAAGTTTTGCCCTGTTTTTAGTGCATTATTAATACTACCGTCTTTGTTAATGTCTTCTTCCTTTTGGAAGTTCTTTAAAGTGAATTCTTTATACTTACCTGTGCTTACTTTCTTAATGAAAGAGTTTAATGAATTTACCTGCGCACCTAAATCATGATAATGTAAGAACCCATCTTTTGGATACCCTACATTAACAAAGGCTGCATTTAAACCTGTTAACACTTTTCCTATTTTAGCTAAAAAAATATCGCCTACAGAAAATTTGTTATCAGTTGTTTCATTATTTAATTCAATAAGTTTTCCATCCCTTAATAAGGCAAAATCAATATCAGATGAATTTGAACGAATTATTAATTCTGTTTTCATGCTGAATTTGGTTTTAACACTGCACTGTATTGTGCAGATGGATTAATATTGTCAGGTATTTTTAAATACCGTGAGAAGATCTACTGCTTTACACAGCAAGTAAACCCTCTAATGTCAATGAACTTTTTGTTTGTAATCTTTTTCGCTAAATAATAAACGAAAAAGTAAGCGTTAGCTTACTTTTTCTTTTTGTGTCTATTTGCTCTAGCTCTTTTCTTTCTTTTGTGTGTAGAGATTTTTGCTCTCTTTCTTTTTTTACCGCTTGGCATAATGTTAATTGTTTTTTAAACCATTTAAGGTTTAGATTAGTATTTTGTTACTTAACAGCTACTTTACTTTTTACTCCTTCAGTAAAAGTTTTTGCTGGTTTAAAAGCTGGAATGTTATGAGCAGGAATTTTAATAGTTGTATTCTTTGAAATATTTCTACCTGTCTTTTCTGCTCTTGTTTTGATAATAAAACTACCAAAACCTCTTAAATAAACGTTGTCACCATTTTCTAATGCACCCTTTACTTCAGTCATAAATGCTTCCACAGTTGCCAAAACATCTGTTTTTTCAATTCCTGATTTATCTGAAATTTTTGATACGATATCTGCTTTCGTCATGTCTCTTTTTTTAATATATATTTTATAATTTACTCTCAAAAATGCGGATGCAAATATATGATAATTAATCAATTCCAAAAAAATAAAGACTTAAATTTATGTGAATTTTAAAATGTAATATTGCAATTCTATTTTTTAAAGATGAAATTTTCTAACTCACTAATTTATTGGTACTTACAAAATAAAAGAGAACTACCTTGGCGTAAAGTTAAGAACCCATATTTCATTTGGTTGAGTGAAATCATGCTACAACAAACAAGAGTTGCTCAAGGATTATCTTATTATTTAAAATTTACAAGCACTTTTCCGTCTGTTTTCGACCTCGCAAAAGCAGATGAAAGCACCGTATTAAAAATGTGGCAAGGCCTCGGATATTATTCACGTGCAAGAAACCTTCATTTTAGCGCAAAACAGATTGCTAATGAACTCAATGGAGAATTTCCATCAACCTATAAAGAAATTATTAAATTAAAAGG
>NZ_JAZGGG010000066.1:0-115225 GCF_036480315.1 Polaribacter sp.
TAGCGCCGATGGTACTGCATTTATGTGGGAGAGTAGGTCGCCGCCTTTCTTAATCTTATTTATTTAAGATTTTATAAGCCTCAATTCTTTACGAATTGAGGCTTTTTTTATGAAAATAATTTATATATTAGGATATAATGGATCAAGTCATAAACTTGTGGAATTTTTAGGATTAGGCATAAATATTAGATAGTCTAAAGAGAAAGAATTCTATATTTCTAACGCCACTAAATTGTGCTCTAAAGGCTTTAATTTTGGCATTAAAATATTCAGCAGAAGCATTTGTACTTCTATTATCAAAGTAGTTGAGTATTTTTTATAATGTATTGACATTATTCTAGCTATTGTATTGAAACTTTTAAACTTCCACAGATTTTGTAACACTGTCTTTATATATAAGTTTACTATGTTTTATATAGCAACTAAATCTCCAGAAACATCTTTTGAAGGTAATTCTGTTTTACCCATTAAATAAACGTCTACTTGTCTTGCTGCTTCTCTACCTTCAGAAATTGCCCATACAATTAGTGATTGTCCACGTCGCATATCTCCAGCAGTAAATATGTTTGGTACATTCGTTTGGTATTTACCATACGCTGCTTTATAGTTAGAACGCCCATCTCTTTCAACACCTAATTTATCAGCCAAAGTACTTTCTGGCCCTGTAAAACCAAGAGCTAATAAAGCTAAATCACAAGGCCACGTTTTTTCTGTGCCTGCAATTTCTATTAATTGAGGTCTTTGACCTGGAATCATTTTCCATTCTACATTAACTGTTTTTAATGCAGTTAACTTTCCGTTTTTATCTTTAACAAATTCTTTTGTGTTTATTAACCAATTACGTTCTACACCTTCTTTATGAGAAGAAGAAGTTTTTAATTGCAAAGGCCAAAAAGGCCAAGGAGTTGTTGGTGAACGATGTCCTGGAGGTTTTGGCATAATTTCAAAATTAACCACAGATTTTGCTCCATGTCTATTTGAAGTACCAATACAATCTGAACCTGTATCTCCACCACCAATTACAATAACATCTTTATCTGTAGCTAATACTTGATCTTTTACTTCTTTACCAAATACTACTTTTGTTTGTTGTGTTAAGAAATCCATTGCTTGTACAACACCATCAGCATCAATACCAGGAGTTGGTAAACTACGTCTTTCTGTAGCACCACCACATAAAACAATTGAATCAAAATCTTTTAAATCTTTTACATCATAATTGACACCAACATTAATATTTGTTTTAATTATAATTCCTTCTGCTTCTAATATTGTAATTCTTCTATCAATAATCCCTTTTTCTAATTTAAAGTTAGGAATTCCGTAACGCAATAGACCACCAACTTCATTATCTCTTTCGAAAACTGTAACTGTATGACCAGCTCTGTTTAGTTGTTGTGCTGTTGCTAAACCTGCTGGCCCAGAACCAATAATAGCAATTTTTTTTCCTGTTCTGTTCTTTGGAGGTTGTGGTTTTATCCACCCTTCTTTAAAAGCACGTTCTACAATATTTTTTTCAATATTTTCAATTGATACTGGATCTTCAATAATACCTAACACACAAGCTTGCTCACATGGAGCAGGACATAATCTTCCTGTAAATTCTGGAAAATTGTTTGTAGAATGTAATATCCATGAAGCTTTTTTCCATTCACCTTGATGTGCCATATGATTAAAATCTGGAATCAAGTTACCTAATGGACAACCACTATGGCAAAAAGGAATTCCACAATCCATACAACGAGAACCTTGCTTGGTAAGTTCTTTTTCTGAAAGAGGAACTGTAAATTCTTTATAATTTTTTACACGAACTTTTACAGAAGTGTATGTTTCATCTTGTCTTTCAAACTCTTTAAATCCTGTTACTTTTCCCATGACATTATGCTTTTGTTAATTCTTCAAACATTGGTTCTTCTGCTTTTAAACGTTTTAATGCTTTTTTGTATTCAATCGGCATCACTTTTACAAAGTTTTTTAAACTGGTATCCCAACCTGCTAATAAAGCAGCACCTTTTCTACTATCAGTATATAAAACGTGTTTTTCTATAGTTGCTTTTAATTCTGCAGCAACTTCTTCAGAAATTTCTTCAAATTCTATAGTTTCTGTATTACAAAGCCCGTTTGTAAATTTCTTCTCTGGATCATAGATATAAGCAATTCCACCACTCATTCCAGCAGCAAAATTTCGTCCTGTTTTTCCTAAAACAACTATTTTACCTCCAGTCATATATTCGCAACAGTGATCTCCAACACCTTCTACAACTGCAGTTGCACCAGAGTTACGAACCGCAAAACGTTCACCCGCAATTCCGTTAATGTATGCTTCACCAGCTACTGCACCAAACATACAAACATTACCAACAATGATATTGTTTTCTGCTAGAAAGTCTGCTTTTGCTGGTTTTTTAATAATCAATTTTGCTCCGGATAAACCTTTTCCTAAATAATCATTTGTATTTCCATCTAAAGTAAATGTTAATCCATGTGCACCAAATGCTCCAAAACTTTGTCCTGCAGAACCAGTGAAATTGATGTTTAAAGTATCTTCTGGTAAACCTAAATGACCATATATTTTTGAAATTTCATGACTTACAATTGCACCAACAGTTCTGTTTGTGTTTTTGATAGGGTATGCTAAATTCATTTTTTCTTTTCTATATAAGGCTCTGTGTGAGTCTTTTAATATAGTGAAATCTAAAACGTTTTCTAAATTATGATCTTGTTTTTCTGTATTCCTAATTGGCATTTTACTATAAGCAGCTGGTCTGTGTAATATGCTAGATAAATCTAAACCTTTTGCTTTATAATGTTTTATTGCCTTGTTAGAATTAATTTTATGCGTTTGCCCAACCATTTCTTTTAAAGTTCTAAAACCAAGTTGAGCCATTATACTTCTTAATTCTTCAGCAATATAAAAGAAGAAATTAATAACGTGTTCTGGTGTTCCTTTAAAGTTCTTACGTAATTCTTTATCTTGAGTTGCAATACCAACAGGACAGGTGTTTAAGTGACATTTTCGCATCATAATACAACCAGAAGCAACTAAAGGAGCTGTTGCGAAACCAAATTCTTCTGCACCTAATAATGCTGCAATTGCAACATCTCTACCTGTTTTTAACTGACCGTCACATTCAACAACAATTCTACTTCTTAAATTATTTAAAACCAGCGTTTGTTGTGCTTCAGCT
Source organism: Polaribacter sp. (assembly GCF_036480315.1). GTDB lineage: Bacteria > Bacteroidota > Bacteroidia > Flavobacteriales > Flavobacteriaceae > Polaribacter. The sequence goes on from NZ_JAZGGG010000066.1 coordinate 3,189, forward strand.
AAACCAAGTTCCCAAGGTAATCCCGCATGTTTTAAAGATGTTAAAGGAGAAGCTCCTGTTCCACCATCATAACCAGCAATTAATACAACATCAGCTTTTGCTTTTGCTACACCAGCAGCAATTGTACCAACTCCAACTTCAGAAACTAATTTTACATTAATCCTTGCTTCACGATTTGCATTTTTTAAATCGTAAATTAATTGTGCTAAATCTTCAATAGAATAAATATCGTGATGTGGAGGAGGAGAAATCAATCCTACAAAAGGAGTTGAGTTTCTTGCTGCAGCAATCCAAGGTAAAACCTTTGACCCAGGTAATTGACCACCTTCACCAGGTTTAGCTCCTTGAGCCATTTTTATTTGTATTTCTTTTGCACTAGATAAATAGTGTGAAGTAACCCCAAATCGACCTGATGCGACTTGTTTTATTGCAGAGTTTCTACTATCTCCATTTATGTCTTTTTGAAAACGTTTTCTGTCTTCTCCACCTTCACCAGAATTAGATTTACCACCAATTCTGTTCATGGCTATTGCTAAATTTTCATGCGCTTCTCTAGAAATTGATCCATAAGACATTGCACCCGTTTTAAAACGTTTTACTATATCTGTCCAAGGTTCTACTTCATCTAATGGAATTGGATCTAGGTTGTCAAATTGAAACAAACCACGAATTGTCATTAAACTTTCTGACTGTTCGTTAATTACTTTCGCATATACATCATAACTTGCTTGATCACTTAATCTAACAGCTTGTTGTAATTTGGCAACAGTTGTTGGGTTAAATAAATGACGTTCTCCATTTCTTCTCCATCTATAATCTCCACCAACATTTAAACCTAAATTTTTATCAATTTGATTATCTGGATATGCTTGTTTGTAACGTTGATCGATTTCTTTTTCAATTTCATATAAACCAATACCTTCAATTCTTGAAGCTGTATAAGGGAAATATTTTTCTACAAATTGAGAGTTGAAACCTACAATTTCGAAAATTTGAGAACCTCTATAAGAATGTAATGTAGAGATTCCTATTTTGTTCATTACTTTTAAAACACCTTTACCGATAGCTTTGTTGAAATTATCAACAGCACCTTGCTCATCCATACCAGTAATAAAACCTTCTTTAACTTGAGTTCTAATGATTTCATTAACCATATAAGGATTAATAGCACTTGCGCCATACCCAAATAAAGTAGCAAAATGATGTGGTTCTCTAGGTTCTGCCGATTCAATAATAATGTCGAAAAAAGAACGTTTTCTTAAACGATTTAATTGATGGTTTACAAAAGAACAGGCTAACAAAGCAGGAATAGGTGCTAGTTCTTGATTAACGCCTCTATCAGAAAGAATAATAATATTTGTTTTTCGTTCTAATGCCTTTTCAACCTTAATAATAATTGCATCTAAAGCGTCTTCTAGACCGTTTAAACCTTTGTCTTTTGAATATAAAATCTCGATTGTTTCAGCTTTGAAACCATCAATATCTATATTTCTAATTTTTTCTAAATCACCATTAGAAATAACAGGATTCTGAATTTTTAACTTTCTACACTGTCTTTCTGTAATGCTGAAAATATTTCTATCCTTCCCTAAAGATAAACTTATATCTGTAACAATTTCTTCACGAATACCATCTAAAGGTGGATTTGTAACTTGTGCAAATAATTGTTTAAAGTAGTTTGAAATTAATTGAGGTCTATCAGATAATACTGCTAAAGGAGTGTCAATACCCATTGATCCTAAAGCTTCTTTACCAACAATTGCCATTGGTGTAATTACTTCTTGAATGTCTTCAAAAGTATAATTAAATAAACGTTGACGCGTTTTAACATCAATAGTTTCTATTGGACAAGTTTCATTAGTATCTGGAACATCTTTTAAATGTAAACGCGTTTTATCTAACCATTCTTGATAAGGTCTTTCTGAAACAATTTTACTTTTTATTTCTTCATCTTGAATGATTCTTCCTTCATTCATATCTACCAAGAACATTTTTCCTGGTTCTAATCTACCATGTTCTTTTACATCTTCTGGAGCAACATCTACAACACCAATTTCTGATGACATAATTAAGCTTCCACTTTTTGTAACTGTATATCTAGATGGTCTTAAACCGTTTCTATCTAATAAAGCTCCTATATAATCACCGTCTGTAAAAGGTACAGATGCAGGTCCATCCCAAGGTTCCATTATACAACCATTGTATTCATAAAAAGCTTTACGCTCTTTAGACATGGTTTTATGTTTTTCCCAAGCTTCAGGTATCATCATCATCATAATTTCTGGTAATGAACGACCGGTGTGAGTTAATAACTCAACAACCATGTCCATAGAAGCAGAATCTGATTTCCCTGGTAATATAATTGGAAATAATTTATCTATTTGTGGCCCAAAAACATCACTTTTCATGATTTCTTCTCGAACACGCATTCTACTTACATTACCACGTAAAGTATTAATTTCCCCATTCTGGCACATGTGTCTAAATGGTTGTGCTAATTCCCAAGTTGGCATTGTGTTGGTGGAAAAACGTTGATGAACTAGAGCTAAACGAGTAACTAAATCTTTTTCTTGTAAATCTTTATAGTAAGGTCCAATATCTTCAGGCATAATAATACCTTTATAGATAATGGTTGTTATAGAGGTGCTAGAAACATAAAAGTATTTACTTTCAGAAACTTTAGAATTTCTAATTTCATGTTCTGCTACTTTACGAGCGATATATAATTTCGCTTTAAAAGTTGCTTCATCTATATATTCAGTTTTTCCAACAAAAAGTTGTTCTATATTTGGTTCTGATGCTAAAGCAATTTCTCCTAATTGAGAAGAATCTACTGGTACTTCTCTCCATCCTAAAATAGAAAGTCCTTGTTCTTTTATTTCGTTTTCAAATGTAGTTTTACAAAAATTATATTGATTTGTGTTTTTAGGTAAAAACACCATAGCAACTGCATATTCTCTTTGTTCGGGTATTTGAAAATTACAAACACGGTTAAAATATGTATGAGGAATATCTATTAATAAACCAGCTCCATCTCCTGTCTTTCCGTCTGAACTAACACCACCTCTATGTTCTAGTTTTACTAGTATTTCTAGGGCGTCATGTATAATTTGATTTGTCTTCTCTCCATTTAAATTACAGATAAATCCTGCACCGCAATTTTCGTGTTCAAATTCGGGTAAATATAAGCCTTGTTTCTCCATGTTCTATTGAATTATATTGGCTAATTTATATTTTTTATTGAGAAAAAGTCAGTGTTTTCAAGGTTGAAATATAATTTTTATGATGAAATCAAAATTTTGCTATAAATAATTCACTAATAATAATTAAAGCATTTAATATTGAGAAAATGGTAATAAATAGGAAAACCTGCAAATTTATCATTTGCAGGTAAAATAATAAGTGTTTTTATTGATTAATGCTCGTTTAAACGAAAATCTGGATAAGCATCCATACCGTGTTCATGGGCATCTAAACCTTCTAATTCTTCTTTTTCACTTACTCTAATTCCTACAGTCTTCTTAAGTGTAAAAATAATAATGAAAGAAGACGCTATACAGAATGCGGCATAACATGCTACCCCTAATAATTGTATTAAGAATGTGTGTTCTGGATTTGTAGAGAAAATACCTACAGCTAATGTTCCCCAAATACCACAAATTAAGTGTACAGCAATTGCTCCTACTGGGTCATCCAATTTAATTGCATCTACAAATGAAACAGCAAACACAATTAATATTCCAGCAATTGCTCCAATAATAATAGCGCTTTCTGGTGTCATAACATCTGCACCAGCTGTAATACCAACGAGCCCTCCTAAAATACCGTTTAAGAACATTGTTAAATCTAAATTCTTGTATTTAATGAAAGAGACTAAAGCAGCTACAACACCACCTGCAGCAGCAGCTAAACAAGTTGTAACTAAAGTTAAAGAAGTCAATTCTGGATCTGCAGATAAAACTGAACCACCATTAAAACCAAACCAACCTAACCAAAGAATTAAAACTCCAGCAGTTGCTAATGGTATATTATGACCAGGAATTGCTTGTGGTTTACCTTTTTTAAATTTACCAATACGTGCGCCTAAAAGATATACAGCAACTAAAGCGGCCCATCCACCAACAGAGTGTACTAATGTAGAGCCAGCAAAATCATAGAAGCCTATTTGGTCTAAAAATCCACCACCCCATTTCCAAGAACCAGCAATTGGGTATATTAAACCAACATAAATAATTGTAAAAATCATAAATGGTCCAATCTTCATTCTTTCTGCTACTGCACCAGAAACTATTGTTGCGGCTGTAGCTGCAAACATTCCTTGAAATAAGAAGTCTGTCCACCAAGTATAACCACCTTCTGCATATTCTGCTGTCATTCCATTTTCTGGAGGAGTAATACCAAAACCAGCAAAATCAATAATACCTACAGAACCTTCTGCGAAACCAGGGTACATTAAGTTAAAACCACCAATATAATAAAGTAGCAAACCTACAGTAATGATAAAGATGTTTTTAAATAAAATGTTAATTGTATTTTTTTGTCTTGTTAAACCTATTTCTAAAAATGCAAAACCTGTGTGCATAAAGAAAACTAAAGCTGTACAGATCATCATCCATACGTTATTTGTTGTAAGTAATTCCATTTTTTTTTATTTAGATTTTTTCTTTAAAGTTTCACCACCTTTTTCCCCAGTTCGTATTCTGTATACTTCAGAAATATCTGATACAAAAATTTTACCATCACCAACTTCTCCAGTAGCTGCAGACTTTAGCAATGCGTTTATGGTAATTTGTTCAAAATCATCATTAACTACTATTGTAATATGTCTACGTTGAATGTCACTTGTACTATAGCTAACACCTCTATAAACATGACCTTCTTTTTCATTACCTAAACCTGTTACATCCCAATAAGAGAAGAAGTTTACATCTACTTGAAGTAGTGCTTCTTTAACAGCAGGAAATTTTGATTTTCTTATAATCGCTTCGATTTTTTTCATTATAAATAATTTAATTTTGTTTGTATATTAACCTACGAGGGTATTATAGCCTCGTAGGTTTGTTTTAATAGTTTTAGAAAGAGTAAACTGCAGCTAAAGTTGCTCCTGTAACATTATCTTTTCCAAAGAAAGTAACGTCATTAGAAGTGTCGTATCTTACTTCTGAAATTAAATTTAAGCTAGAAGTTAAAGATTTATTAGCTGTAAGAGTGTAAGCAGATTGACTAGTATTTCTAGTTCCAGAAGTTGTTGTGTAAAATTCTGTCCTTAATCCTAATGAGAAAGTGTCAGAGAATGTGTTTTGTAAATATAAAGCTACACCTTGGTAGCCAGAATCTGCATCACTTGAGTTAGCGTACCCTGCATTAATTCCTAAAAAGAAAGAACCTGATAAATCGAATCCACCTGTATAGTCTAAATATAAAACATCTGTAAATCCAAAACCATCTGCACCATAGGCAAGGTTGAAGTATTGATCTTTATAACCAGTTTGAAAACCTAATTGATAATCGCTTGTTGTGTTTGCACCAGCTGTAATTCCATGTGGATTTGTAACCGCAAGCATAAAAGATAAATCTTCAGATGCTGCATAATCAAGTTTTAACCCTGTATGTGAAAAAGGACCTGCATTAAATAAATAAGATACAGAGTAATTGAAGTTTCCTGCGGGAGAAATCACCTCATAACCATAAAATGTATTAAATTGTCCTAAAGTTATTTTTAACTTATCAGTTGCATAATAATAAGCATATAATTGGTTGATAGCCCCGTTGTATGCATTTGCTGCATTTGCTCTTGGACCATAAGCTAAATCAGCTACAACTCCTGCTTTTCCTTTTTCGTAAGAAAAAACGGTGTTTACCATACCTAAACCAAAACCGTTTGCAGGTACATCAGATAAAACTCCAACAGAACCTAAAGATCCGATTTTAAGATTACTACTGTGATATACGTCTACTGTTCCACTTAATGTGAAAGTTCCTTTGTCTTCTTTTTCCTGACCAGTTATTATTAAACTACTTACTAATAATAAAGTAAAAATGATTTTTTTCATAATGTTAGTTCTTTTAAGTTTTGTTTTTATTTTAATTGAACGTGGCAAATGTATATTTTTTGTTTTAATTTTTTGGGGTGTGTTTCTTAAAAACAATATATACTGAATTTTAACCGTCAAAAAATATAGGTATATTTTAAGATATGTTTATTTTTATTCTTATTAAGGGTTATAATTATAGGGTTGTTAAATAAGTGTGATGAAATTTTGTGATATTCATAAAAATGCATGTTTTGTAAAAAAAAATGTAATTATTGTACTTTTGCATTATGAAATACTCATTTTCTTATATAGTTTGTTTGCAATTTTTAGGTTTTCGTTTTTCTGGATGGCAAAAACAGACCAATGCAAAGACATTGCATGATATGGTTGATAAGTCGTTGTCTTTTGTTTTTGAGGACTTTAACTTTAAAACAATTGGTGTGGGTAGAACAGATGCAAAGGTTTCTGCCAATTCTTACTACTTACAATTGTTTATAGATTCTGAAATTGAAGAAAAAGAGTTCTTAAAGTCATTGAATTCTAACTTTTCGCCTGATTTTAGAGCGGTTTCGGTTCAAAAAGTTGCCACTAGTTTTAATATTATACAGTCTTCTAAAGTTAAAGAGTATCATTATTACTTCTCTTTTGGTGATAAGAATCATCCTTTTGCTGCGCCTTTTATTGTAAATATTGATGAAATCCTGAATATTGAATTAATGAAAACTGCTGCAAAGTTGTTTGAAGGCGAGCATTATTTTCATAAATATTGCACCAAACCAAGCGAGCAAACAATTTTTAAAAGAATTATTGATTCTTGTGAAATTGTAGAAAATGATATTTTAACTGCTAACTTCTTTCCTGAAACGTCTTATATATTAAAGGTAAAAGGAAAAGGGTTTTTGAGATATCAAATTCGATTAATGATGGCTACTTTGTTTGAAGTTGGTAAAGGAAATTTAGGTTTGCAATTTATAGAAGATTATTTAAAAGAAGATAATGATAGAAAATTCCTGCGAAATATTGCACCTTCTTCTGGTTTGCAATTATTTGATATTGAGCTTGAACTATAGTTTTAAATAAGCTTGCGTGAGCGATTGAAGTGACATCCTTTTTTGAAGTATGAAAAAAAGATATAGTGGAAAGCGCGGTTTTTGTTTTTCACAAAAACACGCCCAAAAGAAAAATCCATCTTTTTAAAAGATGGATTTTTGAATACTATATATAAGGTTAAATTTATCCTTTGATAATTCCTCTAGAAATTACAATTTTCTGAATTTCTGAAGTTCCTTCGTAAATCTGCGTAATTTTCGCATCACGCATTAGGCGTTCTACATGGTAGTCTTTTACAAAACCGTTTCCTCCGTGAATCTGAACAGCTTCTACAGTGTGTTCCATTGCAACTTTCGAGGCATATAATTTTGCCATTGCAGAAGACATGTCGTAATTATTGCCTTGGTCTTTGTCCCAAGCGGCTCTCATAACTAACATTCTTGCAGCTTCGATTTCTGTGTGCATGTCTGCTAATTTGAAGGCAATTGCTTGATGATTGCAAATTTCAGTTCCAAAAGCTTTACGCTCTTTAGAATATTTTAAAGCCAATTCATAAGCACCTGCAGCAATACCTAAAGCTTGTGCAGCTATACCAATTCTACCTCCAGAGAGTGTTTTCATAGCGAATTTGAATCCGAAACCATCTTCACCAATTCTGTTCTCTTTTGGTACTTTTACATCGTTAAATTGTAAAGTATGTGTGTCTGAACCACGAATTCCTAATTTATCTTCTTTAGGGCCAACATGAAAACCTTCAGTTCCTTTTTCGACAATAAAAGCATTGATTCCTCTATGTCCTTTTTCTCTGTCTGTTTGTGCAATTACTAAATAAACATCTGCACGGCCACCACTTGTAATCCAGTTTTTTGTACCATTAATTACATAATGATCTCCTTTGTCTTCTGCAGTAGTTGCTTGTGAAGTTGCGTCTGAGCCTGCCTCTGGCTCACTTAAACAAAATGCACCAACAAATTCTCCTGTAGCTAATTTTGTTAAATATTTTTGTTTTTGTTCTTCGTTTGCATAAGATTCTAAACCATAACAAACTAAAGAGTTGTTTACAGAAACAATTACGGAAGCAGAAGCATCAATTTTTGATAATTCTTCCATAATTAATACATAAGAAATAGCGTCCATTCCACTTCCTCCGTATTTTGGGTCTACCATAATTCCTAAAAAGCCCAAATCCCCCATTTTTTTAACTAATTCTTGTGGGAATTCTTGCTTGTTGTCTCTTTCTATTACGCCAGGTAATAACTCGTTTTGTGCAAAATCTCTTGCAGCATCACGTATCATGATGTGTTCTTCTGTTAGGCTAAAATCCATTTTGTATTTTTATTTTATTCGTAATATTCGAGTACAAATATATAGATTTCGTAACGTATTTTAGGTGATGATTTATTATTTTTACAGATATGATTGAAAATGAAGTTTTTGCAATAGGAGTTATGTCTGGAACTTCTTTGGACGGTTTAGATTTAGTGTATGTGAAATTTGATAAAAAAAAACTTTCAGATTTTGATATTTTAGCATCAGAAACGGTTTCTTATTCTGATGAATGGAAAAATAAACTTCAAAATGCAATTTCATTTTCTGATAAAGAATTAAAAAAATTAGATTTTGACTATGGAAGATTATTAGGAGGAATAATAAATAATTTTATTAATACATTTAATATTGATAATATCAATTTTATTGCTTCTCATGGGCATACTGTTTTGCATCAACCAGAAAAAGGAATTACGCTTCAAGTTGGTGATGGGCAAATTATTGCAGATATAACAAAGCAAAAAATAGTTTGCGATTTTAGAACTCAAGATGTAAAATTAGGCGGCCAAGGAGCACCTTTAGTTCCAGTTGGTGATGAGTTGTTATTTTCTGAATATGATTACTGTTTAAACCTTGGTGGCTTTGCAAACGTTTCTTTCCAAAAAGGAAATGAAAGAATTGCTTATGATATCTGTCCTGTAAATATTGTGTTGAATAAATATGCAGAACAATTAGGTTTTGAGTATGATGATAAAGGAAAAATTGCATCTAACGGAATATTTTTAATGGCTTTGGAGTCTGATTTGCGTTTATTGTCTTATTATAAAGAGAAACCGCCAAAATCTTTAGGTTTAGAATGGGTTAAAAAAGAAATTTTCCCAAGGTTAGAATCATCAAATCAAAAACCAGAAGATTTGTTAAGAACATTTACAGATCATATAGCTTGGGCAGTTGCAAATGAACTGCCAAAAAACGCAAAAATTTTGGTTACAGGTGGTGGTGCATTTAACGATTATTTGATTTCAAAAATTAAACAAAAGAAAAAAACAACCTTAATTATTCCTTCAGCAAAAATAATTAATTTTAAAGAAGCATTAATTTTTGCTCTTTTAGGGCTGTTACGTATTGATAATCAGGTTAATTGTTTAAAATCGGTAACCGGCGCAAGAGAGAATCACTCTTCAGGTGTTATTTTTATGCCTAAATAATTATTAAAATAAATAATTTGAACAATCACTTTTTTACAGTAAGTTTGTTAGAATTAATTTAAACTAATTAAAATTATTTTATAATTATGAATCAACTTTAACTTTTTAAAGATATAATAACTCGGAAAATTGTAAGAAAAAAATTAAACTAAAAGTTGAATACCATTAAATAAAGAAATGAAAGAATTACTTAAAAAATACGAGAATAAGCAACCAGAAATCGTTTTTCATTGGAAAGACCAAGAAACGAATGCAGAAGGTTGGACAGTTATAAACTCATTGAGAGGTGGAGCAGCAGGTGGTGGAACAAGAATGAGAAAAGGTTTGGATAAAAATGAGGTTTTATCTTTAGCTAAAACAATGGAAGTGAAGTTTACCGTTTCTGGACCCGCAATTGGTGGTGCAAAATCAGGAATTAATTTCGACCCAAATGATCCAAGAAAAAGAGGTGTTTTAGAACGCTGGTATAAAGCGGTTACACCTTTGTTAAAACATTATTATGGAACTGGAGGAGATTTAAATGTGGATGCAGATAAAGATGTAATTCCTATTACAGAAGATTGTGGTGTTTGGCATCCGCAAGAAGGAATTTTTAATGGACATTTTAAACCATCTGAAGCAGATAAAATTAATAGAATCGGACAATTACGTCTAGGAGTTATAAAAGTACTTGAAGACAAACAGTTTTCGCCAGATTTATTAAGAAAATATACAGTTGCAGATATGTTAACTGGTTACGGTGTTGCTGAAGCGGTAAAGCATTATTACGATATTTACGGAGGGAAAATTGAAGGAAAACGAGCAATCGTACAAGGTTTTGGAAACGTAGGTTCCGCAGCAGCTTATTATTTAACACAATTAGGTGCTAAAGTTGTTGGAATTATAGATAGAGATGGTGGTGTAATTAATGAGGAAGGATTTTCTATGGAAGAAATGACAGCTTTATTTTTGTCTAAAGACGGTAATAAATTAGTTTCAGAAAATATGATTCCTTTTGATGAAATCAATCAAAAAGTATGGAGTTTACCTGCTGAAATTTTTATTCCTGCAGCTGCATCAAGGTTAGTTTCTCAAAGCCAAGTTCAGCAAATGATTGATACTGGTTTAGAGGTAATTTCTCCAGGAGCAAATGTTCCTTTTGCAGACAAAGAGATTTTCTTTGGCCCAATTATGGAATATACAGATAAACATTTAAGTTTGTTACCAGATTTTATTTCTAACTGTGGTATTGCTAGAGTTTTTGCATATTTAATGGAAGCAAGAGTAGAATTACCAATGCAAGACAAAGCAATTTTTGATGATACTTCAAATATCATTAAAAAGGCTTTGCAGAAAACATTTAATAAAAGTGCGTCAAAAACTAAAATTTGTTCAACAGCATTTGAAATAGCATTAAAACAATTAATATAAACTAAACTTACTAAAAATGGAATCAGTAATTATTATTGTATTTGTAATGGGGTATCTAGCCATTACACTAGAGCATAATTTAAAATTAGATAAATTAATTCCTGCCTTAATTATGATGGCAGTTTGTTGGGCTTTGGTATCTCTTGGAGTTGATAATTTTTCTAATTGGTTTGATTCCGCTAATCATGGTTTAGTTGATGGTTTTGCATCAATGGCGCATGATGATAAGTTACATTTAGTTGAAGAAACGTTATTACATCATTTAGGAAAAACTGCAGAAATTTTAGTTTTCCTTTTAGGAGCAATGACTATTGTTGAAATTATAGATTATTTCGATGGTTTTTCTACTATTAAAGGGTATGTAAACTTTAAGGGTAAAAAGAAACTTTTGTGGATGTTTTCAATTTTAGCATTTATTTTATCTGCAATTATCGATAACTTAACAGCAACTATTGTATTGATTTCAATCTTACAAAAAATTGTTAAAACAAGAGATGATAGAATTTGGTTTGCAGGTATGATTATTATAGCTGCAAATGCAGGTGGAGCTTTTTCTCCAATTGGAGATGTAACAACCACAATGCTTTGGATTGGAGATAAAGTAAGTACAGGAATGTTATTTACTTATTTATTTATTCCTTCATTGTTATGTATGGTTGTACCAACTTTCATTGCAACTTTTTTACCTGCATTTAAAGGTGAAATAGATTTTGATGAAAATGAAGTTGAAAAACCAAAAAGCCAACACAGTGCAAGAATGCTGTATTTAGGTTTAGGAGCAATTTTATTTGTACCTGTTTTTAAGACAGTTACGCATTTACCACCTTATGTGGGTATGATGTTGTCTTTAGGGATTGTAGCTACATTTGCGGAAATTTATAGTAATTCTAAATTTTCTATTTCTAGTATAGAAGGAGAAGAGGCAGAAGAACATGCTTCAGAAGCACATCATAGTCCAGTTCATGCATCATTATCTAAAATTGAAATGCCAAGTATTTTATTTTTCTTGGGAATTTTAATGGCAGTAGCAGCTTTAGAGTCTTTAGGGATTTTATTTAACTTTGCAGATAGTTTAAAACAAGGGATTCCATTAATTGGTTCAGAGTTAGATGGAACAGTTGTTTCTGATTTAGTAGTGATTTTATTAGGAATCGGTTCTGCAGTTATTGATAATGTACCACTAGTGGCAGCAAGTTTAGGAATGTTTTCTGAAGGGTTAGATAATCCTTTATGGCACTTTATTGCTTTTTCTGCTGGTACAGGAGGTTCTATGTTAATTATTGGTTCTGCAGCAGGTGTAGTTGCAATGGGGATGGAGAAAATAGATTTTTTCTGGTATATTAAGAAAATATCTTGGTTAGCACTAATTGGTTTTTTAGTAGGTTCATTAGCTTTTGTAATAATTAGATCATTTGTCTAAAAGAAATAAAATAAATTTAAAATGTCATTTTGTAAAATTACAGAATGGCATTTTTTTTGATATTAAGAAAAATTGATTCTTTAATTTTTAAAACAATTTTAAAAAATAAAAGTCGTTAGTAGGTAAGAACTAAAAAATAATAATAAATGTTGTCATTTTTCCAAGAAAATAAAGAATTGTTAGAAGAAGCAGTTTCCGAAGAAAAAACATTATCAATCTATAAATTAATTATGGATGGAGGTTTAGGAGGGCAAATAATAATAGCAATCCTCTTTGTGTTATTAACTGTTGGTTTGTATATTTATTTTGAGCGATTCTTCGCCATAAAAGCAGCTTCTAAAGTAGATAAAAACTTTATGGATAAAATTAGAGAATATGTTTCTAATGGGAAATTAGAATCTGCAGACGCGCTTTGCAAAAGTAAAAATACACCAACGGCACGTTTGATTGGTAAAGGAATCTCAAGAATAGGAAAACCTTTAGACGACATAAATACTGCTATTGAAACTGCAGGTAAGTTAGAAGTTTATCAACTTGAAAGAAATGTAAGTGTTTTAGCAACTATTGCTGGCGCAGCACCAATGATTGGTTTTTTAGGAACTGTTATTGGAATGATTGTTGCAATTCACGAAATAGCAAACGCTGGTGGTCAGATTGATATAAAATTACTTTCAGATGGTTTGTATACTGCTATGACAACAACAGTTGCGGGGTTAATTGTAGGTATTATTGCTTACATAACCTATAACCATTTAGTGGTTAGAACGGATAAAGTTGTATATCAAATGGAAGCTAAATCTGTTGAGTTCTTAGATTTGTTAAACGAACCAGTATAAATATGAACTTACGTGGAAGAAATAAAGTAGACCCAACATTCAATATGTCATCCATGACAGATATTGTTTTTTTATTGTTGATATTTTTTATGCTTACTTCAACATTAGTTACTGTAAGTGCTATTGATGTTTTATTACCAAAAGCTGGTGGAAAAACTGAAAACAGTAAATCTGTTGCAATTTCAATTACAAATAAATCGCTTTTTTATATTAATAAAACAAAAGTTAGTTCAGCTAATTTAGAAAGTGAAATTTTAAAAGAAGTTGGTACAGATAAGAAGAAAACTATTATTATTAGAGGTGATAAAGATGCGCCTTATAAAAATGTTATGAAAGTTATTGATATTGCAAATAAGAATAAATTAAAAATGATTTTAGCTGTAAAAGGTAAATAAAATGCCAGTTCTAGATACCAAACATAAACGTAAATCAGCAGTAATTACTGCGCTTATTCTGTTGCTTTTAATCTTCGGTATTTTTAATTACGGAATGCAATATTTAGATCCTCCAGAAGAATATGGTTTGACAATAAATTTTGGTGACTCAAATGTTGGTAGCGGAAAACCAGTTGTAACATCAAAAAAGGCAGCTTCAAAAGAAGTTGTAAAAAAAGAAGAAGTTGTAGAAGAGGTAAAAGAAACACCTAAAGAAATTATCAAAGAAGAAATTATTACAAATGATACTTCTAAAGATGTTCCTGTTGTAGAAAAAGTAAAAGAAGAAAAGAAAGAGCCAATAAAAGAAGTTGTTAAAGAAGAAGTAAAACCAAAAGTGAAGCCAAAGCCATCTAAAGAAAATCAAGATGCATTGAATAAACTTTTAAATGGAAATTCTTCAGATGGTAAACCAAAAGGTGAAGGAGATGATGAGGTTGAAGGTGTAAAGGGTGAAAAAGATGGCGATCCTACTTCTAATAAGTATTATGGAAATACAGGAAATGGTTCTGGAGGAAATTATAATCTAGCAGGAAGAAAAGCATTATCTAAACCTAAAGAACAACCAGATTGTCAAGAAGAAGGTATAGTAGTTGTTAGAATTACGGTTGATAAGAACGGAAGAGTAATTAGAGCTACTCCTGGGGTAAAAGGAACTACAAATTCCGCACCTTGCTTGTTTAAGCCAGCAAAAGAAGCGGCTTTAAAAACAAAATGGAATTCAGATAAAGATGCGCCTAAAGTTCAAACAGGAACTATTATTTATAAGTTTACTTTGTCAAAATAATCAACCTTCTTAAGAAACCTCTTACTTTTATAACTTGTAGGTTGAGCGTAAGTGTTTAGCGAATCAACTAATCTAATTTGCTCTTCATAGATAGTTGAGCTTTTATTCAAAAAATACTGTTAGATATTTGTATTATAATAATTAGTATTTATTAAAAAAAAAAGAATACACACATAATGAAGAAAAAAGTAATTATAGTTTCTGGGTACTTTAACCCAATTCATAAAGGACATTTAGAGTATTTTAATAACGCAAAAGCATTAGCAGATGAACTATTTGTAATTGTTAATAGCGATTTTCAAAGAGAATTAAAAGGATCTAAAGAGTTTCAAAAAGAAGAAGAACGATTGTTTATTGTACAGAATATTAAAGCTGTAGATAGAGCAATGATTTCAGTTGATAAAGATAGAACTGTTTGTGAGTCGATTCGTACTGTTTTCGAAACATATGATGAAGAATATCAATTAGGATTTGCAAACGGTGGTGATCAAGATAATAACTCAATTCCAGAAGCTCCAGTATGTAAAGAATTAAAAATTCAATTAATAGATGGTCTTGGCGATAAAATACAATCATCATCTTGGTTATTAAATAAAGAGTAAGAATATGAGAGTAGGTATAACTTTTAGTTCGTTTGATTTATTTCATGCGGGTCACGTTAAGATGTTAGAAGAAGCAAAACAAGAGTGTGATTATTTAATTTGTGGTTTACAAACAAACCCTACTATAGATCGTCCAGAGAAAAATATGCCAGTACAATCTGTAGTGGAACGTTACATTCAGTTAAAAGGGTGTAGGTTTGTGGATGAAATTATACCTTATGCTACAGAGCAAGATTTAGAAGATATTTTACGTTCTTTTAAAATTGATGTTAGAATTATTGGAGATGAATATGTCAGTAAGAAATTTACGGGTAGAAAATATTGTGAAGATAAAGGTGTGGATTTATATTTTAATAAAAGAGAACATCGTTTTTCTAGCAGTGGTTTGAGGAGAGAGGTTCAAGAAAAGGAAAATTTAATTATAAAAGAAAAAAAACTTTAAAATAAGATTCACAAGTTATTTCTATGAATTATAAAGAAACTCTAAATTGGATGTTTGCGCAATTGCCAATGTATCAAAGAGAAGGTAAAGCAGCATTCAAAAAAGATTTAACGAACATTTTAGCTTTTTCTGAAGAATTAAATTATCCAGAAAAGAAGTTTAGGTCGATTCATGTTGGTGGGACTAACGGTAAAGGGTCTACAAGCCATATGTTAGCTTCAATTTTACAAGAAGCTGGTTATAAAGTTGGTTTATATACATCGCCACATTTAAAGAGTTTTACAGAACGAATTAGAATTGATGGTAAAGAAATTCCAAAACGAAAAGTATCATCATTTATAAATCAACAAAAAGATTTTTTAGAGAAACAAAAATTGTCTTTTTTTGAAATGACAGTTGGTCTGGCTTTTGATTATTTTGCTTCCGAAAATGTAGATATTGCTATTGTAGAAGTTGGTTTAGGAGGAAGATTAGATTCTACAAATATTATTACTCCAGAAATATCTGTAATTACAAACATAGGTTTAGACCATACACAGTTTTTAGGTGAAATGTTGCCGGAAATAGCATTTGAAAAAGCAGGAATCATAAAAAACAAAATTCCTGTAATTATTGGAGAAGAGCAAAAAGAAGTTAAAGAGGTTTTTATTATTAAAGCCAAAGATGAAAAAGCATCAGTTTACTTTGCTTCTAATAATAGAGAAGTTTATCAAACAGATTTGTTGGGGGATTATCAGAAAAATAATTCAAAAACGGCTGTAGTCGCAATAAGACAACTTCAAGAATTTCAAGTTTCTGAAGAAAATATAAAAAACGGACTTTTAAATGTTGTAAAAAACACTAATTTAAAAGGGCGTTGGCAGATTTTACAAGACAAACCAAAAGTAATTTGTGATACAGCTCATAATAAAGAAGGTTTGAGCATTGTATTAAATCAGCTTAAAAAAGAACAATTTAAAAAGCTTCATATTGTTTTAGGATTAGTTTCAGAAAAGAAATTGGAAGAAATTTTGCCAATGTTTCCAAAAGATGCAAGCTACTATTTTTGTAAGCCAAACATACCAAGAGGGCTTTCTGAAGTTGTTTTACAAGAAAAAGCGGAAGAATTTAATTTATTTGGAGAAAAATATTCATCTGTTAAAAAAGCATTAAAAAGTGCGTTACTTAATGCAAATCAACAAGATATAATTTATGTAGGAGGAAGTACATTTGTTGTTGCAGAAATAATTTAAAATAAAGTTACTTTTTATTTTGGAGATATTAAAATGTGTGTTATATTTGCACCCGCTAAGGGCAATTAGCTCAGTTGGTTCAGAGCATCTCGTTTACACCGAGAGGGTCGGGGGTTCGAATCCCTCATTGCCCACTTAGTTAAAACTTCTACAGAAATGTAGAAGTTTTTTTTTGTTTATAGTTTTAAGAATAATACGTTTTCGTATTTTTGATGTGCAATCAATAAGGTTTATTAGATATCAAAAATATAGAAATGAAAGAAAGTCATTACTTTGCTCACGAAACTTCTGTTGTTGATGATAATTGTCAAATAGGAAAAGGATCTAAAATTTGGCATTTTTCTCATATAATGAGTAATTGTATAATTGGTAAAGAATGTAATATTGGGCAGAATGTTGTGGTTTCTCCTGAGGTAATTTTAGGAAACAATGTTAAAGTACAAAATAACGTTTCTATATATACAGGTGTAACTTGTGAAGATGATGTTTTTATAGGCCCTTCTGCGGTTTTTACAAATGTTATTAACCCTAGAAGTGCGATAAATAGAAAGAATCAATATTTAAAAACAATAGTAAAAAAAGGAGCTACTATCGGTGCAAATGCTACTATTGTTTGCGGAAATAATATTGGTGAGTATTCTTTTATTGGAGCAGGTAGTGTTGTTACGAAAGAAGTCCTTAATTTTGCGTTAGTTGTTGGTAATCCGTCAAAGCAAATTGGCTGGGTTAGTGAATACGGACATAGATTAGATTTTAATGATAACAACATTGCAACTTGTAAAGAAAGTAAGCAAAAATATAAATTAGAAAATAGTTTAGTGGGTAGATTAGAGTAATTGTTATTCAGATTGAATTATTTTAATGAATAATAGAAAGATACTTTAAGTTCTCTAAAGGGTTATTTGTTTTATTCATATTTAAAGCATAATTAAGAAAAATACAATTCTAAAAATGAATATAAATCTTTCTCAAAAGAGAATTCTTATAACTGGAGGTGCTGGATTCATCGGGTCTAATTTGTGTGAAGAACTCCTTAAGAGAAATAATAAAGTTATTTGTCTTGATAATTTTTCTACTGGTAAAAGAGAAAATTTATCCACTATAATTAATAATACTAACTTCACTTTAATAGAAGGTGATATTAGAAATTTAGAAGACTGTTTAAAGGCATCTAAAGAAGTTGATTATGTATTGCATCAAGCTGCACTTGGTTCTGTCCCAAGATCCATTAAAGACCCTATTACTACTAACGATGTAAACATAAATGGTTTTTTAAATATGTTGCTTGCTTCTAGAGATAGTGGTGTTAAGCGTTTTGTATATGCTGCAAGTTCATCAACTTATGGCGATTCTGAATCTTTACCAAAAGTTGAAGATGTAATTGGTAAACCGCTTTCTCCTTACGCAATTACAAAATATGTTAATGAATTGTATGCAGATGTTTTTTCTAAAACCTATGGCTTGGAAACTGTTGGTTTACGCTATTTTAATGTTTTTGGTAGAAAACAAGATCCAAATGGAGCATATGCTGCAGTGATACCTAAATTTGTTAGTCAATTAATGAATTTAGAATCACCAACAATATATGGAGATGGAAATTATTCTAGAGATTTTACATATATTGATAATGTAATACAGGCAAATATTTTAAGTTTAGTTGCAGATGTAAGAGCAGTAAATACGGTATATAATGTGGCTTATGGAGATAGAAATACTTTAAATGATTTAATGAGTTATTTAAAAGAGTATTTATCAGAATATAATCCAAAGATTAAAGATGTTGAAATTATTTATGGTTCAAAAAGGCAAGGAGATATACCGCACTCTCATGCGTGCATAAATAAAGCCAAAGAATTATTAAAATATAATCCACAGTTTTCCTTACAAAAAGGGTTGAAAGAAGCTATTAAATGGTATTGGGGTAATTTATAAAATAAAAATGAAAAAAAATAAAATTGCAATTTTAGGGTTAGGTTATGTTGGTTTGCCTTTAGCAAGATTATTTGCAACAAAGTATTCTGTTGTAGGTTTTGATATTAATAGAGAAAGAGTTGCTCAATTAGTTTCTGGTATAGATACTACTTTAGAGGTTTCTAATCAAGTATTACAATCTGTTTTAGTTGATGAGATTTCTGATAAAAATGGACTTTTTTGTACCACTTCATTAGGGAGCCTTAAAGACTGTAATTATTATATTATTACTGTACCAACTCCAGTTGATAAAAATAACAGACCAGTTTTAACACCATTATTAAAAGCGAGTGAAGCAGTAGGTAAGGTTTTGGGAAAAGATGATATTGTAATTTATGAATCTACAGTTTACCCAGGAGCAACAGAAGATGATTGTGTACCTGTTTTAGAAAAAACTTCAGGTTTAGTTTATAATAAAGATTTTTATGCAGGATATTCGCCAGAAAGAATTAACCCCGGGGATAAAGAACATACGGTCGAAAAAATTCTAAAAGTAACTTCTGGCTCAACTCTTAAGGTAGGTAAAAAAGTTGATGACTTATATAAGTCAGTTATAATCGCGGGTACACATTTAGCACCTAATATTAAGGTTGCAGAAGCAGCAAAAGTGATAGAAAACTCTCAAAGAGATATTAATATTGCTTTTGTAAACGAATTGGCAAAAATATTTAATTTAATGAATATTAATACACAAGATGTTTTAACAGCGGCTGGTACAAAATGGAACTTTCTACCATTTAAACCTGGTTTAGTTGGTGGACATTGTATAGGTGTAGATCCTTATTATTTAGCGCAAAAAGCACAAGAACACGGCTATCATCCAGAAATTATTTTGGCAGGTAGAAAGATGAATGATGGTATGGGAGTGTATGTTGCTTCTGAAGTAGTGAAACTAATGATTAAAAAAGGCAGTGTTGTTAAAGATGCCGATGTGTTAGTTTTAGGTATTACTTTTAAAGAAAACTGCCCAGATGTTAGGAATACAAAATCGGTAGATGTAGTAAGAGAATTAGAAGATTTTGGAATTGAAGTTACAGTTTTTGACCCAAATGCTGATCCAATTGCTGTTAAAAAAGAATACAATATTATATCAGAAAATAAAATTCCAAATAAAAAATTCGATGCAATTGTTTTAACAGTTGCACATAAGGAGTTTTTAGAGTTAGATATAATATCATTGAAGAAAGATAATGCTATAGTATATGATGTTAAGAATTTTCTTCCATCAAAACTTGTAGACAAATCATTATAAAAATGAAAAACTTCGCTTTAATAGGAGCAGCTGGCTATATTGCTCCAAGACATTTAAAAGCAATAAAAGATACAAATAATAATCTTATTGCGGCACTGGATAAATTTGATAGTGTAGGTGTAATGGATCGTTATTTTCCTAATGCAGATTTTTTTGTTGAATTTGAAAGATTCGATAGATATATTGAAAAAATAAAACGTAATAACGTTAATTTAGATTATGTAAGTATTTGTACTCCTAATTATTTACATGATTCACATATTAGAATGGCATTAAGAAGAGGAGCTGATGCAATTTGTGAAAAGCCAATAGTTCTTAATCCATGGAACCTGGAAGCATTAATGGATATTGAGAAAGAATCTGAAAATAAAATTAATACAATTTTACAATTAAGATTGCATCCAAGTATTATTAAGCTTAAGCAAAAAATAACTTCAGGTAGTAAAAATAAAAAATATGATATAGATTTAACGTACATAACCTCTAGAGGTAAATGGTATGATATTTCTTGGAAAGGAGACGAAAGTAAATCTGGTGGAATTGCAACAAATATTGGAGTTCATTTTTACGATATGCTTTCTTGGATTTTTGGTGATGTACAAGAAAATATTGTTCATTTGAGGGAGAGTCATAAATCAGCTGGGTATTTAGAATTTGAAAATGCTAGAGTGAGGTGGTTTTTGTCAATAGATGAAAATGATTTACCAGGTAGAGTAAAGGTTGTAGGGCAAAAAACTTTTAGGTCTATTGAAATTGATGGAGAAGAATTAGAGTTTAGTTCTGGTTTTACAGATTTACATACTAAAAGTTATCAAGAGATTTTAAAAGGAAAAGGATTTGGTTTGGTAGATTGTAGAAGATCTATAGATATTGTACATGAAATCAGAAACTCTGAACTGATCAGGTTAAAGGGGGAATATCATCCATTTGTCTCTAAAAAATAGAAAATTGAGAAGAAAAAAAAACCTTATAATTTTTGGAACAAGACCAGAGGCAATTAAGATGGCTCCACTTGTTAATCAGTTTTTAAAAGATAATAGATTTGAAACTAAAGTTTGTGTAACCGGTCAACATAGAGAAATGTTAGATCAGGTTTTGAGTTTTTTTGAAATTACGCCAGATTACGATTTAAATTTAATGAAGCCTAATCAAAATCTTTATAATTTAACTGGCGAAGTTATTTCTGGATTAAAACCAATTTTAGAATCTTTTAAACCTGATTTTGTTTATGTTCACGGAGATACAACTACAACTATGGCGGCAAGTCTAGCTGGTTTTTATTCCGGTGCAAAAGTTTGTCATGTAGAAGCTGGTTTAAGGACAAATAATATGTTGTCCCCTTTTCCAGAAGAAATGAATAGGCAAGTTGCTAGTAGAATTGCAAATTATCATTTTGCACCAACAATAAAGTCTCAAGAAAACTTACTAAAAGAAAATGTTCAAAAAGAGAATGTTTTGATTACTGGTAATACGGTAATTGATGCATTATTAGAGAGTTCAAATAAAGTAGAGGATTTAGAAAATAAAGAAGTTATTGAGTTAAAGTCAAAAGTAGATTTTAAAAATAAAGTACTTCTAATTACAGGTCATAGAAGAGAAAATCACGGTCAAGGTTTTATTAATATTTGTGCAGCTTTAAAAGAAATAGCAATTAGAAATCAAGATGTTGAAATTATATACCCTGTACATTTAAACCCGAATGTATTAAAGCCTGTAAATGAGCTTTTAGGGAATGTAAATAATATTCACTTAATAAAACCACTTTCTTACCCTTCGTTTGTTTGGTTAATGGGTAGGTCTTATTTAATTATTACGGATAGTGGAGGTGTGCAGGAAGAGGCACCAAGTTTAGGTAAACCAGTTTTGGTAATGAGAGAAACTACAGAAAGACCAGAGGCAGTTGATGCAGGGACCGTTATTTTAGTAGGGACTAATACTGAAAAAATTATTACAGAAACACAAGGGTTGTTAGATGATTTAGATAAATACAATTCTATGAGTTCTTTACATAACCCTTATGGAGATGGAAAAGCATGTCAACGGATAATCGAATTTATCGCAAGTTTATAAAAATATGAATAAGGTAAAAGTAGTAACTATAGGTTTAGGGTATATTGGGTTGCCAACATCTGCGTTAATTGCGCAAAATGGAATTCGAGTTCACGGCGTTGATGTCAATCAACAAGTAGTTGATATAATTAATAAAGGTGAAATACATATTGTTGAACCAGATTTAGGTGTTGCAGTTGAAGAATCAGTGAGAAAAGGCTTTTTTAAAGCTGATGTTAAGCCAGTTGAGGCTGAAGTTTACTTAATTGTTGTTCCAACGCCTTTTAAAGGAAATCATGAGCCAGATATTTCTTATGTGGAATCAGCCACTAGAAATATTATTCCATTACTAAAAGAAGCTGATTTATATATTATTGAATCGACTTCACCAGTTGGTACTACAGAAAAGATGATGCAATTAATTTTTGATGAAAGACCAGAATTAAAAGGAAAGCTTAATATAGCATATTGCCCAGAAAGAGTTTTGCCAGGAAATGTAATGCATGAATTGGTTCATAATGATAGGGTTATTGGAGGCGTTGATGAAAAGTCTACTCAGAAAGCATTAAAGTTTTATAAGCAATTTGTAAAAGGAGAACTACATGCAACGAATTCTAGAACTGCTGAAATGTGCAAGTTAATAGAGAATTCTTCGAGAGATGTACAAATAGCTTTTGCTAATGAACTTTCATTAATTTGCGATAAAGCAGATATTAATGTTTGGGAACTAATTAGTTTAGCGAATAAACATCCCAGAGTTAATATTCTTCAGCCTGGATGTGGCGTTGGAGGGCATTGTATAGCAGTAGATCCTTATTTTATTGTTTCAGATTATCCAATGGAATCAAAAATTATTGGAACAGCTAGAGAAGTAAATAATTACAAGTCTTTTTGGTGCGCAGAAAAAATTCAAACAGAAAAATTAAAGTTTGAATTAAAGCATGGTAGAAAACCAAGTATTGCCTTAATGGGGCTTTCTTTTAAAGCAAATATTGATGATTTAAGAGAATCTCCAGCAAAATACATTGTAAACAAGGTTCTGAAAAATGACAATAATGGTGAGTGCTTTATTGTAGAGCCAAATTTAAAAGAACATAAAGTTTTTAAGCTAACCGATTATAAAATAGCTATTGAGAAATCTGATATTATTGTTTTTTTGGTCGGACATAATGAGTTTAAAAGATTAATTATTGATTCTGATAAAATCGTTTTAAACTTTTGTGGAATTTAAAATTATATTAGACAAGTTCTAATTTAGTAATAGAGAATACTTTTTTTTTTGAAAAAAAAATAATCTATATTTGCAAAAAAAAAGTTAAATGAAAATTGGAATTACTTTTAGTTCATTCGATTTATTTCATGCTGGACATGTAAAAATGTTAGAAGAGGCAAAGCGAGAATGCGACTATTTAATCTGTGCTTTACAAACAGATCCTACCATAGATAGACCAGAAAAAAATAGACCAGTACAGTCTGTTGTCGAAAGATATATTCAATTAAAAGGTTGTAAATATGTAGATGAGATTGTACCTTATGCAACAGAACAGGATTTAGAAGATATATTACGTTCGTTTAAAATAGATGTAAGAGTTATTGGAGATGAATATGCCAGTAAAAAGTTTACAGGCAAACAATATTGCGAAGAAAAAGGGATAGATCTATATTTCAATAAAAGGGAGCATCGTTTTTCAAGCAGTGGATTGAGAAAAGAGGTTCAAGAAAAAGAAAATTTAAAATTAAAAGATAAAAAGGCATGAATATAGCTGTTGTAGGTTCAGGTTATGTTGGTTTAGTATCTGGGACTTGTTTTGCAGAAATGGGAAATAAAGTAACTTGTGTAGATATAGATCTCAAAAAGATAGAAAAACTTGAAAACGGAATTATTCCAATCTTTGAACCTGGTTTAGAACAAATGGTGTTAAAGAATGTGAAGAATAAAAATCTTTTTTTCACTACGGATTTAAGTAAAGCGATTAGTGATGTCGATATTGTTTTCATAGCAGTTGGTACTCCGATGGGAGATGATGGTTCTGCGGATTTACAATATGTTCTAGCTGTTGCTAAATCCATTGGGCTAACAATGCAGAGAAGATTAATAATAGTAGATAAGTCTACTGTTCCTGTAGGTACTGCGGATAAAGTTAAAAAAACTATTCAGTTAGAATTAGATGCTAGAAATTCCGAATTAGAATTTCATGTAATTTCAAATCCAGAATTTTTAAAAGAAGGTGCCGCAATAGCTGATTTTATGAAGCCAGATAGAGTGATTATTGGTTCGGATAATGATTATGCTATTGAAAAAATGAAACAGCTTTATCATCCATTTTGTATGTCTCATGATAGGTTCATTGCAATGGATATACGTTCAGCTGAAATGACAAAATATGCAGCAAATGCAATGTTGGCTACTAAAATTTCATTTATGAATGAAATTGCTAATATTTGTGAAAGAGTTGGTGCTGATGCTAATCAAGTTAGAATTGGTATAGGCTCTGATGCCAGAATAGGGTACAGTTTTATTTATCCCGGAGCAGGTTATGGAGGGTCTTGTTTTCCAAAAGATGTAAAAGCTCTAAAAAAAATAGCTGAAGAAAATGGCTATAAAGCTAAACTAATTGAATCAGTAGAGAATGTAAATGATGCACAAAAATTAGTGATAGCAAATAAAATAATTAAAAAATATGGGAATGACCTAACAGGTCTTACTTTTGGCTTATGGGGGTTGGCATTTAAGCCAGGAACTGATGATATGCGAGAGGCACCAGCTATTTATGTAATAAAAGAATTGGTGAAACGAGGAGCTAAAATTCAAGCTTATGACCCAAAAGCAATTGAAGAAGCACAGGAGTTTTACTTAAAAGATGTTGAAGGTGTTAATTACTGCTCATCTAAATATGAGGTCTTGAAAAATGCATCAGCTTTGATCTTGTTGACTGAATGGAAAGAATTCCGTTCTCCTGATTTTGAGGAAATTAAAAGACAATTGAAATCTCCAATTATTTTTGATGGTAGAAATCAATACAATGCTTTTAACCTAGAAGAGAAAGGTTTTGAATATCATCAAATAGGAAAACAATAATAATGAAAATACTTGTAACAGGTGCTGCCGGTTTTATCGGTTTTCACTTATCAAAATCTTTATTAAGTAAAGGTCATACAGTTGTTGGTATAGATAATATTAATAATTACTATGATATAAATTTAAAATTTGCTCGCCTAAATGAGTTAGGAATAGCTCGAAGTAAAGCAGAGACGTTTTTAAATAAATCAATAGGGGAAATATATAATAATTCATTCCAATTTATTAGAATGAATTTGGAAGATCGTGAAAATTTACCAATTCTTTTTAAAGAAAATAATTTTGATGTTGTTTGTAATTTAGCTGCGCAAGCTGGAGTTCGATACAGTATAGAAAATCCCGAAACCTATATTGATAGTAACGTTGTTGGTTTTTTAAATGTTTTAGAATGTTGTAGACATAACGATATTCAACATTTATTATATGCAAGTAGTTCTAGTGTTTATGGGCAAAATAAAAGAATTCCTTTTTCTACTTCAGATAATGTAGATCGTCCAATTAGTTTGTATGCAGCTACTAAAAAGAGTAATGAATTAATGGCGTATACTTATAGCCATTTATTTAATATAACTACAACCGGTCTTCGCTTTTTTACTGTATACGGCCCCTGGGGAAGACCAGACATGGCAATTTATTTATTTGCAGATGCAATTTCGAAGAATCGTGCAATAAAGGTATTCAATAAAGGTGATATGAGTAGAGACTTTACTTTTATTGATGACATTATTAGTGGTATTGAAATTTTATTAGCAAACCCTCCGGAAAAATCTTTTGAAAACCCGGCCTATAGAGTGTCTAATATCGGTAATGGTAGCCCAGAATCTTTAGGTGATTTTATAAAAGCTATTGAAGCTAGTTTTGGGGTAGAAGCTAAAAAAGAATTTTTACCAATGCAAGCTGGTGATGTTTCAAAAACATGGGCGGATATATCTGAAATTGAAAAATTAGGATATAAAAGTACAACCAAAATAAATGAAGGTGTTCAAAATTTCGTACAATGGTTTAAATTGTATAACGAGTCAAATTAAATTAAATTAGCACTGATTTAGTTATTATGAAAATGATAAGTACTTTTTTAAAAACCTTGGAGTCTTCGAATATTAAATATGTTCATTGGAAGAGTAATACAAATATTGAACAAGCTCTTGGAGGAGTTGATGATTTAGACATATTGGTTGACCCAGCTGATCAAAATAAATTAGAAATTGTATTTAATGATTTGATGTTTTTGAGAGCATTCTCTACGAAAGATAAATGGCAAGATGGGATAACTCATTATATAGGATTAGATATTCCTTCTAAAAAATTAGTTCACGTTCATTTGCACTATAAACTGTCCCTTGGTTATGATTATGATAAATGTTTTAAGCTCCCAATTGTTGAGAAATACATAAAGAACAGTGTAAATTACAAGAATAATGTTTTCTTACCTAGTTATGAAAATGAGTATTGTATTTTAATTATACGGTTGGTGCTTAAAAATGCTCTAACACCTTTTTTATTAATGCTGCCTCACAGGCAAATTAATTTGTTTAAATACGCCAAATCACTAGGTGTTATTCAAGGAGGAGGTTACAGGGAGTTCATTGATCTAAGAAGTAAAATTGACTCTGGAAAAATTGTAAACTGTTTAGAAAATAATTTCAGTTTTTTATCAAAAGAAACATTCAATTATTTAGAATTGATACTAAATGATAATTCAAGTGTCTTCGCCTTTTTTAAAGCAGGTAGAAAACTGAAAAAAGAACTTAAAGAATATAGAGATTATAATGAGTTTACTTCAATAAGGAAAGCATTTGTTAGACTATATTCCATTCGTTTTTTCTCTTTGTTGAGGAGATTTAGTATTTATAATAAAATCGAAGGAAAGAAAGCTGAAAACGGAGGGAGAATTATTGCTTTTGTCGGCGGAGATGGTGCAGGAAAAACAACAACAATTTCTAATTTAAGAAAAACCATAAAAAGCCAATTTTCTTTAAAATCGATCCATGTTGGGAAACCAAATATGACTTTAAAAGGTTTAGTTTTTAGAGTCATTAGTAAAATGTTCTCTATAATTAGGTTAAAAAATCTTTCAAAAGCCTTATTTTATGTTTCTATCGCTATTAATAGAAAAAATGAATTTAAAAAAGCTTGTAAATTAAGAGATAAAGGGGTTATTGTTTTGCAAGATAGAATACCGCTAGAAGGTATTACTGCTATGGATTGCCCAAGAGTGCATACCTTGCTAAATGGAAAATATAAGAAGCTTTCTAAATTTGAAAAAAAGCAATATCAATCAATAAAAGGTGTTGATATGCTTTTTGTAATGAAGCTTGACCCAGAAATAGCTTTGCAAAGACGCCCTGAAGATGATCCAGATGAATTAAGAATTAGATCTGGACAGATATGGAATAATAACTGGGTAGCTCCTTTTGCTTATGAAATTAATACTGGTGAAAATAATCAAGAACAAGTTCAAAACATTTTACTAAAAAAGGTTTGGAAAAATCTTAATACTCCTTTTATTCGTGCGGAAATTATTGGTGTTAATGGAACTGGAAAATCTACGTTGTTTAAAAAAATTGAACAAAAAAACCCAAATGTTATAAAATCAATGCCAGTTAAAGATTATCCTTTTTTAATCATTAAAGGGTTGTTTTTTAGTTTTTCACCTGCTTTTAAAATGTATTTTAAAACAAAAAACACTTCTTTATTAAGAAATTATTTTCACCTGATAATTTCTCTACAGTTATTAAAATTTTGGAATAAAAAAAATAGGATACCTTCTAAAAACTTTATTTTTGATCAAGGTCCTTATTTTCAGGCAGCTCTTCTTTATAAAGAAAAATGTATTAGCAAAAGTCTATACTTAAAATACATATCAGAATTACAAGAAATTTTTCCACTAATTTTTACACTTACAGCTTCCAATGAAGTTTTGTATGAAAGAGTAAACAATAGAAAAAGTTCAGACGGCAGAGGACAGCATATGTGTTTTGAAGATTTTTGTAATTTTTGTAACAATTATAAAAAAAGCTATAAATTTGTTCGTAAGAAATCTAGATTTTCAAAAAAAATAAATACAGAGGGAAAGTCCATTAAAGAAGTGTATAAATCTTTTAAGAAAAAAGCATATGGCAGCATCAAATCTTTTGTTTAAAGCTAAATGGAATGCTATAGCTAGTTATTTGAATTTTGGTATTAGTTCAATCTTGATTTTTCTATTAAGCCCTTATTTAGTAAGTTTCTTGGGAAGTTATAGTTTTGGTGTTTGGAAATCCATTCAAAAAATACTAACGTTTGCAACCGTTGCAGATGGTAGAGCCACACAAGCCTTAAAATGGGTAATTGCAAATGAAGAAGATAATGATGACTATAGAATAAAACAACAGGCTATTGGTAGTTCGTTAAAAGTATGGGCGTTTTTTTTACCTTTTATGCTTTTAATCATTGCTTTATTGGTTTGGAATTTGCCATATTTGATTAATAATTTGGATAGTAACATGTATGAATCGGTCTATTTGGTTGGATTGATTTTGGGGGTAAACATGTTAATAAACCCTTTATTAGCAATACCAGACGCTATTCTGGTAGGAACCAATAACGGATATAAGTCTACAAGTATTCAAGTAATTGGCGTCGTACTTTCTAATTGCTTAATGGTATATGTAGCCTATTTAGGTTACGGAGTTGTTGGTTTGGCTTCAGTAATACTGTTAATAACGGCAATGAATGCAGTGTTAATTTTTTTTATTTGTAAAAAAAACATTCCATGGTTTGGTATTGAAAAGCCAAGTAAACACCAAGTAAAAAATTTTTTTGGTTTTAGTTTTTGGGTTTTTTTATGGTCATTTGTTCAAAAATTAATATTGTCTACAGAGATTTTACTAATTGGTTTCCTTTTAACACCAGAAATAGTATCTAATTATGTTTTTACAACTTACATTGTGCAGTTAGCCATATCTATATCTTTAATTACTGGAAGTGCAATTACACCCGGTCTTGGGAAAATTATTGGAGCAAAAGAACTTGATAAAGCCAGAGGGATTACTAGAAGTTTAAGAGACGTTATTATGTTTATTGCTGCCTTTTTTGGAGGTGTAATTTTATTGCTCAATAAAAACTTTGTTTCTTTATGGATGGGAGAAGCTTATTTTATAGGTGAGTATTCTAATCTATTAATTGTTTTAATTATGGTGCATTTAGTAATGTTCCGTATTGAGGGACAGGTACAAGATTTAAGTTTAAAAATAAAGAATAAGGTTATTTATGGTGGTTTATTTGCTGTGTTATGCTTTGTTTTGGGTTTAATAGGTTTCAAATTGTTAGGAGAGAGTATCGAAGGGATTTTTCTTGGAATATTGATTGGAAGAGTATTACATGTTTTTGTTTTTCAAAAATTAGTTGATAAAATGTTGGTTATGAGATCAAACAAAAAAATAATTCTGTACATCTATTTATTGTTATTATTCTTTTTAAGTAAAGTGTTTTTGTACGTAGAAAGCTGGTTGTTGTTCATTGTTATAGGAGTATTAACTTGTTTATTTTTATTTTTAATCTCTTTTAATTTGTTTTTGTCGAAGCATAGTAAAAGAAAAATAATGGAAATTGCTGGGATAAAAATAATTAATAGATTATAAACAGAAGTTTGCATTGTTGATTTTTTAAATATGAACTTTTAACAAGTTTTAAACTTATTAAATGAAAAAAAAAATATATTTTATTATAAACTTAACATTATTAACGGTGCTTTTTGTTTTGTTTACTTTATATCCTACGGGTATTAATGAAGGAGTCATCTGGTTTTGTTTATTAATATTTTACATTTATTTTATAAAGTCTGTAAGTAAACCTATTTCTATTCTGCCACACATAAAAACATTTATGAAAATAGATTTGTTTTTTATGATGTTTTATTACATTATTTTTTTTTATCCTTATCAACTTCATGTTTTAAATATACAAGACTTAAGTTATAGTGATTTTTTATATAAAGCATATGCTCAATATACGAACCCAGCAATTTTATCAGCTACTATTGGTTTAGTATCCTTTCAAATTGGTTTTCATAAAGTTTTTAAATTTAAAAAGGTTAGTATTTCAATAGTATATCCTAAAAAATATTTTAAAAAATTAAATAGAATAGTAGCAGTATTTACAGTTTTTATTTTAGCCCTGTATGCTAAAACGGGTATGGTTGCCATGTTTGCTAGTTCTTATGCAGGGTCTAAAACTGGCGATGTGACCTATGATGCAATATTTAATTTGGTCACTTATTTCATTATACTTTCCGTTATAGCAGTATTGTTTTATTTTATAAATTTTAGAAAATTGAATTTGATTTCAATTATTTTATTGAGTATCTCTGTAATATGGTGTCTTGCATTATTGGTTATTGGAGATAGAAATACCTTCTTTATTATTGCTATTGTAATTGGTTCTGGTTATTTTACTTTTATAAGAGGTATTACAAGAAAAAAAATAATTCTATTTCTTTTTCCAGTTCTTTTTTTGTACCAAGTTGTAGAAGTGAGTAGAGTAAGTGAAGAAAGGAATTTAGAAGCAATATGGCTTGCAATGACAGAAACAAATGTAGAAGAAGAGGGTCTCGACATAGGTTCTTTTGGAATTACAACCGTAGGTTTAAGAGCTACTTTCAAAATTATTGAAAAGAATCAAGGTTTTTTTTTAGGGAAGTTTAAATTTGTTTCCCTAACATCTATAGTGCCTTATTCTAGTAGGTTTTTTCTCGATAAGAATGACCCTTATACTGGTAGTTCTAATGTTTTAAAAGAAGATATGATTGGGTCAAATGCTTCTTGGGGTACAGGTACAAATATTATATCTGATGCTTATTTAGATTTTGGAATTATTGGTGTTGTTGTAATTATGTATTTATTTGGTTATTTTGGTGGGTTTGTTAAGTATAAACTTATAAACGAGCCAAATAATGCACAATGGATTTTTATTTATTTAATTTTAATTGGGTATTATTCGGAATTATCACGTTACGGGTTTGATTTCCCTTTGAGAAGTATAGTTTGGACATTTTTGTTATTTTGGTTCATTAGTAATAAGAATTACATTAAAAAGAACCTGAATACAAAAATATTTTAATAATCAGTAGTAATGAATGAGATTAATTTAAAAGAAAAGATAGTACTTATTATTCCTTCGATGAGAAATGGTGGGTCGGAGAGAGTGATGAGTGAACTGGCAAATAGTTGGTGTAGAAAAGAGAATATTGAAGTTTTTTTAATTTTGTTGACGAATCAAGAAATTTTCTATGAAATAGATTCTCGCGTAAAAGTAGTTACACCAAAAAAAAAATATAAAAAAAATATTTTAAGTAAGATCTTTTATAAATTATGGATATTATATTACATTAGATTTACATGTATGAATATTAAAACTAAAACTGTTTTAAGCTTTAATGAGCGGTATAACAATATTGTATTGCTAGCCTTATTATTTACAAAATTTAAAATTTTTGTTTCAGACAGAAATAATCCCTTTATGAATATTGGAAAAGTTCATCATTTTTTAAGAAACATTTTGTATAGAAATATTTCTGGGGTAATTGCTCAAACTAAAACTGCAAAAAAAGTTTTAAGTACTAATACAAAGAATAAAAATATAAGAGTAATACCTAATCCACTGCGTAAAATTAATTCAGTAAATAAACACATTAATTCAAATTCGAAAAAAGTAATTTTAAATGTTGGTAGAAATGTCCCTCAAAAAAACCAACTCGAATTATTAGAAATTTTTAGTAAATGTAATTATCAAAATTGGGAATTAAAAATTTTAGGTAATGGTCCTTTACATCAAGAGTTAATAGCTAAAATTAAAGAATTAAATTTGCAACAGCATGTGCAGATATTGGGTTTTAGTAAAGATGTTGATACTTTTTATTCTGAAGCTAATGTATTTGCTTTTACCTCTTTGTATGAAGGTTTTCCAAATGCATTAATTGAGGCAATGGCGCATGGCTTACCTTGCGTGTCATATGATTGCCCTACTGGACCTGGAGAGGTTATTATAGACAATGTTAATGGGTGTTTAGTAGATTTGAGTGATGAAATACAGTTTCAAGAAAAGTTAAATAACTTAATGAATTCTGAAGCATTAAGAGAAGCTTTTTCGAAAGAGGCTAAAAAAGTAAAAGAAAAGTATTCGTTGAAAATTATAACTGATAAGTATTTAAATTTTATATTAGAGGATGAAATTAATTATTAATACTGTA
This sequence comes from Polaribacter sp., assembly GCF_036480315.1. GTDB lineage: Bacteria > Bacteroidota > Bacteroidia > Flavobacteriales > Flavobacteriaceae > Polaribacter. The sequence continues at coordinate 35,493 of NZ_JAZGGG010000066.1, forward strand.
AATCTTAAAATAGGAGGTGCATTTCAACGCTCTATATCATTCTTAAAAGAATTAAAAGAGATTGGTAAAGATGACTATCATGTTTTTTACAATGAAAATATAGGCAAACAAATAGATGTAAATGGTTTCCCTTATAACTTTAAGTTTTATTTTTTTAAACAAACACCTGCTTCTTTAAAATTTAGAAAAGAAATAATTAAAAGGTTTAATACCATAGAAAATAAAGTGCAGCCAGATGTCGTTTTTTCTTTTGTAGGCCCATGCTATTGGAGGGCCAAAAGTCCTCATTTAGTTGGTTTTGGTGTTCCGCATATAGTCTATGATGATTATAAATATGTAAAAAAATCTTCACTTAAGATAAAACTTGAAATGTTTTATAAGAAGTATTGGACAAAAAAAGAAGCAGATTTCTATGTTGTTCAAACACAAGATGTAGCAGAACGGTTGGCAAAAAAAATAAATGTAGACTCTGCTAAGATATATTTAGTTTCTAATGGTATTGGAGCTCAATACAAGGGGGTTAAGGTAAAAGCACCCGATAATAAGGGAGTTAAAAAACTGTTGATGATTAGTACCTTTAGACCTAGTAAAAATTTTGAAATTATAAATAAGGTAATACCTTATTTACAAAATGATTTTTTCAATTATGAATTTCACATAACGATAAAACAAGAAGATTATGAAAGAGTTTTCAAAGGTAAAGAACAATGGGTTAAAAATCATGGACATGTTTTAACAAAAGATTGCCCACAATTATATAATGATTGTGACGCAATGTTTTTACCCGCGCATTTAGAATGTTTTTCAGCATCATATCCGGAAGCCATGAAAATGGAGAGACCTATTTTAACATCTAACCTTTCATTTGCAAAAACTGTTTGCGAAGATTCAGCTTTATACTTTGATAATTTAAATGCTAAAGATGTTTCTGAAAAAATAATAAACCTTTTTCATGATAAAGATTTGTATAATAGTTTAGTGAAAAAAGGAAAAGAAAGGTTGGAGATTTTTGATGATTCGAGAGGTCAGGCAGAAAAGTACATAAAAATATGTCAAGAAATTGCAAGAAATAAATCTTAAGATGAAAAAAATGTTAAACACCTACGGGCTTTTTGGAGTCCTTCAATTAATAATCTTTAAATTTAGAACCAAATTTGTATTTGCCAATGCAAGAATAATTAGATTTCCAATAAGAGTTAGAGGCCGTAAACTAATAAAAGTAGGAAAAGGATTTACAACTGGTTTTAACTGTAGAATAGATGCTTACAATGTAAATGATAATAAAGTTGTAATTAATATTGGAAATAATGTTCAAATTAATGATTATGTACATATTGGTGCAGTTGATAGTATAAGTATTGGAGACAATGTACTTATTGCTAGTAAAGTTTTTATCACGGACCACAATCACGGAAATTATTCAGGTAAAAACCAGGACTCACCTGATAGTATACCACAAGAAAGACCAATTTACTCAAAAGGAATTATTATAGAGAAGAATGTTTGGTTAGGTGAATTTGTTTCTGTTTTACCAGGTGTAACAATTGGAGAAGGTTCTATAATAGGTACTATGTCTGTAGTGAATAAAAGTATTCCACCTTTTTCAATTGCAGTCGGTAGCCCAGCAAAGGTAATTAAGCAGTTTAATCACACACAAAAAAAATGGATTAAAATATAGATTAATGTATAAAAAAGAACTTTCAGTTTCACTAGTTATGTATTGCAATGATATAGTTGAATTAACTTTGGCAATAAATTCTGCGCTTAAATCGAGTCTTGTTGGCAAAGTTTATTTGATTGATAATTCACCTACTAATGCTCTAAAAAAATTAATAAAATTGGACACTGAAAGGATTGTGTATTTGTTTCAGAATTCAAATTTGGGGTTTGGTAGAGCTCATAATATTGGAATTAAATTATCAGAAGAAGAAAGGTTTAAGTATCACCTTATTTTAAACCCTGATGTAGAGTTTAAGGAAAATGTTTTAGAAAAATTACACTCATATATGGAAGGTAATTTAAAATGTGGAATGACTATGCCTAAAGTGTTATATAAAAATGGAGATTTACAATATTTATGTAAAAAAGTGCCTACAGTATTTGAACTGTTTGGAAAAAGATTACCGTTTAAATCTCTTCAAAAAAGCATTAACAATCGTCTAGAGTTGCATAATTTTGATTATAATCAAATACTTAATGTTCCTTATTTATCTGGATGTTTTATGTTTTGTAGAGTAAGTTGCTTTCATAAAGTAGGCTTATTTGATGATAGGTACTTTATGTATATGGAAGATTTAGATTTGTCTAGAAGTTTTCATAGACACTTTGAAACTATTTTTTTTCCAGAAGTGAAAATTTTGCATGGCTTTAGAAGTGAATCCAGAGTTAATAAAAAACTTTTAAAGGCTTTGATTATATCAGCAATTAAATACTTTAACAAATATGGTTGGGTTTTTGATGTAGAACGTAGAAAAATGAATAAATCGTTATTAGAGAAAATATCTAAATTAAATTAAAATGAAAGGAATAATTTTAGCAGGTGGTAGTGGTACACGTTTATACCCAATTACCAAAGGTGTTTCAAAACAATTGTTACCAGTGTATGATAAACCTATGATTTATTATCCTTTATCGGTATTAATGCTAGCTGGAATCCAAGAAATATTAATTATTTCTACTCCCGAAGATTTACCTAATTTTGAAAAATTACTTGGCTCTGGTACTGATTTAGGGATACAGTTAAGTTATAAAGTTCAGCCAAATCCAGATGGTTTAGCACAAGCATTTATTATTGGTGAAGAATTTATAGGAGATGATAATGTTTGTTTGGTGTTAGGAGATAATATTTTTTATGGTCATGGGCTAACAGAGATGCTACAATCTGCAAGAAAAAATGTAGAAGAAGAAAAAAAATCTACTGTTTTTGGATATTATGTTGGTGATCCTGAAAGATACGGTGTTGCAGAGTTTGATAAGAATGGGAATGTGACTTCTATTGAAGAAAAGCCAGAAATACCAAAATCTAATTATGCTGTGGTTGGTTTGTATTTCTATACAAATGATGTCGTTCAAATAGCAAAAAAAATTGAGCCTTCTCACAGAGGAGAATTAGAAATCACAACTGTAAATCAAGAATATCTTAAAAAGAAAAGGTTAAAAGTAGAGTTATTGGGAAGAGGTTTTGCTTGGTTAGATACAGGTACCCACGATTCTCTTATGGAAGCAGGTCAATTTATAGAAACAATAGAAAAAAGACAAGGTTTAAAGGTTGCTTGTTTAGAGGAAATTGCTTTCTTTATGAACTATATAGATAAAACTCAATTGAAAAAGTTAGCAGAACCATTAAAAAAGAATGGTTATGGTCAATATTTATTAAAATTAGCTAAATAAAAAAAATGAAATTTATTAAAACAAAAATTCCAGATGTTTTTATTATAGAACCACCTATATTTGGTGATGAACGAGGTTATTTTCTAGAATCTTTTAATTTAGAAAAGTTTGAAGAAAACGTTTGTAAAATAAAATTTGTTCAAGATAATGAGTCTAAATCTTCTAAAGGAGTTTTAAGAGGTTTACATTTTCAAACACCACCTTTTAATCAGGCTAAATTAGTACGTTGTGTAGAGGGACGTGTAATGGATGTTGCAGTAGATGTCAGAAAAGGTTCTCCTACATATGGTAAACATGTTGCTGTTGAGTTAACAGGAGAGAATAAAAAACAGTTGTTTGTACCTAGAGGGTTCGCTCATGGTTTTTCTGTTTTAAGTGAAACTGCTGTTTTTGCATATAAAGTAGATAACACATATGCTCCTGAGTATGATTTCGGAATTAGATGGAATGATAAAGATTTAAATATTGATTGGGGTATAGAGGATAGCGAGGTTAAATTATCTGATAAAGATAAAAGCTTAACTTTTTTCTCTGACCTAGATTCACCTTTTAACTATTAAAAATGAATGTTTTAGTAACAGGAGCTAACGGACTGTTAGGTTCAGAAATAAAGAGTTTAACTGATCATTTTACCAATTTAAAGTTTTTTTTTAAAGGTTCATCAGATTTAAATATTTGTAACTTAAAGGAATTAGATGTTTTTTTTAATTCAAATAAAATTGATTCAATTATTAATTGTGCAGCTTATACAGCTGTCGATAAAGCAGAAGAAGATATTCTAAATGCTAAAAAAGTAAATGAAGAAGGTGTTTTGAACCTTGTTAATATATCAAAAAAAATAAATGCAAAATTAATTCATATTTCTACCGATTACGTTTTTAATGGTGAGAGCTTTATACCATATAAAGAGATAGATGGTGTAAGCCCAATAGGAGTATATGGAAATACCAAGAGAGAGGGAGAATTATCTGTTCTTAATTCAGATGTTGATGGACTTGTAATAAGAACTTCTTGGCTTTATTCTTCATATGGAAATAATTTTGTAAAAACAATGTTGCGTTTAGGAGAAAATCGAGATGAATTAAGTGTTATTTTTGATCAAGTTGGTTCGCCTACATATGCTAGAGATTTAGCTTTAGCTTGTCTAAATATCTTAGATAATAGTGAAGAAAATAAGATTAGTTCAAACGGAAAAATGTATCACTTTTCTAACGAAGGTGTTGCTTCTTGGTATGATTTTGCAAAAGCAATTATGTTTATAGGAGATGTTAAGTGTAATGTGAAACCAATTGAAACAAAAGATTATCCAACACCAGCAAAAAGACCACATTTCTCTGTTTTAAATAAAACAAAAATAAAAAACGATTTTGGAATTGAAATCCCTTATTGGAGAGATTCTTTAACGGATTGCATATCAAAATTGAAAAACAAATAAAATTAAAATGAAAAAAAATATATTAGTTACTGGAGGTGCAGGTTTTATAGGTTCTCATTTAATAAGACTATTAGTTAATAAATATCCCAATTATAATATTATTAATATGGATAAATTGACGTATGCAGGAAATCTTGAAAACTTAAAAGATATAGAAAATAAAGAAAATTATACTTTTGTAAAATGTGATATTTGTGATTTTGAGAAAGTTAAAAATGTTTTTATCGATTATAAAATAAATAATGTTATTCATTTGGCAGCGGAATCTCATGTAGATAGGTCTATTAAAGATCCTTTTTCATTTGCTCAAACAAATGTAATGGGAACTTTAAGTTTATTACAAGCAGCTAAATTATATTGGAATGATGACTTTAAGGATAAATTGTTTTATCATGTTTCTACAGATGAAGTTTATGGGTCTTTAGGAAAAGAAGGCTTCTTTTTAGAAACGACGGCTTACGATCCACACTCTCCTTATTCTGCTTCTAAAGCATCATCAGATCATTTCGTAAGATCTTTCCAAGACACTTATCAATTTCCTACTGTGATATCTAATTGTTCGAATAATTATGGTTCATACCAATTCCCAGAAAAATTAATTCCTTTATTTATCAATAATATTTGTCAAAACAAACCATTACCAGTTTATGGAAAAGGTGAAAATGTAAGAGATTGGCTTTTCGTAGATGATCATGCAAGAGCTATTGATGTAATTTTTCATGAAGGTAAATTAGGTGAAACTTATAATATTGGTGGTTTTAATGAATGGAAAAATATCGATTTAATTAAAGTTATTATAAAAACAGTAGACAAGTATTTAGGTAGAGAAGAAGGTGCTTCAGAAAAATTAATAACTTATGTTACAGATAGAGCAGGGCATGATTTAAGGTACGCTATTGATTCTACTAAATTAAAACATGAATTAGGTTGGGAGCCTTCTTTACAATTTAAAGAAGGGATAGCTAAGACTGTTAAATGGTATTTAGATAATGAAGTTTGGTTAGATAATGTAACTTCTGGAGATTATGCTAAATATTATGAAGCTATGTATAAATAATTCTTATTTACCCGTAATTTATGATTTTATATATATCGATTTTTATTATTTTGACTATAGCTTCTTTTATCTATTTAAAACTTGCTATAAAGTTTAAAATTATTGATAAACCTAACCAAAGAAGTTCTCATACAAAAATAACAGTTAGAGGAGGGGGAATTATTTTCCCAATAGCAATTTTGTTATTCTTTTTTTTTAATGATTACGAGTATCCTTACTTTGTTCTTGGGGTTTTTCTAATATCGTTTGTCAGTTTTTTAGACGATATTTATACATTAAGTTCTAAATTTAGATTTCCATTTCAGTTTTTAGCCATATTTTTAATTCTATATCAGGTAGGTTTACCTTTTTCTCCGTTACATTTATGGGGTCTTTATTTATTTATTGGAATTGGAATTATTAATATGTTCAATTTTATGGATGGTATTAATGGTATAACTGGTATTTATAGTATGACAGTATTGTCTGGTTTGTATTTTATTAATTTAGATGAGCATTTAGTTAATGAAGATTTAATTGTCTTTTCAATACTATCTTTACTTATTTTTGGTTTTTATAATTTCAGAAAAAAAGCACTCTTTTTTGCTGGAGATATTGGAAGTATTGCTATAGGTGTACTTATCTTTTTTATTGGGTTTTTATTTGCAATAAAATTATCTTCTCCATTAATTTTATTATTGATTATAGTCTATGGAGCAGATGTTGCATGTACTGTTTTTTATAGAATGGTTTATACTAATGAAAGTATTTTTGAACCACATAGGTATCACGTATATCAAAAAATAGCAGATATTTATAAAATTTCTCATTTAAAAATTTCTGTCACATATGGGGTATTACAATTAATTGTTAACTGGATTGTTTTTAAAACTTATAAGTTAGATTTACCAATTCAATTTTCAATTTTTTTCGGATTGGTTTTTCTACTTATTTTAATTTATGTAATACTATTTAGAGTCTTAAGAAAAAAGAATTGTTAAAAAATGTATGACAGGATTGATTTATCAAGTTCAGAAATTTTCTTGAAGTTATCTTCAGGAATTCTAACCAATAACAAAAAACCTATTTTAAAGTTTGAAGAAAAAATAGAGACATATTTAGAAAATAAAAAGAAGGTTGTAGCTTTAAACTCAGGAACATCTGCAATTCATTTGGCATTAATTTTAAGCGGTGTAAAAAAAGGCGATGAAGTTATATGTCAGTCATTTACTTATGTTGCATCAGCGAACCCAATTATCTATCAAAATGCAACACCTGTTTTTATTGATAGTGAGAAAGAAACATGGAATATTTGCCCTAAATATTTAGAATTAGCAATAAAGGATAGGATTTTAAAAGGAAAAAAACCAAAAGCAATTATTTTCGTTCATTTATATGGGATGCCTTCCAAGATTGATGAAATTGTTAAAATAGCTAATAAGTATCAAATAGTTTTAATTGAAGATGCTGCTGAGGCATTAGGTGCAGAATATAAAGGGAGAAAATGTGGTACTTTTGGTGATTTTGGAATTTTTTCTTTTAATAATAATAAGATTATTTCTACTTTAGGTGGGGGGATTTTAATATGTAAAAACGTTAAAGAAAAACAGCGAGCAATTTTTTTAGCAACACAATCTAGAGACACATCTGTTCACTATCAACATTCTATAGTGGGTTATAATTATCGAATGAGTACAGGATTAGCTAAAATAGGAATTGATCAAATAGATTTGTTAGAAAAACATGTTACTGCAAGAAGAAGTAATAATCAGCTTTACCAATTTTTTTTTAACAGAATTGAAGGAATTAGTGTTTTTAAAGAACTAAATGATGTTTTTTTTTCTAATCATTGGTTAAGTTGTATTTTAATTGATGAAAATATTACTGGTTTTTCTAGAGAAGATTTAAGATTACAACTAGAGAAAGATAATATAGAATCTAGACCTCTATGGAAACCATTGCATTTACAACCTGTTTTTATGAAATATAGTTATTATGGGAACTCAGTGTGTGATAACTTGTTTAATATTGGTTTGTGTTTACCTTCTAGTTCTAATCTTACGAAAAATGATTTTTTACGAATTACAAATTCAATTAAGAAAATTTTGTAAATTTGTCGCAAACTATTAGAAAACAATGATAAGAAATTTTTTTTTAAAAGCACTTAATAAATATGCTTCAAAGTGGATTGTTTTAGTTATAGACATTTTACTTATTTGTTTTTCATTTATTTTAGCATATTCAATCAGGTTTGATATTAGTTTTAATTTTGATTTTTCTACTTTAATATTTCAATTAATACTTGTTGGAATAACAGCTACTATTAGTTTTTTAACAATTGGATCCTACAAAGGTATTATAAGACATACCGGTACAAAAGATGCTTTTAATGTATTCATAGGGGTTACCATTTTTACTTTAATTATTAGTTTTGTTGTCGTTATAAATCAATTATTTAAAATCGATCAAAGTTTTACAATCCCAAAATCAATAATATTAATTCATTATTTAGTCTCGGTTTTTATATTGATTATCAGTAGATATGTCTTTAAAGCTTTTTATGAAGTTATTTCAACAGAACTAGATATTATTACAAATGCATTAATTTACGGTGCAGGAGATTCTGGAATTATAACTTATGGAGCTTTAAATAGAGAAAGAGAAAGTAATTATGAGATTTTAGGTTTTATTGATGATGATAAAAATAAAATAAATAAAAAAATTGATAGAACCAAAATCTATAATCTTTCAAAAATTAATAAAGAGTTTATAGAGAAAAACGATATAAGTGAAGTTATTATTTCAATTCAAAAAATAAAACCAAGTAAGCTTCTAGATATCACTGATAAATTGATCGCATTAAATTTGAAGGTCAAGATTGTTCCTCCCTTATCTAAATGGATAGGTGGGGATTTACAAGCTAATCAAATAAAACAAATTAATATTGAAGATTTATTAGACAGGGCTCCAATAGTTATAGATAACCCAATTATACAAAGAGAAGTTAATAATAAAGTAGTATTAGTTTCTGGAGCTGCAGGGTCAATAGGAAGTGAAATTTCTAGACAGTTAAGTTTATATAAATGTAAACTAATAGTTTTAATAGATCAAGCAGAATCTCCGCTTTATGATCTTCAACAAGAGTTAATTCAAAAAAAGATTACAAACTTTGTCGCTATTGTTTCTGACGTAAGGGATAAACAAAAAATGTCTAGGATTTTTAAAAAATATAATCCGCAAAGAGTCTTTCATGCAGCTGCATATAAACATGTGCCATTAATGGAGAAATCTCCTTATGAAGCAATTAAAGTAAATGTTTTAGGGACAAAAAATTTAGCTGATTTATCAATTGAAAACAATATAGAAAGGTTCGTTATGGTGTCTACAGATAAGGCAGTAAATCCAACTAATGTTATGGGGGCATCTAAAAGAATTGCAGAATTATATATTGGTTGCCTGAGTAAGAAATCCAAGGAAACAAAGTTTACAATAACAAGATTTGGTAATGTTTTAGGATCCAATGGATCTGTTATTCCTTTATTTAAAAAGCAAATAGATAATGGAGGACCTTTAACGTTAACCCACAAAGATATTACAAGGTACTTTATGACCATTCCTGAAGCATGTAGTTTAGTTTTAGAAGCTGGTACAATGGGCAAAGGGGGGGAGATTTACATTTTTGATATGGGGAAATCTGTTAAGATTTTTAAAATAGCGAAAAGAATGATTTATTTATCTGGGTTAAAATATCCGGAAGATATAGATATAAAAATAACAGGTTTAAGACCTGGAGAAAAATTATACGAGGAGTTATTGGCAGACGGTGAGAATACAACAAAGACTTATCATAAAAAAATTATGATTGCGAAAACTCAAGAATTTGATGATTCTAGATTAAGATTAAAGATAGAAGAGTTATCAAGTGATTTTAATAAACTAAATAATAAAGAACTTGTATTATTAATGAAGGATTTAGTTCCTGAATATGTTTCTAATAATTCTGAATTTGAAAAATTAGATAAAGTTAGTTAGAATTTAAATTTTATAGTATTTTTGCCAAAATAAAATAATTATGATTAGGATTAAAATTAAAACTCAATATTTTATTAGAGTTTTCTTATTATTACTTTTTTTTACATCGTGTGTTTCAAAAAAGAATATCGTTTATTTTCAAAATGATGAAATAGACCAGTCTAAAGTAAGTAATAGTTACAAGACGATTATCAAACCTGATGATTTATTACAAATTACGATTACAGCTCAAGACGCTGAAGCTGTTAAACCTTTTAACTTGTCTGCTGTTACTTATTCGACAACGTCAAATTCGGCAATTGGTGTTGCACAGCAACAAAATTATTTAGTAGATAATAATGGTGAAATTGATTTTCCAGTTATAGGGGAATTGAAAGTTGGTGGTTTATCTAGAGATGACGTTATTAATTTATTAAAAAATAAACTGGAACCGGACTATATTAAAAACCCGAATATTAATATTAGAATTGCAAATTATAAGATTAGTGTTATAGGAGATGTTAGGAAACCTGGTAGTTATACAATACCCAACGAAAGAATTACTATTATAGAAGCTATTGCTTTGGCAGGTGATATAAACATATCAGGTCAGCGTAATAATATTATGGTTCAACGAGAGGAAGAAGGTAAAAAAGTTCAGTACAGAGTTAATCTATTGTCTAATAAAATAAATATTTCTCCAGTGTATTATTTACAGCAAAATGATGTTGTTTATATTGAACCTAATTATGCTGCGTCTCAATCAGCAAGTTACAATCAAAATACCGGTTTGTTTATTTCTATAGGTTCTATATTAATATCATTAATAACTATTTTAACTCGATAAGCTACGATGAATAAAGATTCTATAAATTCTCATATTCTACAAACACAGAATGATACATTAAATCTTCGTGAAGAATTAGAAAAGTATTTAATTCATTGGAAATGGTTTGTTGTTTTTGTAATGCTCTCAATTGCTTTTGCTTTTATATATTTACGTTACTCAACACCAAAGTATAAAGCTTCAACTTCTATTTTAATAAAAGATAATAATAAATCTGGGATTTCTGCTGAATTAGCTGCTTTTGAAGATTTAGGGATTGTTGGTGGAGGTTCAAGTAATAATACTGATAACGAAATTGAAATATTGAAATCTAGAAAGATTATCGGAAGTGTTATTGATAGCCTTAATTTTGATATTTCGTATTTTATTCAAGGAAGGATTAAGGTGAAAGAGATTTATAAAAGTTCTCCTATTAAATTAGTTTTTATTGAGAAAAACCCAAATCTTTTAGTGAAAGATACCTTGATATCAATATTAGTATCTAATAATCGTTTAAAATTAAAGAATGAAATTGGAGATATTGTATCCCAAGGAAGTTTTGATGAAATCTTAAATTCTGAATTAGGAACTTTTAAAATTCAAAAAAATACGAATGCTCAAAATAAAGAAGTTAAAGATTATGAATTAATAATAAAAATTACTCCAAGATATAAAGTTATTAGTAGTTACAGGTATCTAGTGAGTGTTTCAACAGTTAACAAAAATTCATCTGTTATAAACTTGTCTTTAAACGATCCAATAAGAACAAAAGCTGAAGATTTTTTAAATGAACTTGTTAGACAATATAATATTGACGCAATTAATGATAAAAATGAAGTTTCTCGTAAAACAAAAGAATTTATTGATGACCGTATTGGAAGTGTAGGAAGAGAACTTAATTTAATTCAAGATAGTATAAAAAATTTTAAGAGTAAAACTGGTTTTACAGGAGTAACTAATGAAGGGGAATTAATTTTAGAAAGTTTATCTAGAAATCATGAGAGTATTTTATCTCTTCAAACTCAATTGAGTATAGCAAAGTGGGTTAAAGAAAATTTAGAAAAGCAATCTATTAACGGAGATTTATTACCTGCGAATTTAGGTTTTGATAATATCAGTATTTCCGAATCGATAGGTAATTATAATGAGCTTATAATGAATAGGAATAGATTAGTTGTAAACGCGGGTAAGAAAAACCCTCAATTAATTGAACTTCAAAAACAAATTGTTAATCTTAAATTAAACTTAAACCAAAATTTAAATAACCTCACTACTTCTTTAGAACTTCAATATAAGGCGTTAAAAAGAGAACAAAGTAAAATAAGTTTTAAAAAGGCGGCAATACCTCTTACGGAAAGAGGCTTTATAGACATTGCAAGGCAGCAAGAAATTATAGCAGGACTGTTTTCTTATTTATTAAAGAAAAAAGAAGAAACGGCTATATCACTTGCAGTTGCAGTTGCTAATGCTAAAATTATTGATGTTGCTTATGGTTCAAACGTTCCCGTTTCTCCTAAAAGAACAATAATATATTTGGCGGCCATTTTATTAGGTTTAATAATACCGTTTATTATTATCTATGTTAAAAACTTATTAGATACTAAAATACATTCAAGAAAAGATATTGAAGAATATACGAATGTACCATTTTTGGGTGATGTTCCTCATTCTGAAACAAAAGAAAAAATAGTCATTGGTAATGATTCAAGGTCAAGTACAGCTGAAGCATTTAGATTAATTAGAACGAATCTAGACTTCATGCTTCCAAAATCATCTGAAAATAAATTAGGTAAAACTATATTTATTACCTCCACTACAAGTGGTGAAGGAAAATCTTTTATATCTATTAACCTTTCTGCTGCATTATCATTATCAAATAAGAAAGTTCTTTTGTTAGGTATGGATCTAAGAGCTCCAAAGGTTACTGAATATTTAGGTATACCAGAAAGAAAAGGAATCACCAATTTTATAACTAATAATGATATTACTTTACAGGATGTAAAGTTTTCAATTCCAGAAATAAAAGGTCTTGATATTATCGCGTCTGGTGTAATTCCTCCAAACCCCGCAGAATTGCTTTTAACTGATAAAGTTAAAGAGTTATTTGATGAAGTAAAAAAGGGTTATGATTATATAATAGTAGATACTGCTCCAGTAAATCTTGTAACTGATACCTTATTGATCTCTAAATATGCAGACATGTTTTTGTATGTAGCAAGGGCTAATTATTTAGATAAAAGAATGTTAGCTGTTCCTCAAACGTTGTATTTGGAAAAAAAATTACCAAACATGGCTGTTGTTTTAAATGATACAGATATGAATAGAGGTTATGGCTATGGTTACGGTTACGGTTATGGTTACGGTTACCTAGAGGAAGTGAAAAAACCTTGGTATAAAAAAATATTCTCTTAATATATGAAGATTTGCATATTTTAAATAAAAAAAGAGCAAATAAAGTTGCTCTTTTTTTATTTAAATTTTTTGTTATTATTTAATAAATCATTAACCTTTTTTAAGTTATTGTTGTTTCCAATAGTTTTTAATAGTTCTAAATGATTAAGATGATGTGTGTCAGAACCAACAAAATCGTACATATTCTCCTTTAGTAACTGATTACTAATTTTCTGAACATGCTTTCCATATTGAGGAGTTAAAGAAAGTAAATTTAACTGAAACAAACACCCCGCTTTTTTCAACTTGTAATAGGCTTCAAAATTATTATGGTAAAAATTATATCTTTCTGGATGTGCTAAAATTGGTTTATACCCTTTTAATTGAATTTCAAAGAGAATTTCAAACAAATTAATAGGCGCACTAAAATAAGACATTTCAACAAGTATAAAATTGTCTTTTAAAGTTAGAATATCATCATTTTCCAATCGTTTGGAAAATTGTTCGTCCATCATATATTCTGCAGCTGCACTTATAGAGATGTCATTTATATTTCGTTTTATTAACTCGTCTTTAACTTCTTTTAATTTTTGCTTTATAGTTTCTGAAGAATTTGGATAAACATCACCCAATATATGCGGTGTAGTAATAAAATTCTTAATTCCATAAGAACTCATTTTAGAAATCATTTCTATAGAATTATCTAAATTTTTTGCTCCATCATCAATGCCAGGTAATAAATGAGAGTGAATATCTACAAAGTCTTTCGGAAAAAAATCTGTTAAAGGAATCTGTTTTTTTTTGAAAAAAATCATTAAAAGTTATTTTATACAAATTTACAATATTTTAATACAAACGAAAACGATTGAAGTTTATTCTACTCTTGTATATGCAGTTTACTTGTAATATATTTGAGTAAAAATATATTTAATTATGATTTTAATTGCAGACGGGGGGTCTACAAAAGCAGATTGGATTGCTTTAAACAATGATAAAAATGAAGAGTTTAGAGTAACAACACTAGGTTTGAATCCAGCTATTGTTCCAGAGAAAGAACTCCATAACAGAATCATTAATATGTTTCAGCTTACGAGTATAAAAGATGATGTTACAGAAATCCATTTTTATGGAGCTGGTTGTGGTACACCAAAGCCAATTGAAATTTTAAAAAATATTTTACAATCTATTTTTGTAAATGCTAAAATATTTATTGCAGAAGATATGTTAGCTGCTGTTTATGCCGCTTCGGGTAAAGACCCAGCTTTAGTTTGTATTCTTGGAACTGGTTCTAATAGTTGTTATTTTAATGGAGTTAGTATGGAGATGTTAGTACCGTCTTTAGGGTATATTTTAATGGATGAAGCTAGTGGTAATTATTTTGGTAAAAAATTATTGATAGATTATTATTATGGAAAAATGCCAAAAAAAATTGCAAAAGAATTTGATAAAGAATTTAATTTAGATGCAGATTATATAAAAAAGAATCTTTACAGAGAGTCAAACCCCAATATGTATTTAGCATCTTTTGCGAAGTTTATGTTTGAATTTAAAGAAGATACATATATTAAAAGAATTATTAAAAAAGGGTTTCAGGAGTTTTTTAAATATCGAATATTACCTTATAATAAAACTACCGAAACTCCAATTTACTTTATTGGTTCAATTGCTTATTATTTTAGAGATATTTTAGATAAAATTGCTAAAAAAAATAATTTAAAAATTACTGACGTTATTAAAAGACCAATTGATAACTTATTAGAATATCATAAAAACAATATTAATTAATTAACTTTAATATTCGTTCTAAACGCATTCCTCTTGAGCCTTTAATTAAAATTGATTGATGTTCTAGAGGATTATTTTTTATAAAAAGGAATAAGTCATCATAAGTTTTAAATTGATGTTTATTTGTCTTTGTTTTATGAAAATTCTCACCTACAAAATAAATATTATCAAAATCTAATTCTGTTGCTAAATCAACAATTACTTGATGTTCAATTAAACTACTTGAACCCAATTCAAACATATCACCAAGAATTATAGTTTTATATTTATCCTTTAAACTCTTGAAGTTTTCTAAAGCTACTAACATACTCGAGGGATTTGCATTGTAAGCATCCAAAATAATTTGGTTAGATTCTTTTTTTATAATTTGAGATCTATTATTTGTAGATTCATATTCTTCAATAGCGTTTTTTATATCAATTAAACTAACTTTAAAATAATTTCCAATAGTAATTGCAGCGGCAATATTTGTATAATTGTAAGAACCAATTAAATTACTTTGAATTGTAGTTGAGTTATAAGATAATTTAACAAACGGGTTTACTCCAACAAATTTTAATGTTTCAGAAAATGGAATAAGCTTTAAATTTTTTGATTTTTCAACCTGTATTTTATCTTCAATATTTATAAAAGCAATTTTATCATTATTTTTAATATAATTATAAAGCTCACTTTTTCCTTTTATAACACCTTCAATACTACCAAAACCTTCTAAATGTGCTTTCCCAAAATTTGTAATGTAACCAAAATCTGGTTCACAAATATTACAGAGAAAATCAATTTCTTTTTGATGATTTGCACCCATTTCTATAATACCAATTTCAGTTTCTGGCGTCATAGAAAGCAATGTAAGTGGAACACCTATATGATTGTTTAGATTTCCTATTGTTGCCGTTGTATTGTATTGTGCACTTAAAACAGTATTAATAAGTTCTTTGGTAGTCGTTTTTCCGTTGCTACCGGTTAAACCTATTATTGGCAGCTTTAATTGTTTTCTATGGTAATTTGCTAATTTTTGTAATGTTTTTAAAACATTATCAACTAAAATAATATTAGCACTTGTTTTGTATTCTTTCTCATCTACTATAGCAAAGTTTGCACCTAGTTCTAAAGCTTTTTTCGCGAATTTATTACCGTTAAAATTATCTCCTTTTAAGGCAAAAAACACAGTGCTCTTACGAATTTTTCGTGTATCTGTATCAACTAAATAGTGTTGAGAATATAAATTATAAAGTGTATTAATTTCCATTTTTTAAATATAAAAAAACCTCATTGTAAAAAGAACAATGAGGTTATATTTTTTTTTGAAAGATTTATTTTATCTACGAACGCCTCTAGCTTTTCTCTTTTTATAAGTCATTGGTCCTACTTTATCAGTAACGCATCTAAAACCAATATAGTTTGTAGCCATATATTCTGGTAAATATCTTCTTTGAGCAGGATCTAGCCAATACTCTCTATCGGACCAAGAACCACCTTTGTAAACTCTAGTTCTATTACTAATAAGAGTTGTTCTCTTTTTAGAATCATTAACTAAAACCTCTCTTCCGTTCTCATCAGTCTCTCTTGTAGGTCTTTTAGGTGAGTTATACATACTTGGTTTAGATGCAAATTCATCCTCATCATCTTCGTAAAAACGAGATGAGTTTAAATCTCCATCTGTAATGTCTGTATTATCTGACACTGAAAAATTTCTTCTTAAGGTAGTATCATCTTTAGTAATAGGAATGTATTTAACAGAACCTGGAATTTGTTTTGGTATAATTTTTCCATTTGGTAAAGTATCATATTCTACTTCAGCTCCTTCAGAAACACCAGCAATTACAACCTTACCTTCTTCGTTAATCATTTTTTTAGTGAAGATGTTTCCTCTAAAATAATTAAAATCATTTGCTTCATTATCTATAATTGGTCTATAAACATCTGCAACCCATTCTGCAACATTTCCAGACATGTCATATAATCCAAACCCATTTGGAGGATAAGATTTTACTCTAATTGGTATATCAGAACCATCAGAACTCCAACCAGATAAACCACTATACTCACCTTGACCTTGTTTAAAATTAGCTAATTGATCTCCTCTAAACCTTTTATTCTTCTCTCTAGAGTATTTACCATTCCAAGCATATTTTTTTCTACCTCTAACATTGTTGTATTCTCTATTTTCGATATTTGCTTTTGCAGCAAATTCCCATTCAGCTTCAGTTGGAAGTCTAAATTTTTGAGTTAAAATACCATCTGCTTGTGTTATTTTTCTTCCTTGAAAACTACCTTTATTAGCACCTCTAGCAGTTCTTCCAACTCCTCTTTTATAAACGGTAGTATCTCCATCAAACAATTTGTCTGAATCTGCTAAAAATACATCCGTATCAAAATGGTTTCTTATAGAATCATTTTTAAAAATATTTTTAAGATGACCTTTTGCAATTAAAGTTTGTAAGTTCACCGCATCAGTTCTCCATTTACAATATTGGTTTGCTTGTAACCAACTTACACCTACAACAGGGTAATCTGCATATGCTGGATGACGTAAATAATTGTCAGATAAAATGTCTGTATTACCTAAACTTTTTCTCCAAACCAAAGTGTCAGGCAGAACTGAACTATATACATGCTTGTATTTCTCTTCCGAAGGAGGGAAAACTTGCTTCATATATTGTACATATAAAAAGTATTCAGAATTTGTAACTTCAGTTTCGTCCATAAAAAATGAACGGATGTGCATTTTCTTTGGTGTAGTGTTCCAGTCGAACATTACATCGTCTTGAACTTGTCCCATTGTAAATGAACCACCTTCAACAGCAACCATGCCTAAAGGCGGTTTTTGCCCTTCAAAAGAATTACCTCTTATGAAGTTACCATTGTTAGGGTCGTTAAAAGCTAAACCTGTTAATTTAGATTTACCAGAGGTAGATCTATTACAGTTAGTTAAAAGTATAGTTGTTAAAACAACTAAAGATATTTTTATTAAGTTTCTCATTTCCTAATTGAAAAGTGTTAGGGTTTTGTTATAGCGATGCAATTTACAATAATTATACATTCAAACAAGTAAAATATAAATTTTAACGCTCCTTTTTTTAGTTCACAAATTATTAAACGATTGCTTTTTAAATTTAGTATAATTTATCTTTATTAGTACTAAAATATCTTCAAATAATTTGCGTTATTTGAATACGATTATGAAAAGACTCTTTTTACTACTTTTTTTTAGCTTTTTTATGCAGTTAACTTTCTCTCAAGTTAACAATTCTGTACTATCTTCTGGAGATTGGTTTAAGTTTTCTGTAGATACAACAGGTGTTTTTAAAATTGATAAAAACCTTCTACAACAAATAGGTATTTCTACAAATGGGTTAAATCCTAAAAAAATTCATGTTTATGGTAATGGTGGCACACTTTTACCAACATTAAATTCAGATTTTAGATATGATGATTTACAAGAGAATGCTATATATATAGATGGAGAAAGTGATGGTGTATTTGATAATTCTGATTTTATTCTTTTTTACGCTAAAGGACCTCATGATTGGACTATTGATGCCACAAACAGAACAGCAAGACATAGACAAAATATTTATACAGAAGAAGCCTACTATTTTATAACTGTTACTAATGACAATGGAAAGAGGATTCAGCCCAAATCGCCAATAACAGCAAGTGCAACAACACAAATTATCAATTTTGATGATTTTACTTTTTATGAAAAAGAGGAGAAAAATATTTTATCTGCAGGTACACAATGGTTTTTTAACGAAGATCTTAATATAGAAAATACACAGAATTTTAGAATACTTTTTCCGAATGCAGTTCCAAATGAGGAAGTTAAAATTAGAGTTAGAGGAGTTTCTACTTCTGTCGTTTCAACGACTTTAAATGTTAAGGCAAACAATTTGGAATTATATAATCTTACATTTAGTTCCGTAAATCCATCTTCATTAACAAAAGCAAATACATCAGAAAGAACGGCTAGTGTTGTAAACTCTTCTAATGTTATAGATATTTCTATGACATATAATAATAATGGAAACCCATCAGCAAATACATTTTTAGATTTTATTGAAATTATAGGAAAGAAACAATTAGTTGCAGATGGAAAACAATTCTCTTTTAGAAGTTTCGATCAAGCAAATACAGCAGGAGTTGTAGGTTTTCAAATAAAAAACGCAAATAATGTTTTTCAAATTTGGGACGTTACCAATTCAATAAATCCTACAAATATTGTAAATGAAAATGCTGCTTCTGATTTTAGCTTTAAAGATGCTGCAGGAATTTTAAAAGAGTACATTGTTTTAAATGAAAATGATTTTTACATTCCTAAAACAATTGAAAATTCAAAAGTTGAAAATCAAAATTTACATGCATTAAAAGATATCAATTATATTGTAATTACAAATTTTGAACTATCAAATCAAGCTCAAAGATTAGCAGATTATCATCAAAATAACTCTAATTTAACTACAAAAGTGGTACAGTTAGATGATATTTATAACGAGTTTTCTTCTGGGTCTAAAGATATTACTGGTATCAGAGATTTTATCAAAAATGTTTATAACACAAATTCATCTGCGGACAAAAAATTAAAATATGTTTGCTTTTTTGGTGATGCTTCTTTCGATTATAAAGACAGAATTTCTGGGAACAACAATATTGTGCCCGTAAAACTATCCGAGAGTAGTTTTAATTTAGCAAGTTCATATGTTACTGACGATTTTTTTGTTATGCTAGATGATAATGAAGGAAACATGGTTTCATCTCATACAATCGATGTTGTTTCTAGTAGAATTCCTGTTTCTACTATTACACAAGCAAAAGACGTTGTAGATAAAATTCTTACTTATTATAGTAAAGAATCAATTGGCGATTGGCGTAATACAATTACTTTACTGGCAGATGATATAGATGAAGTAGGTGAAGAAGTTTTACAACAAGGAGTAGAATCTATTGCTGATGAAATTAAAGTTACCAAGCCAATTTTCAATATTAATAAAATTTATGCAGATGCTTATGTACAAGAAAATGCTTCTGGAGGTGAACGCTACCCACAAGTAAATGCAGCAATTACAAACGCCATTGAAAAAGGAACTTTAGTTTTCGATTACTTTGGTCATGGAGGTGAAGATGGTTTTGCATCAGAAAGAATCTTAGTAAAACCTCAAATTCAAGATTTTAGCAACCCAAATACATTGCCGCTTTTAATTACCGTTACTTGCGATTTTTCTAGATTCGATAACCCAAATAGAATTACTGCAGGAGAATTAACATTGTGGAATAATTCTGGTGGAGCAGCAAGTATGATTACCACAACAAGAGAGGTTTTTATTTCTGTTGGACAAAGTTTTAATGAAGACTTAATTAGAGTTTTATTAGAATTTAATAATGAAGATTTAACAATTGCAGAATCATTAGTGAAAGTGAAAAATCAGTTTTCAAATACGCAGAAATTCTTTATTTATTCATTCGGAGATCCTGCAATGAAACTAGCGGTTCCAGAAGCAAATGTTCGTATTACTAAAATGAACGATAAAGATATTACACAATCTTTAGATACGTTAAAAGCACTTTCTAAAGTCAGTTTTGAAGGTGTTGTGGTAGATAATTCAGATGTGATTTTAACAGATTTTAATGGTTCTTTGTCAACTACCGTTTTTGACAAATCTTTAGATAAAACAACTTTAGATAATGATGGATTCGGAATTAAAATGACGTTTGACACACAAGATAGTAAATTATTTAGAGGTAAATCTACCATAGAAAACGGTGTTTTTAAATTCGATTTTATTGTTCCAAAAGATATTAAAATTGCCTATGGAAAAGGAAAATTGAGCTTTTATGCTGAAAATGGTGAAACTGATAAAGCAGGTTATAACTTTGATGTAGTTGTTGGTGGTATAAATGAAAATGCACCAGAAGATACTTTAGGCCCAGAAATAAAACTATTTATGAATGATGAGTCTTTTATTGATGGAGGAAATACTAATGCATCTCCTAATTTAATTGCAGTTTTATCTGATGCAAGCGGAATTAACACTTCTATTACTGCGGTAGATCATGATATTGTTGGTGTTTTAGATGGAGATACAACAAACCCAATAATTTTAAATGATTTTTATCAAACAGAATTAAATGATTTTACCAAAGGAAAAGTAAATTACAAGTTGCGAGATTTAGAAGTTGGTCCTCACACATTAAAATTAAAAGCTTGGGACACTTACAATAATTCCTCTGAAGCAACGTTAAACTTCGTGGTTGTTAGTGATGCCATATTAAATTTAGAAAATGTTTTAAATTACCCAAATCCTTTTGTAAATTACACCGAGTTTTGGTTCAATCATAATAAACCAAACGAACCATTAGAAGTTCAAGTGCAAGTTTTTACAGTTTCTGGTAAATTAGTAAAAACAATCAACCAAAATGTACAGACAACGGGTAATTTATCAAGAAATATTAATTGGAACGGTTTAGACGATTTTGGAAATAAAATAGGTAAAGGAGTCTATATATATAAATTAAAAGTAAAATCAACAATTAGTAATTTGGTTTCAGAAAAGTATGAAAAATTAGTAATACTCCAATAAAAGTTACATATTTACAATATAAATAAGAAGAAAAGAGGATGAAAAAAACAGGGATTTGTATACTAATTTGCATTTTTGGATTTGCAAAAATGAATGCGCAAACAGAAATAGATACTAGACAGATTGGCGGAATTACAACTGCAATGCCATTTCTATTAATAATACCAGATGCAAGAGCTGGTGGAATGGGTGATATGGGGGTAGCAACTTCTGCAGATGCTTTTTCTTTGTTTCACAATCCATCTAAAATGGCATTTAGTAATAGACAAGTAAAAGCGGGTATTACCTATTCTCCTTGGTTACGTAATTTAACGGACGATATTTTTACTGGAAGTTTAACATACATGAACCGTTTTAGTGAAAACGCAGCTTGGGGAGCAGATTTAAAATATTTTTCTTTGGGGCAAATAGATTTAACAGATAAAAACGGTTTATCAAACGGAACAATTAACCCGAATGAATTGGCATTTACAGGTTCTTATGCATTAAAGTTAAGTGAAACATTCTCTATGGGAGTTTCTTTAAAATATTTACGTTCTAACTTAACTCTTACAGGAGTTTTTGGTAATTTAAAACCAATAGGTTCTTTTGGTGTAGATGTTTCTGGTTATTATCAATCTTTAGAAGAAAATTACGGAAACTTTAACGGGCGTTATAGATTGGGTTTCAATATTGCTAATATAGGTCCAAAAGTTTCTTATGTTCCGGGAACTGATCAAAACGATTTTATACCAACCAACTTAAAATTAGGTGGTGGTTTCGATTTTATTTTAGACGATTACAATATTATTTCAACTAATATTGAATTTACAAAACTTTTAGTTCCAAGTCCACAAACAGATGGATCAGACCAAACAAAAGGATGGATTGAAGGTATGTTTAGCTCTTTTGGTGATGCAGAAGGCGGATTTAGCGAAGAAATAAAAGAATTTACGTACGCTTTAGGTGCAGAATATTTATACAACAATGCATTTGCATTACGTGCAGGATATTTTCACGAAAGTGAAACGAAAGGAAATAGACAATTCTTTACATTAGGTGGTGGTTTTAAAACCAACGCTTTAAATATTGATTTATCGTATTTAATTAATGCTTCTGATGTAAACAATCCTTTAGAAAACTCACTTCGTTTTTCTTTATCGTTTGATTTAGGCGAGGTTTATGAAGATTATTAGAAGTCATTAAAATTTAGTAAGTTTATAAAATATTAAAAAGCAGTCAACTACAGACTGCTTTTTTTGACTAAAATACTTTTATGAGAAAAATTGAATTTTCAGCATCAGCAACCATCTTTAAAGATATTACAGAACTTTCTTCAGAAGATAAAGTGTTGATGGATAAAGCAATCGAAATTAGAAAAACAGCATATGCACCATATTCTAAATTTAATGTAGGTGCAGCTTTGTTACTAGAGAATAATGAAATTGTTTTAGGAAATAACCAAGAAAGTGCTGCATATCCATCCGGAATGTGTGCAGAAAGAGTTGCTATTTGGAAAGCCGGATCTAGTTTTCCTGGAGTAAAAATCAAAAAATTAGCAATATCTGCAAGTTCTTTAATTTCTAAAGTTGATAAACCTGTAGGCCCTTGTGGAGCTTGTAGACAAACACTGTCTGAATATGAAATTAATCAAAAACAACCTTTTCCAGTAATTTTTATGGGTGAAGTTGGCGAGATTGTAAAAACAGAGTCCTTACTTTCTTTATTGCCTTTTTCTTTTGATAGTTCTTATTTATAGAGGTAAGCTGTCATTCCGAACCAAGAATGAGGAGGAACCTCATAATTCAAAAATTCATGAATTGGTAGTGAAAAATTAGAAATTAATTATGAAACCAGATATTTCTTCACGAAAAGACTTAAAACGAATCATCACTAAATTTTACGATCTATTATTAGTAGATAAAAAAATGATTCCTTTTTTTGAGGACATTGTTGCGCAAAATCATTTAGAAGAACATTTAGAAATTATTACAGATTTTTGGAATGATATTTTGTTTGATACAACTACTTATAAGAACAATACCATGCAAAAACACATAGATAAAAATGCTTTTATAAAGTTCGAAAAAGAACATTTTGCAATTTGGACATCGTATTTATTTCAAACTATTGACGCTAACTTTAGTGGGATAATTGCACACAACATGAAAAATAGAGCGACCTCTATAGCTACTGTAATGCAACTAAAAATGAATGTTTTTAAAAAATAACTTCTCTATTTTAAAAATCGAAATTGCTACTGAACCTATTTTGAGTTTCCCATTGTTATGCGTGCATAGTAAATTAATGCAGATTTATTTTGTTATTTTTGTTTTATAATATAATCTACAATATGATTTTATCTAAAATTACAGGAACAGGTACTTATATTCCATCTTTAAAAAAGGAAAATGCAGCATTTGAAAATGAACATTTTTTAAATGAAGATGGCTCTACTTTTTCATCAGAAAATGATATAATTATAGACAAATTCAAAACCATTACAGGTATTGAAGAAAGACGTTATGCTAAACCAGAATATACAACTTCAGATTTGGCTTTTTTTGCATCGCAGAAAGCTATAGAAGATTCAAAAGTAAATCCAGAAGAATTAGATTACATTATTGTAGCTCATAATTTTGGAGATGTAAAACAAGGAACTATCCAAAGTGATATACTACCAAGTATAGCTACTAGGGTAAAATATAAATTAGGTGTAGAAAACCCTAATTGTGTCGCTTATGACATTCTTTTTGGTTGTCCTGGTTGGGTAGAAGGAGTTATACAAGCGCAAGCATTTATAAAAGCAGGAATTGCAAAAAAATGTTTGGTAATTGGCGCAGAAACTTTGTCTAGAGTTATTGACAAGCACGATAGAGATTCAATGATTTTTAGTGATGGAGCAGGAGCTTGTATTGTTGAGCAAACTAACGAAGCAGATTCAGGAATTATAAGTCATGCAACACAAACTTTCTCTAAAGTAGAAGCTAATTATTTGTATTTCGGAAAGTCTTTTAATAAAGAAGAAGATGAAAATGTTCGTTATATAAAAATGTTAGGAAGAAAAATTTATGAATTTGCTATTACAAAAGTTCCTGCGGCAATGAAAATTGCTTTAGACAAAAGTGGAGTTGGAATAGATGATGTTAAGAAAATTTTCATTCATCAAGCAAATGAAAAAATGGACGAAGCTATTGTAAAGCGCTTCTATAGGTTATATAAGCAAAAATCGCCAGAAAATATTATGCCTATGAGTATTCATAAATTAGGGAATAGTTCAGTAGCAACTGTACCTACTTTGTTAGATTTGGTATTAAAAGGTAAAGTTGAAAATCATCAAGTAAATAAAGGTGATATAATTATGTTTGCTTCTGTAGGAGCAGGTATGAATATCAATGCAATCGTATATAAATACTAATTTTTTATACGAATTACTTCGCATTAACTACGAATTCTAATTAATCGTAAAAAAACCTCATTTTCAGTATAAAAATTTAATCTGAAATAGTATTTTTGCGCATGCAACAACACCACGTACTTATTTTAGATTTTGGATCGCAATACACACAACTAATTGCAAGAAGAGTAAGAGAATTAAACATTTATTGTGAAATTCACCCATATAACAAACCACCACAAAATTTATCAGAATTTAAAGCGGTTATCTTATCAGGAAGCCCAAATTCGGTAAGAGGAGAAAATGTTTTACATCCAGATTTATCAGAAATTAGAGGTACAAAGCCTGTTTTGGCTGTTTGTTATGGAGCGCAGTATTTAGCCCATTTTTCTGGCGGAAAAGTAGCACCATCAAACACAAGAGAATATGGTAGAGCAAATCTATCATTTATAAAAAGTGGTGAAACTTTCTTTGAAAATATTTCTGAAGGAAGTCAAGTTTGGATGAGTCATTCAGATACAATTAAAGATTTACCAACAAATGGCACGCTTTTAGCAAGTACAAAAGATGTACAAAATGCCGCATATAAAATTGAAGGAGAAGATACTTTTGCAATTCAGTTTCACCCAGAAGTATATCATTCTACAGACGGAAAACAATTATTAGAGAACTTTTTAGTGAAAATTGCTAAAGTTGCTCAAACCTTTACACCAGATTCTTTTGTAGATGAAACGGTTAAAGAAATTAAAGAAAAAGTAGGGAATGATAAAGTTGTTTTAGGGCTTTCTGGAGGTGTAGACTCTACAGTTGCAGCAGTTTTATTAAACAAAGCAATTGGAGAAAACTTGTACTGTATTTTTGTAAATAACGGTCTCTTAAGAAAAAATGAGTTCGAAAGTGTACTTACTCAATACGAAGGAATGGGTTTAAACGTTAAGGGTGTAGATGCATCTGAACGTTTTTTAACTGCTTTGGCAGGTTTATCTGATCCAGAGAAGAAAAGAAAAGCAATTGGTAATGCATTTATAGAAGTCTTTGATGATGAAGCGCATCAAATTAAAGATGTAAAATGGTTGGCGCAAGGAACAATATATCCAGATGTAATTGAGTCAGTTTCTGTAAATGGTGGTCCATCTGCAACAATTAAAAGTCATCATAATGTTGGTGGTTTACCAGATTTTATGAAATTAAAAATTGTAGAACCATTACGTATGATTTTTAAAGATGAAGTTAGAAGAGTAGGCGCTTCTATGGGAATTGATAAAGAGTTGTTAGGACGTCATCCTTTCCCTGGTCCAGGTTTGGCTATCAGGATATTAGGAGATGTTACTCCAGAAAAAGTTCGTATTTTGCAAGAAGTAGATGCTATCTTTATCAATGGATTAAGAGAAGATGGTTTATATGATAAAGTTTGGCAAGCTGGCGCAATGTTACTTCCTGTAAACTCTGTAGGGGTAATGGGAGACGAAAGAACGTATGAAAAAGTAGTTGCTTTAAGAGCAGTAGAAAGTACAGATGGGATGACTGCAGATTGGGTAAATTTACCTTATGAATTTCTGCAGAAAACGTCTAATAAAATTATAAATAATGTAAAAGGTGTAAATAGAGTTGTATATGATATTAGCTCAAAACCACCCGCAACAATAGAATGGGAATAGAATATATGAAACATTTAAAGTTTTTTGTTTTTCTGTGTATTTTAACGTTTACAGTTTCCTGTGGACAACAGAAAAAGTACATAGAGTATAAGGTAAAGGAAGGCGAAACAATGCGTACCATTGCCAAAAATTTGGATATGAAAACTCGAGATTTACTTCGTTTAAATCCTGATGTTAGTAGAAAACCAAATGCAAATACTGTAATTGTTGTTCCTAATAAAAAAATGATCACTACTGATAAAACGGTAAAAACAATAGTTACTGATGAAGTAGTAGATGAGGTGGTAAATAATACAGAAAAAGAGATTAATGACACTCTTTTAGTAGATCTAAAAAAGGACTTTGTTATTTATGAAGTGAAAAAAGGAGATACTTTTTACAGCCTAACTCGTTTTTATAATGTTTCTCAAGAAGAATTAATTGTTTTAAATCCTGAATTATCTGAAGGATTAAAAACAGGTCAAGTAATAAAGATTAAAGCAATTGAAGAAGGAGAAGTTGTAGAGAATTCTATTTATGAAGATTTTATTGAAGAAGATATTTCATTAAAAGTAGCTATGCTATTACCTTTTAAAGCAAATGAATTTGATTCTATTTCTCATAAAAATATATTTAACAAGAGTGCTTTAGCAAATTATGTAACAGATTTTTATTTAGGGGCAGAAATTGCCGTAGATTCTTTAAGAAAACAAGGGGTTAAGATTGAATTAAATGTTTTTGATACTCAAAAAAATAGCACTAAAATAAGACAGATTCTTTCAGAAAATGATTTAAACAGTAATGATGTAATTATTGGCCCTTTATATTCTGAAGAAGCAGAAATAGTAGCTGATAAAGTAAAAGTACCAGTTGTATTTCCTGTTTATTCAAAAAAACAGTCTAATTTTTCATCTTCTAAATTGATAAAAACTACTCCAGAAAAAGAAGTTTTTAGAGAGGAGTTAGTTTCTTTTATTAAAGAGAATTTCAAAAAAGGAAATTTGATAATTGTCGGTGATGGTAAATCCAGTTCAAACATATCTAGTAGTAAGATTATTCAGTCTTTAGAAGCGCATGATTCTATCTCTAAAGTCCATTTATTAAAACCAAACAATGGTTATATAAATAAAGAACGTTTTTTAAAAATATTAAAACCAAACCAGAAAAATTGGATAGTATTAACGACCAATGACAATGTTATGGTTGCAGATGCTTTAAATAGTTTAATAAGTTTACCAGACTCAACAAAAGTTAAGGTTTTTACTGCTGACAAAGGAAAAGCTTTTGATAGAATAGATAACTTAAAACTAGCTAAAATTGGTTTTACTTATGTAAGTGATGAATATGTAGATGAAGCATCTCATACAACTCAATTATTTAACCAACAATATTATAGTAAAAATAAAGCATTGCCTTCTTTTTATGCTACAAAGGGTTTTGATATCACTTATGATATTTTAATTAGATTGGCATCAGGAGAAAAACTTACAGCAACTTTTAATGAAGGAGCTTCGTATAGAGTAGAGTCTAAATTCGATTATAATAAAAAGCTTTTAGGTATAACTGAAAACAAAGGCTTGTTCATAGTACAATACAATAATGATTTAAGCTTAACAAGGCTAAAGTAATTATAGATTTTAAATATATAAACTAAAAAATCCGCTGAAAAGCGGATTTTTTTTATGGAGTAAAGTGAAGTATTAAATTTTCTTCATTTGATTTTTCATCATTGTCATTTGTTCTTTTAACATTCCGTGTTTGTCTAGTTTTTTAGCCTCTGCCATTAAATTAGTTGCTTCACGTTTACGTCTTTTTGTCATTGCAATTCCTGCTAATTGTAATTTTGCCATTGCTAAATCATGATCCATTGCCAAGCCTAATTTTACAGCCTTTCTTAAATATTTTTCAGCTTGTGTAATATTTGTTTGACTTAAGATGATTCCATGTAAGTAGTTAAAATAACCTTGTTGTTTTACAATTAAAGCAGCTTCAGGGTTTTTAATATATCCCAACCATTTTTTAGTTCCTTCGAAGTTTTGCTTACGTAATTGTAAAAATGCTAATAAGATAAACTCATTTTTAAAGTATAATAAGACAAAGATTCCTGCTAGTAATAAGATGGAAATTCCATTCATAATATTACCTTGACTAAATTGATAAACTGACCAAACTGTAATTAAACCAGCTAAAATTAATTTTATATTTTTATGAAACATAGTGTTTGTTAAGATTTATTTTGAGGAGCAAAAATACATTTTCTTATGAAAATAGTTGGTTACTTATCTTTAAAATTATTTTTTGTAAAACTTTAGATGTTTAATGTAGGCTAATGTTCCTAAAACAGCAACAAAACCTAAAGAATAGTATATAGCTGTGGGCGTTATAACTCTATCTCCACTTGCGTAAGAATGCAAACCAGCTAAATAGAAGTTTACTCCAAAATATGTCATCATAATAGAAGCATAGGCAATTATAGTCCATAAATTAAAAGTATATCTACCACGCAAACCTGGAATTAAACGCATATGTAAAACAAAAGCATAAATCATAATAGAAATTAGCGCCCAAGTTTCTTTAGGATCCCAACCCCAATAACGTCCCCAACTTTCATTAGCCCACATACCGCCTAAAAAGTTACCAATAGTAAGCATGATTAAACCGATTGTTACGGTCATTTCATTAA
Source organism: Polaribacter sp. (assembly GCF_036480315.1). GTDB lineage: Bacteria > Bacteroidota > Bacteroidia > Flavobacteriales > Flavobacteriaceae > Polaribacter. Next base: position 64,641 of record NZ_JAZGGG010000066.1, read on the forward strand.
TTATGGTAATTTCTTTAATATTTAAAACCATTTTATTTTTGTTCTTTTCTGTAGTAAAAATGATTAAAAAGAGTGCAAAAACTCCTAAAATCATACCTAAAGAAAGTGGACCATAACTTGCAACAATTATAGAGGTATGTACTAAAAGCCACCAAGAATTTAAAACAGGTTGTAAGTTTGCAATCTCTGGGTCTAACCAATTTTGACTTGCAAAAAACAATGTAACTGCAGATATAAATACAGTTGCCGTAATTGTTAAAGCAGATTTTCTACCTATAAGTAAACCAAATAACATGGTTGCCCAAGCTACAAAAATAATAGACTCGTATGCGTTACTCCAAGGTGCGTAACCACTGATATACCATCTAGTAATTAAACCTAAAGTATGCAATAAGAAAAAACATATTGTAATAATAATTAAAAACTTTATAATTGTTCTAATCCATTTTTTATTGTTGAAAATTTGCATCACAACAAATATTATTAGTAATAAACTAGTAAAGCCGTAATATTTTATTAATCGATTGAAAACTTTAAATTTATTATAAGAAATTTCTGAATCAACTTGTTTCTCTGAAAGAATAACTTCTGCACCAAATTTTTTCTGAAACTTTTTAATCCCGTCTAAAATTTGATTTGCTTTTGAATAATCATTCGTCCTTTTTCCTTCTTGTAAAAATTGAATATAAACGGGTAAAGATTGACGGACAAATACAGAGTCCGTAGCTTTAAAATTGGCAGTTGAAGTTTCTGGTTGTGAAACCCATGTATTGTTTTCATCATTAGGAATTGGGTAAATTTTTAAAATTCCACCACCAATTGCACTGTAAAGTAAACCAATTCTTCTGTCAATTTTAATTAAATCTTTTTCAAACTTATTTCTTATTTTTTTCTTTTGAGATTCTGCAACTTTTTCTTTTATTTTATATACACCTTTTGGTGTTATAAAATCTGATAATGCAGCATATTTAGCAGTTTGTGGAACTCCAATAAACTCTCTAATTTTGGTGTTTCCTTTTTCTAAATAAATTACAGGAACATCAAACCAAAGCCTAGGGTTTTCAATAATAGAAAGTAAAACCTGACTAGGTTCCATTCCTTTAAAGTTTTCTGTTTTACTTACTTTTCTAACTAATTCAGAAGCAAAAGTATGTGCAGGTTTCATTCTACCAGCATCTTGTATTACCAATTTATTAAAACTTTCTGCGTGTTCTAATGAGATTAAATTGGCTTTTAAAATTGAGTCTATTTGTTGGTTGGTAATTTTATTTGGCTGATGTTCTGTATGCTGTGCAAAACTAATAGTTGATAAGAATAAAGTTGCAACAATAGACATTGTTAGTTTTTTCTTTCTAATTTTTTTTAACCTGTTTTTTAAGTCATCAAAACGTGTGTGTTTGGCAAATAAAATACAAATTAGACCTGTATATAAAAATGAATATCCTAAATAGGTAAGAAAAGTTCCCCAGAAATCATGATTTACAGACAAGTGTGTTTCTTCTGTTTCACCAGATAAATCATAACTAGATTGAAAGAATTTATAACCTTTGTGATCTAAAATATGATTCATAAAAATTTTATAATCAAATTTATCTTTACCATCAATAACAGTAACCTCACTAGCATAAGAAGCAGCACTTTCTGATCCAGGATATTTTTCTAACTGAAAGTCATTTAGTTTTACACTAAAAGGAGTTTGCATAATTTTTGCACCGTACCAAAGCCTAAAATTTAAATCACCAACCGTAAATTGCTCTGCATTATCATTACTAAACTTACCACCTGTAAGTTCTACTCGCTTGGTTTTATCGTCTGCAGTGATATCTAAAACAATTACATCTAATTTTTTATCATCTTTTGGTCCGCTAACAGTAGTCATAATACCTTTTTCAGCAGGTCTAGGAACCACAAATTGCAAACCAGCAATATTGTGCAGTGTTAAAAACTGAAAGTGTTGTATAGAATCTTTTGTTATATTTCCTTTTTTCTGATCGGCCATTCTAAACCAATCTCCATCTGCTTTTGCAGACATTTTTAACTTACCTTCAATTGTTTTAAAATTGATAGAAGCATTATCATCTTCAGCATCAAAACCTACTAAAATTCCATGTATGTTTTGTAAAGTTCCTTTTTTAATCCAATGTTCATGTCTAGTTCCTTCTGAAGATTCTACAAAAAATAAGTGTTCAATTCCGTTTTCGTCCTCCACTAATTTTCTTTCTGCCCATGGAATGTAATCTACTAAATCTACCTTGTAATCTGTTCCTTTAAACTGATCAGAAAAAGACCAATTATTATTTCCCCAAGCGGATAAAAGAATTTTTTCATGTCTTGTTTTTTGGACTTTACTGTTGTCTACAACCACATTTACGTAGGTGGTTTCTGATAGGAATTCGTTGGTAGTTTCTCCTTCATTAATTAACATAATTCCTTCAAAACCAGCATACCTTGTAACTCCTGCGCCAATAATTATCATTAAAAATGATGCATGAAACATTAAAACTGGCCATTTTTCTTTTTTATATAAGCGATATCTAAATATATTTCCAAAGAAATTAATTACAAAGAATATCATAATAGCTTCAAACCACCAAGTGTTGTAAACTAATGCTTTAGAGGTTTGTGTGCCAAAATCGTTTTCTATAAAAGTAGCTACTCCCATTGCTGTAGCAAATAGAATAAATAATACAGCCATTAAACGAGTAGAGTATAGGAAATTGAATAGATTTTTCATCCTTAAGTATTGCTTTAAAAGTCTTGCGAATTTACGGATAAAAGCACAAAAAACAGTTGTGGTTTTACGGTTTTTTAATGTTAAAAAAAAGACGAGTTTAAAAGTTTAGAAACAAACTAAACTACTCCACAACACTATCAATTAAAATAGTTAATAAATCTATAGCTGCTTGTGCAATTTTAGTTCCAGGACCAAATACGCCAACAGCGCCAGCATCAAATAAAAATTGATAATCTTGTGCAGGTATTACACCTCCAACAATGACCATAATATCTTCCCTTCCGTGTCTTTTTAATTCCGCAATTACTTGTGGAACTAATGTTTTATGACCTGCAGCTAAGGAAGAAATTCCTAAAATATGAACATCGTTTTCTACGGCTTGTTTTGTAGCTTCTTGTGGAGTCTGAAAAAGTGGACCAATATCTACATCAAAACCTAAATCTGCATAACCAGTGGCAACTACTTTAGCGCCTCTATCATGACCATCCTGCCCAAGTTTTGCAATCATAATTCTTGGTCGTCTTCCTTCTAAATCAGAAAACTTGTCTGCTAATTCTTTTGCTTTTTTAAAGAGGTTGTCGTCTTTTATTTCTTTACTATACACACCAGAAATTGTTTTATGAACAGCTTTATGTCTTCCGAAAACTTCTTCTAATGCATCAGAAATTTCACCTAAAGTAGCTCTGTTTTTTGCAGCTTTTACAGCTAAATCTAACAAATTACCATTTTCAGATTTTGCAGCTTCAGTCAAAGCTACTAAAGATTTTTTAACTTCAACAGAATCTCTCTCTGATTTTAGTTTTTTTAATCTTTCAATTTGAGATTTACGAACCGCTTCATTATCAACTTCTAATATATGTAATGGATCTTCTTTTTCTAATTGATATTTGTTTACACCAACAATTACATCTTGATTGCTATCAATTTTAGCTTGCTTTTTTGCAGCAGCTTCTTCAATACGCATTTTAGGGATTCCTTTCTCAATTGCTTTGGTCATTCCGCCAAGTTCCTCTACTTCTTTAATGAGTTCCCACGCTTTATTAGCAATATCTTCTGTTAATTTTTCTAAATGATAACTTCCAGCCCAAGGATCAACTGTTTTTGTAATGTAAGTTTCTTCTTGTAAGTATATTTGAGTGTTTCTAGCAATTCTTGCAGAAAAATCTGTTGGCAATGCAATTGCTTCATCCAATGCATTTGTATGTAAACTTTGTGTGCCGCCAAAAGCAGCAGCCATTGCTTCTATGGTTGTTCTAGCAACATTATTAAAAGGATCTTGTTCCGTTAAAGACCAACCACTTGTTTGACTATGTGTTCTTAATGCTAATGATTTTTTATTTTTAGGATTGAATTTTTTTACAATTTTAGCCCATAACATTCTTGCGGCTCTTAACTTTGCAATTTCTGTAAAATGATTCATGCCAATTGCCCAAAAGAAAGACAATCTTGGGGCAAAAGAATCGATATCCATTCCTGCTTCTATTCCTTTTTTAATATATTCTAATCCATCTGCAAGCGTATACGCTAATTCTATTTCTGCAGTTGCACCCGCTTCTTGCATGTGGTAACCAGAAATTGAAATTGAATTGTATTTTGGCATATTTTTACTGGTATATTTAAAAATATCAGCAATTATTTTCATGGAAGGAGCTGGAGGATAGATATAAGTATTTCTAACCATAAACTCTTTTAGAATGTCATTTTGTATGGTTCCAGAAAGTTGTTCTGCAGAAACGCCTTGTTCTTCCGCTGCAACAATGTAAAAAGCTAGAATAGGTAAAACGGCTCCATTCATGGTCATTGAAACAGACATTTTATCTAACGGAATTTGGTCAAACAATATCTTCATGTCTTCTACTGAATCAATTGCAACACCAGCTTTACCAACATCTCCTTGCACGCGTTCATGGTCAGAATCATAACCTCTATGTGTTGCTAAATCAAAAGCAACGGAAAGTCCTTTTTGGCCAGCTTCTAAATTTCTTCTATAAAAAGCATTACTTTCTTCTGCTGTAGAAAAACCCGCATATTGTCTAATAGTCCAAGGCCTTCTAACATACATAGTAGAGTATGGTCCACGTAGATTGGGTGCAATACCAGCAATAAAATTTTCGTGTAAAAAAGTTACTTTTGGTTTAGTATTGCTATCCTTTAATTTTATATGTTGAACCTCTTTTCTATTCATTTTCAGGTTTCGTATCTAATTTCATTAAATCATACAATTTATTACTTAAGTTTTTTATTTCTTTTTCTTTTTTCTTAATTGAGAAATAGTTTTTAGAGATAAATATTAAACAAAAAATTCCTAAAAGAATAATAGTTCCTCTAAAAAAATCTACACTATTTCCAAAGAATTGGTAAAATCTATCTTCAAATAAATAAAGTGCTAAAAATGTAAAAAAAATAAAACCTACAATATAAGTCGGCATCTTTTTCTTAATACTTTCTACTTCTTTTTTTAATACTTTTTGCTGTGCCTGTTGTTTAACTATTTCGTGGGCTTTACTGTCCATATTCTTTTATTTATCTTTTTTCTAACTCTAATCTTTCTTTTTCTGAATTTTCAGAAATTCGATTTTTGATTATAGGTGGAATTAAGGTTTTTATATTTCGTTGTTTAACAAACGGATACAGTTCTAAATTGTCTTTCATTGTATCGTTTTTATTTTGCTGTAAATTTGTACCTAAAAGAGAAATTTTGTTTTCAACTAATTGATTTTCTTCCTTAATAGCACTTTCCTTAATTTTCTTTTGAATAGTTCCTTCTTTTAACTGTTGTAAAAAACCACCACCTTTTTCTATTTGTTTAAAAATTACAAGTGCTTTTTCTGATAATTGTGCAGTTAAAGATTCTATATAATATGTCCCGTCTGCAAAATTTTGCGCGGTTGCTAATTCACTTTCTTGTTGTAAAATTAATAGCTGATTTCTTGCAATTCGTTCACCAAATTCATTTGATTTATGATACATAGCATCATAAGAAATTGTAGAAACGGTATTTGCGCTTCCTAAAATGGCACTCATATATTCAGAAGTTGTTCTTAATAAGTTTACGTTATAATCGTACAATGTTTTGTTACGCAAACTTGGCTGTACAAATAAATGAGCTTCTATATTTTCTATATTGTACTCACTTAATAATGTTTTCCAAAGAATTCTGAAGGCTCTTAATTTTGCGATTTCGAAGAAATAATTACCACCAACAGAAAATTTGAAATGAATTTTGTGCGCAATATCACCACCAAAGTGATTTAGGTATTCATTTGCATGTGCTAAAGAATAAGCTAATTGTTGTGTAATGTTTGCACCTGAATTTTGATATAAATCACCTGAAATTGAAATGCAGTTATTTGTAACTTCTACAATGTTTTCTATTTTTTTATGATCTTCTTTTAAATTGACAAACCAATTACCAATTTCGGCTAAATTACCAATTATGTCTGTTTGAAAATAGACGTTTTTTGAATTGAGAAAGTTTGATAATTCAATTTGAAATTCATCATGTAAAAAGGAAAAACTAAAGTAAATTATTGTTTTTTCAATATTTATATTTTGAAGAACTGTTTTATAATCAAATTTTGAATTTGCTTTAAATTGAATTGCATTTGCACCTCTTTTTAACGCATTTACAGCTAATGAATTTACTATTTTTTCATCATCAATAAAAATAGTTTGACAAACAGAAAATCCTTTTTTTGATACATTTACTTGTTGATGTGTTCTATCTTCAGAAGTGTAGAAAGGTTTTACAACAATATCTTCATTAGTTTTCCAAAGTAGCGTTTCATTATAATCTGCGCCTTTTAAATCTACTTGTATTTTTTGTTTCCAAGCGGTTACAGAACTTCCTTCAAACTCATTAAATAGAAAATTACTCATTATTTTTTTATGGTATCAAATTCTATAATATATATATCTTCGTTTTCTTTTTTCATTAAATACTTCTCTCTTGCAAAACGTTCTAATTGTAAAGAATCTTGTAGCTTTTTTATGGTTGCTTTATCTTCCTTTATTTTGGTTTCGTAAGTGGCAATTGCATGCTCTAAATCGTTAATTTCAGCATTAAATCTGCTATGTACAAAGTATGAGTTGTCATCCCAAAAGAACATCCAAATGAGAAAAAAAGTTAAAATAATTACATAAGTATTTGTAAAAATTTTTACTGCTTTATTGTTTCTGATTTTAATGAAAGACATATTATTTATAAGCGTTCATTAATTACGGTTCTTACAATATCTATTGCAACTGTATTGTGCTTGTCATTTGGTATTATAATATCTGCAAAATTCTTTGTTGGTTCTATAAATTGTTGATGCATAGGTTTTAGTGTGTTTTGGTAACGATTTAAAACTTCATCAATATCTCTTCCTCTTTCTGTAATATCTCTTCGAACTCTTCTTATTAAACGCTCATCAGTATCTGCATGAACAAAGATTTTAATATCGAATAAATCTCTTAATTCTTCACTATTAAAAATTAAAATACCTTCAACAATAATTACTTTTCTAGGATGTGTTTTTATGATGTCTTTTGTTCTATTGTGCGTAACAAAAGAGTAGACTGGTTGGTTTATTATTTCACCAACTTTAAGCGATTTTAGATGTTTTACAATTAAATCGAAATCGATGGCTCTTGGATGATCGAAATTAATTTTTGTTCTTTCTTCGTAAGAAAGATTATCTGTGGCTTTGTAATATGAATCTTGTGAAATTACACAGACTTCATCCGTAGGAAGATGTTTTACAATTTGATTTACAACGGTTGTTTTTCCGCTTCCAGTTCCACCAGCAATACCTATAATTAACATATAAAAATTATGAATTTTGTAAATAAAACACTAAAATACTAAAGATTTTACAAAGAATTAAAATTATTAATTTTTATATCTTTTGCTTTTAAGTCGAACATTAAATTATAGAGTCCAAAAAAGGTTCTGTTCATGTAAATAAAATGCTTGGATCCTCGACTACCATTGTAAGATTTTAATTCTGTGCTTTTAGAATAACGTTCACCGAATTCAGATATTTTATTGAAAAAAATGACATCAGAAAAATCAAAAATTTCTTCGTGAAATGGTTGCGTAAAAATAGAAAGCATTTCATGAAACATAGCTCTAAAAAAAGTGAGCTCCTCTTTACTATCGTCTTCCCTTAAAATTTCTAGTTCGTACATTTTCTCATCAAATAATTTTTCATTAGAAAGTGTTTCTTTTTTTGCTAATACAAAATAAGGATTATAAAATTCTAAAGGAATTGTTTTCATGCAACCAAAATCTAAAGCAATGAGTTCACTTTTTTCTGATATTAAAAAATTTCCAGGATGCGGATCTGCGTGTACCTTTTTTAAATTATGAATTTGGTGCATATAAAAATCCCACAAAGCTTGCCCAAGTTTATTTGCCTTTTCTTGATCTGTGTTGATGTTTGTGAATTCTGAAAGATGTATTCCGCACATCCAATCCATTGTAATTATCTGATTAGACGATAATTCCTCGTAATAATTTGGAAATTTTAAATTCGGAATTTGTTTACAAGCAGCAACAATTTCTTTGCTTTGTTGTACTTCTAAAATGTAATCTGTTTCTTCTAATAATTTATTTTGAACCTCAAGAAAATATTCATCAGACATTTTTCCTTTCATGTTAAACATTCTGATAACAAATGGTTTTAGCAAAGCTAAATCAGATTTTATACTATCAGAAACTCCTGGATATTGAATTTTAACGGCCAGATTTTTCCCATCTTTTTCTGCTTTATGAACTTGCCCAATACTAGCAGCATTGTAAGCTTTTAAGTCAAAAGAATCATAAATATCACTAGGAAACTTACCAAAACTCTTTTTAAAGGTTTTAGAAACTAATGCTTCTGAAAGTGGTGGGACAGAAAATTGTGCTAAAGAGAATTTTTCTACATAGGCTCTGGGCAAAATGCTTTTTTCCATGCTTAACATTTGTGCAACTTTAAGCGGACTTCCTTTTAAATCCTTTAAGCTGTCGTAAATATCCTCAGCGTTACTCTTGTTTAGTTTTTCTCTAGCAACTTCTTCGGAGTTAATAATTTTATCGCCATAATATTTTAAATAATTAACTCCAACTTTTGCGCCAGTTGTAACTAGTTTAGAAGCTCTTTGTATTTTAGAAATAGGAATTTTACTTGCTTTTTTCATAGTTATTTAGCATTTTTTTGAAACTTCTCTTTATAAACAAACTTCCCTAAATCTAAAGCGTTTTTAAAAAATTTATTCTCTAAAAGTTCAAAACTTGTATTGATAGATTTTTCAATTAAAATATCTGTTTTTTCAAAAGATTCAGAAGTATCGTCTAACCAGAATTTTATGGTTAAAAAAAGCTGAACCCAAGCAGATTCATTTACAAATTTTCTTTGCACTTTTTCTAACCCTTCAATAGGCAGAATACTTTCTGAAAGATCTAACTGATCTACAAATTTTATAAAATTCTTTTTTAAATCAGAAAACGTACTAAATGATTTTATTTTATTTTCACAGCCTTTTAAAGCAATTGCTACAAATGCTCTATTGAGTGTTAAGTTTTCAAAAAAAGTAAAGTAGAGACTTATTAGTTTGTTTTTTTTGTCAAAAGAGAGGAATTCTTCACTTTCATCTAAAACTTCTAGAGAGTTTTTAAAAAGCTCTTTAAAGATAGCTTTCTCAACCTTTTTAAAAGATTTAAAATACTTGTAGAAATTAGTGCTTTCAATGTTTACGATATCACAAAAACCATCAATATCTATTGGTTTTGTTTGTTGCTCAACTACAAAATCCATATAGAGCGTTAAAATGTCTAATTTAGAAACTTTTTTCTTTTTTGCCATACCTAAAGTTATACATCAAAAATACGAAACCTTTTGTAGTTTTTAGAAGAACTACTTGTATAAAACAAAAAAAACCAAGTTAAAAATTAACTTGGTCTTTTATAAAAATTGAGGGACTTTTTTTAAGCAAAAATTTTGCTTATCTTTTTCTTTCCATCTAAAAGATTTGCTTTAAAACTATCTAACGCATCAAAGATTAAATCTTGTTGATTTGCCATTAATTTAACACTACCTTTTAAAGCTTTTTGAGTTACTTTTTGCCATTGAGTAGCAATAGTGATAGTTTCTAAAACAACATCTTCTGTTGTGTTTAAAGCATAGATGTTTGCCTTCTTTACAGATGTTTTTGCTGTTTCTACAACATTAACAACCTTTTCTGTAATATTTATTTTTTTTGTACTCATGTTATAATTTTTTAAATGTTTAAAACCTAACTTATTTTAGTTAGCAGTTACTACAGTTTCTTCTTTTAAAGCTAATTTTGCTTCAGATTTCCAACCTGATAAATCATAAATTTTAGCATTAATGCCTGCATCATTTAATAATTTAGTAATGTCTTTAATTGTCATTTTAGCAATCTGTGCATAAGAAGTAATATTTAAATCGTTTAAAGATTTTTCTAATACAGGTCCAATTCCCTTAATAACTTTTAAGTCGTTTGTTACATCTGTTTTTTCAACTACTATTTTTTCAGCCACTATTTTTTTAGTTGCTGCTTTTTTAGGAGTAGTTTTTTTTGTTGCTGCTTTTTTCTTTGAAGTAGTTTTTTTCTTTTTTGTACCAGTAACTTCTTCTACTTTCTCTTTTACATCATCAATAATGTCACCTGTATAGTCTTCTATTCTTTCTTTTACATCTTCAATAGTTTCTGTAATATTCTTTTTAAGTCTAGAAGTCATTTTTTCTGCCTTCTTTACTAATTTATTATTAGAAACTTCTTTTTCAATTTTATCTTTCATTTCTTCAGCTTTTTCAACTAAAGGATTTTCAGAAATCATTTTCTTTGCATTATCTAACATTTTTGGGTCATAACCAACTAATGTTTTTAAACGATCAGTTCCGTTTTCTAATTGACCTTTTATAGATTCGGCAGTTTCAACAACCATATTAATTTGTTGTTTTGTTAACGGCTCTGCCTTCTTAATTAATTTAGAAGTTAATTTTTGCCATTTCTCTCCAGTTTTTACTGTAGTTTCAATTGCGTTGAAAGAAGCATCAATTAAATCGCTATTAATTTTTTTAACGATTGCTTTTGCTTTTCCTAATTTGTTTACTTTTTTAGACTTTTTTGTTGCCATGATATATAATTTTATGCGTTTATTTTTATTTGATACTGCAAATATAATTTGTGTGAGTTGCAAATGAGTTGCATTCTAGTTTTTGCTGAAAAAATCTAATCCTTTGTTTAAGTTTTTCCAAATTATTTCTTTAGCATTTTCTATATTGTTAAAGAAGTTGTCTTGTTGTTTTGCTGTGAAATTTAAACTGTTCTTTATAGTTTTAGAAGTGTAACTTTGAAAGTTTCCAACAGTATTTATTGTTTTTAAAGCTACTTTTTCAGTAGACTTTAATGCCAATTCGTTTAATTTTAATGTGTTTTCTTTTATATTACTTGTAGAAATTGTTTTCATCTTATTTTAGTTTTAATTACTAATTTTTGATGCAAACATAAAAAACGGAAGTTGCAAATGAGTTGCAGTGATGTTAAGTGATTATATTCTAGCTGATTGACTCTATTTCTTTAAGCAGTTTTTTTGTTTCTGGTAGTGGGGAAATACCGTATTCTTCTTCAAGAATAACCTCACATTTCATGTAAGTTTTAATAGCTTGTGGTCTATTTCCTTTTTTGATATACGCTTGCATTTGTATTCTGTAAGCGTCTTCCCAGGTATTATCTATTGAAAGTGCCTTTTGTGCTAATCGTATACTTTCCAATGGGTTTTCGTTAATCAAAATTTCTGCCAAAGCAATATAAGCACCTAAAATTAATAACTGACTTTTTTCTCTTTCTTCGGAAGTCCAGTCTTCAAAAACTCTATTTGGTAAATAAGAACCGTTGTATAAACCAATAGCGTTTTCATAAGCTTTTTTTGACAAAGAATAGTCTGTTGAAAAAGTTTGGTTGCCAATAATTATATATTTTTCTATGGCTTCTGTATCGATAAAAACCAATTCTAATTCTATTTGATAGCTTACTCCTTGTCTAGTAATATATATAGGTTCTGTCCTAGGTAGTCTGTTGGGTTCTAATACTTTATTTATTCCGTGTAATGCGACTTTAAAATCCCTATCGTTCCAATCTTCCCAAAGATGATCCATAATTTTTTCTTTATGAAGTGCATTTCGTTGACGATAAGATATTAGATACTGTAAAAGTTGAACGGTTTTATCTCTTCCCCATTCTTTAGTATCTATTTTTTGTTGATTTCTCCACAAATTAAATCCGCCTAAAGTTTGAATACGAATAATTGCATTCTCTTGAAAGGTTTCTAATTTTTGTAATTGTTGAAGTAAATCTGACATAAATAGGAATTACTTTTTTTTATTCAATTTGTCGATTTTTGCAGTCAAATTTTTCAATTCTGATGATAAATCTGTAATCTGATTTTGAATTTTATTAAAGTCAGATCTTGAGGCATTTCTCCATTGATCAATATGTACTTTATCACCAATTTCTTCACCAAAAGAACTTATTTTATCCTGAATTTCATCTTGTAAGTGTGTTAACTGTTTTTTAGGGTCCTTTAAAGTATCCCTAATTACTTTAGGGCCAAAATATTTTATGGTTTTCCACATTGAAAGACTTTTGTCTAAAATACTTTCTTGTTTTTCTGTAGATTCATGTTTTGTTGCTTCTTCTGTTAAAGCAGCTAACTTTTTCTGCATAAAAGAAAGTGCATCATTAAAATCTGTAAAACGCTCTTCTTCACCATCTTGAATGTGTGAGACTTTTCCACGCCATTGTACGGAAGATTCTCCATTTTCTTCAAAAATACGCTGATTAAAACGTACCATAAACGATGCAGTTTGTTCTTGTTTTTTTGTCATTTTTTCATTCTTTAAAGCCAGTTTCAATAATATTCTATTGACTTAATTCTAATTTAAAAAATTGATGTCCAATAAGGTCAACTTTTCCATATTTTTCTTCAATAAGGTATTTAAAATTAAGGAATCCTTATTAATAGAGTTTCCAAATTTCTTTTTTATTTCACTGTAACTCATCCTAAAATCTAAATGATTTTCAATTAAATTATTTATCATCTTTGCTCTTGCTCCTTCGTAAATTACATCAGAAGTAATCCTCTTTTTTGAATCAAATTTTTCTTTGGAACAAGAAAGTAAAATAGTAATTAGAATTCGTTTCATTTTATCCTGGTTCTTTTTCTGAACCAATCTCATATTGCAGCAAACCTTTAAAAGCATCATTTACATTGTTTCCTTCGTAGAGAACTTTGTATATTTCTTCAGTTATTGGCATATCTATTTTATACTCTTTTGCAAGTTCCATAACAACTTTTGTTGTTTTTACACCTTCTGCAACTTCATTCATTTCATTAATAATTTGCTCCAAGCTTTTTCCTTGTCCTATTTGAAAGCCAACATGATGATTTCTACTTTTAGAACTAGAGCAAGTAGCAACTAAATCTCCCATACCTGCTAATCCAGAAAAAGTACTCTTTTTTCCTCCCATTGCAATTCCTAATCTAGTGAGTTCAGCTAATCCTCTAGTAATTAAAGCAGAACGTGTGTTGTCCCCTGCGTTTGCTCCATCTCCCATTCCTGTAGCAATTGCATAAATGTTTTTTAGTGCACCACCAAGTTCGCAGCCAATAACATCATTATTTGTGTAGACTCTAAATAAACCAGAACTAAAAACAGTTTGTAATTTTTTAGCAATTGTATTATCTACCATTGCAATTACTGCCGCTGCTGCTTTACCAAAATGAATTTCCTTTGCTAAATTTGGCCCAGTTAAAACACCTGTAGGATGACCAGGCATTATTTCTTCAATAATTTCTGTCATTCTCATCTTAGTACTAATTTCTAACCCTTTTGCAAGATTAATAATTGGTACCCAAGGTCTAATGTGTGGTTTTGCTTCCTCTAAAACTTTACGCAAACTTTGAGAGGGAACACCCATAACAATAACATCTGCATTTTCAACAGTATCTTTTATTGAATTAGATGCTATTAAAGATTTAGTGAGTTTTGCGTTCGGTAAATATTTCTCATTGGTATGGAACTCATTAATTTCATTAACTGCTTTTGGGTTTCTGGCCCAGATAATTGTTGGAGTATTTTTTGCTGTTAATGATGCAACTGTTGTTCCCCAAGAACCACCACCAAGTAATCCTACTTTAAGTTTCATAAGCATTTTTATTTTATTAGTTTTCTAACTCTTTTAAGAACAGGGTTCTTACTTCATCTACATAAGTGTCTATGTTTTTAGGTTTCCATTCAGAAGTATCTACTGGATCTAAAACAACTACTTCTATATGTGTAGGTTTAAAAACAGAGCTTCCTTTTGGCATTGCCATATATGCGTTTTTTATTACTATTGGAATTATTGGTACACCGGCTTTCATAGCTAAATGAAATGCACCTTTTTTAAATTTACCTAAAGTTTTACTACCACTTCTTGTTCCTTCAGGAGCAATTGCTACTGAAGTTCCGTTTTTAAGTGTATCTGCTGCATTTTTCATTGAAGCTAATGCTTTCTTTTTATCAGATCTATCAATGAAGATTGCGCCCATTGCTTTAAATATTGGCCCAAAAGGAGTCATTTCCAATTCTTTTTTAGCAATTCCAGTAACATCTTTTCTTAATAATTTTAAAATGATGAAAAAATCTGCAGACGATTGGTGATTAAAACAAAAAACGGCAGGTCTAAAATCTTCTAAATTATTTTTACCTTTTACAGCAATATCTAACCCAGCAAATTTAGTTCCTAAATCTCCAATGCTAGAAATGGTTGTATTAACTCCTTCTTTACGAGACATGGTTATTGCTGCTTTTGCAATACCTTTTATTGCTGAAGGATATAAACTTGCACCAGCCAATGCTGTTCTTACACTGTTAATAATTGGTTTCTTTTGAGTTTGCTTAAAGCGAAGAATTGGCCAATTGCTTTCAAATGCAATTTGAGACAATCGACTATCTGGATTTGTTGCTACCGGATTACCAACAATTTCTAATAACGGGTAATCATCTACGCTATCTGTGTAAAAGAAACTTTTTGATAAATCTACATTATTCGTTTTTGCGAATTTTCTTCCAGCTTTTGCTTTTCCTTCAGACCAACACATTTCATTTATTGAACCAGTAAATTTTCCTTTTCTAACTTCCATTTCTGTACAGAAAATATCTTTAAGGCCTAATTCATTGGCAATTGGCGTAATTTGATAACGAGTTGCTGCAGAAATAATAACAACTTGATGTCCTTTATCTATATGAGATTGAATCAATGCTCTAGATTCTGGGTAAATTGTAGTTGCCAAATGATTTTTAAAAACTTCTTCGCCTAAATCGTAAAAATCCTTTTCTTTAATGCCTTTTACACCAGATGCAGATATTTTTGTTAATGTTTCAAAATCTCTGTTACCAGCTGCATATATTAATATTGTTGCAAATTGAGAAAGTAATTCTTTTGTAGTAGACTTACCACTTAATAATCTAGATTGTAAGAATTTTTTTGCTGAAAAATCATTAATTAAAGTTCTGTCTAAATCAAAAAAGGCAGCAATATGAGGTCCTTCTTCTTGTTTTTCTATTTGTTTAGAAACACTATTTATTTCTGAACCAGGAACAATTTCTGATTCAATTTGATTACTTTTTTGATTGCTTTTTTTATTGATTACAATTTCTAGCTTTCTTAAATAATTAAGACGTTCTGTTAGATTGTCTAACAAATTCATCCAAATATCTAATTCTTTAAAGTTTATTTTTTTATCAATAGGAGTAAAGTTGCTGTTTTTTGCTAATCTTAATGCGCTAACCAAAAATGGTTTAGAAACACTGTCTAATCTACTAATTCTAGATTGCCAATGTAATTCTTTTCCTTTAAAAAGGCATAGTTCTATAAAATCACTATCATTGAAATCATCTTCTAAATCCCAAGTATGTAATGTGTGGCAAACTACTTTATTTGCTTCTAGATAAATTTGCAGCAATGCTTTAGAAACAAATAATTCTTGTTTAGATAATAGTTTGTCTATATTTCCTTCAGGATCACTAATTATGTTTCTCCAGTTTTTGTCAAACAATTCTAATTCAGCTTCAATTTCGCTACTAAACTTTGGTTTATTAGTGTAGAAGAATTCAAACTTAAATAAGTTTCTTAAACGCATTATTTCGTTCCAAAATGATAAAATTCTATCTGTTTTTTCGTCTTTAATTTTCACCAAAGCCATTTCAATAAAAGCTCTATGGTATAGATGACCAGAAGCCATATTTGCGTAATAAGTTGCTGTTAAGAATTCGTTTTGAGTTAAACTATATTGTGTTTTATAACCTGCTTTATTTTTTTGAACTATGTTAGCACTTTTTAATAAATTTAGTGCTTTTTGTACGGTAACTGCAATGCTATACCCTCTATCAATTAGAACATCTTCTTTTCGTTGTTCTATATAGTTCATCAACTTTAAAACACTAAATTCTAATTCTTTTTTTGTGAGGGCAAAACTACTTAAAAGAACATTGCAGACTAAAGAGACTGTAGTTACCGGTGTTATCATATTTGCTTTATGAATCAACTCAAAAGCAAAACGAGGCAATGTGTTTTTATCTTTGTAACTATCTTCTTCAATATCTGGAATAATAGCATTTTTATGAGCACTATCATCTACAGGGTCACCAAACCGAATGGCTGCTCTACCAAATTGATTTCCTAATTTTTTAAAGTATTTTACAAAAGTTAGTACGTTTTCAGAGCCTTTTTCCTTTCCTTTTCCTTCCTCCATCATTTCTTTTACATCCGGAATTAAATCATACACTATAGAAACTGGTATGTATTTAATGTCTTTGGTGCTTTGTTTTTCACCTTCTAGAATGTATTTTAGAATTCCCATTTTAGGGTAGACAATTTTTCCTGTTCTAGAGCGAGTTCCTTCAATGTTCCATGTAAGATGATCTCCGTTTTCAATTAAACAAGCGATGTAGTGCCTTAATGCCGTTTTGTAAATTTTATCGTCTTTAAAACTTCTTCTAATAAAAATTAAACCCGACTTTTTTCCAATTTGTTTTAAGCCAGGGAAAGCTAAATTAATTCCTCCAAAAGAAAAAGGAATTGGCATTCCGTAACGAGCTAATGTACTTACTAAAACAACTGTATCTAAATATGTTTTATGTGTTAAAATGAATGCAACAGAGTTTTGTCGCATAATTTTCATTAGCTTTTTTATTTCTTGAGGATCAATATCAATTTTATCATCATATGCTTTAGATAGCAAGTATTGAAACCCTTTTACAGACATCATATTTGCGATAGGATGTTGTTGAGAATATAATTCTTCTATACATTTTGCGGCAGTATTTTGAACTTCAGAAACATCTAATTTTAGCTCTAATGCTATCTCTTTTAGGTTTTTTTGAAATTCAGAATGCTGAATAATATTTTGCATATTGTGCTCCATAATTAATTGAAAAATAAATTAGTGAATTTAGATACTCCTTTTTGTTCCCAGAATTTAGGAAAAAATAGACTTTCAATTTTTGTTGTAATTCCTTTTGGTTTTTTACCTGTAATATTTGTGTTTAAGGAGTTAGCAACGGTTAATAAAACTGAAGCATTTGCACCCATACCACAATGACTTCCAAAAACCTCTATATTTTTGATATCATTTCTTAAAGTTTCTGCTTCCATACAATGTTTCCAAGGTAAAAGTCCATCTGTTTTTGTGTAAATACAAGTAATTGGTACATCAGGAATTTCTTCCAATTCTTTTATAAATTTATCATTTCTTTCTCTTATTTTTTTACCTCTTAAAAACTCTAACATTCTTACTAATGGAGTATTCATGTTTTTTACGCCCCAAACAGGTGATCCAATAGTTATTAATTGAGCAACCTTATCAGGATATCTATTGGCTATTATTTTAGCGAAAATTCCACCACCAGACCAGCCAACAAGGTTTACTTTCTCTTGGTGTTTTTCGAAAATTTCATCTAATCTTTCTATCAGTTTTGGTAAATATTTTGAGTTAATCATATTAACACCTAATTCCCATTTATAGGTTTTAAATCCCACAGAGTTTAAATATTTTCTTACAAAAGTCGTAGATAAATCATTACCTAAATAAGGTGGCATCAGTAAAACCGGCTTGTTTTTACTTGCTTTGTGTTTTGGTATAAATGGATAAATTCCAAACATTGTAGTCCATTCAAATGCAGATCTTCCTTCTAATAAAACATTAAAGAGTGGAGGAGATTCAATCTGTTTGTTAATTATTTCAATTTGGTTTTTAAAAGTCAATAAAATTCTTGAAGAAACTGTATCTGTTCCTTTTTTGGTTGCTTTTATTTTATCAATTCTTTTAAGAACAATTAATAACGTTACATAATCTCTATCTGGCCCAAAATCTTCGCAAACAGAAATACATTCGTTCAATAATATATTAACATCTTTTTTAATTATTTTTTTATCATCTATAAGGCTAATAATCATTTTTTCAAAAGGATGACGTTCAAATTTTTGAACTACAATTTCTTTTGCTTTTAGAAGAGTCATTCCTTTAGACATGGCTACCTTCAGAGCAATATTTGTAAATGATGTATATAATATTTTATTGTTTTCCATAAATTAATTTGCGGTTTCTACTTTGGTATTTAGCCAATTAATAACGTCTTGTTCTACTTCTTTTTTGTTTACTTCATTCAGCATTTCATGCCTTCCGCCCTTATATAATTTTAAAGTAAGGTCTTTAATACCCGCTTTCTTGTAGTTTTTTACAACTCTTTTTACCCCTTCTCCCATTTCTCCAACAGGATCTTTATCACCAGAGAAAATAAATATTGGTAATTTTTTTGGTGTTTTTTTAAAAGTATATTGTTTGTTAATTTTTTTACTTCCTTTTAAAATGTCTAAAAAAACACTTAAAGAAAAATCTTCTATTCTGTATGGATCAGCTTCAAATATGTCAACTTCATTTTCATCGCGACTAATCCAATCTACTTTTGTTCTGTTTGGTTTAAATTTTTTATTGAATTGAGTAAAAAATACCGACTTCAATAATTCATTACTTCTATTTCGTCCTTTAAAAGTACTTATTACTTTTGTACTAATAAGCCCGAAAGTACCAAGACCTTTCATGAAACTTGCGGTGCCAGAAAGTATTAAAGCTTCAAGGTCATTACCATATTTTGTAACATATTCTCTACTTAATAATGATCCCATACTATGACCAAAAAGAATTATTTTTTTATTTGGATGTTCATTTTTGATTATTTCTGTTAGTTGACGCATGTCATTTATTGCGTCATTAAAGTAATTATCACCATCATAAAAACCTAAATCTTTTATATTCTCTACGGATTTACCATGAACTCTGTGGTCATTTGCATATACTACATAACCATCATTTTGAAGCACTTTTGCAATAGAATGATAGCGGCCAGCATGTTCGCCAACTCCATGAGAAATTTGAACAACACCTTTTATTGGTTTTTTACTTGTCTCCCATTTATAGTAAAAGATGGTTTCTTCATCTTTTGTTTTATATGTATCTGTAGTATACATCATTTATTTCTTCTCTAAAAAACTTGAAATTAATTTAATGAAGGTATTTGTATCTTTTTTTGTTCCTTCAAAAGTTATTCGTTCTTGAATTTGAAGTTCTTCAATTAACAGTTTTCCTTTAAATAAATCAAATAAAATGGCATCATCAATAATAATGTTTAGGTTCGCTTTAGAAGTCTTTCTTTTTGTTAATGAAACTTCTTTTTTAGAGAAATCTAAAGTCCAGTATGCTTTATTGCTGCCTTGATGAATTTCGAAATTATAAATAGCTTTTCTCGATTTATTTAAAGAAGTGTTTTCTTTTAAATGTTTTCTAAAAGCAGTAAAGAAAGAAGCGCTTTTAAATTTAATAATTTTTTCTATCGTTTTTTCTTTACCTTTTTTAAGAATAATTTCTTCAAGCTCATTAGCAGATTCTCTAATATAACGCGAAAACTTATCTGCATCTGGCATTGTTTTAGCATCGGAAGTTGTTGTAATTGTAACTTGTCCGTTGTAGCTAAATGCTGCGATTATCAATCCGAAACCATCTAAAACGGGTGTCAATCCAAAAATACCAACTATTTTATGACCTTTAATATAAAGTAATCCTTTTGGGCCAGGAACATTAGTTATAGTTACATTAAAAGGAGGTCTGTGGAACTCTTTAATATTGTATTTACTATATAAACCGGCAGCTAAATTTGCCAAACCAAAAGGAACTGCATCTGCCATTTTAGCTAAAGCTTTTGCGCCTACTGCTTTATGTCTTGTTTTCCCTAAATTTGTTTGATCTTGTATGTACTCTAATCTTTCTATAGGATCTTTAATATGTGTGGCAATTCTTACCATCATATTAGAAATCTGATTGTTCATTTTTTGTTTTTCGCCTTTAACGCGAATCGAAATAGGAACATTTGCTACCAATGGTTGTGCAGGGAGCTCATCTCTTTCTTCTAAATATCTTCTAATTCCTCCAGCGCAAATAGCTAAAATGATATCGTTTATACTAACCTCCATTATTTTACGAAGCGTGTTTATTCTATCAAAAGATAAAATAGCTGTACCCCAAGTTCTTTTGGGTGAAATGGAATTGTTGAAAATTGTTTTCGGAACCGGAAATGTGTTTTTTTGAAAAGTTTTTTTATTTTTTAATTGTGCTGATAACTTCCCTTTCATCATGGAAACTGCAGTTTCACTAATTAATTTCGGAATTTTTAAAGGGTTTTTAAAAAAACCATATGTACTTTTTAAAAGTAAACTTAATTCATCTGGTAATGGTTCTGGATCAAATGGTTTAGGTTTCGACGGTTTCGTATTTTTACCATCATTTTCTTTATCAAAAAGAATTCCCATAATTCCTACACCAGAACTACCGTCTATCATTACATGATGTACTTTTGTTACAATGGCAACAGAACCTTTTGGTATATGAGAGATTTCATCTAAACCTTCAATAAAGTAAACAGACCATAATGGTCTTTTTAAGTCTAAAGAGCTACTAAATATATTAGAAGTTAGATCTCTTAAAGTTTTCCAGTTTGCTGGATCTGGTAGTTTTACACGATTTAAATGTAAATCAATATCAAAATTTGGGTCATCTACCCAATAAGGATAATCTAACTTTAGCGGAACATTTAAAAGTCTTTTTCTAAATTTTGGAATTAAATGAAGTTTAGATGCAACTAATTCTTTAAAATCATCAAACTTTAATGAGTCTTCTACAATTGTTAAGGTTGCAATATGCATTGGACTAGAAGGTGAGTCTGCATATAAAAAAGTTGCATCTTGTCCCGATATTTGTTGTGCAGACGTTTCTATTGCGTCCTGTAGAAGTTCAGTGATTACCTTTTTTGCCATTTATTTAAATAAATTTAACTGACTCTATAAGTCAAAAATTGATTAAAAAATTGTTGCAAGATATATACGCAACTCTGCAAGATAAATAAAAATCATCAGATTTAATAGCTAAATATGAATTTAGCGAAATCGATTTAAATTTGAGGTTAAAAATATTTTTAGATAAGAAATAAGTATTCTTTTTTTCTTTATTTGTTTTTAAATGAACACTTTTAATTGGTTTAATTTTGAAAAAGAATATTTAATTTAAAAGAATAAAAAAAAGCCTCAAAATAAATTGAGGCTTTTTAATCTTAGAGCCAATGGAGGGACTCGAACCCACGACCTGCTGATTACAAATCAGCTGCTCTAGCCAGCTGAGCTACATCGGCTTTTAATTAAGAGTTGGCAAATTAAACACTAAAATTAAAACTGAGCAAGAAAAAAACAATAAATTATAACAAAAAAAACTTCAATAAATATTGAAGCTTTTTAACGATAAAATATTTTTCTACATGCTGTAGAAAAACTGCTCATTTATTATTTTTCCTGCTTGTACTTCAAAGACACAAACTTCTTCCATTTGTTGTCTTCCTCTACTTTTAAAAGTTACATCGAAGCTCATTTTACTTGTAAAATGGTTATTTGCAATAATTGGCTCGGGTGTTTCATTGCTATGAAATTCAACAACATCTTCTAGCCATTGCTTGCTTTTTTCTAAAGCATTTTATTTGCCAGAAACAAATTCTCCATGAGGAGCACCAGGTATTTCTTTACTAACTACATTTTCTGCATATAATTCATTAATGCATTCTAAATTTACCATTTAGACACATTTCTTTCCATTTTGTTGCTACTTCGAGTGTGTCATTATATTTTTATTTTTTATTGATTGTCTAAGTTTATGAAAAATAAAATAATTAATTTTTAGATTGAAGTTTCTTTTGTTTTTTAACTCATTTTTTATAGCAGAATGCTTGTAATTATAATCTTTAAAAAATCTATACAGTGTCTGTTTTTTTAGACAACTCTTTTAAAATAATTATAGGTATAATTCAGAAGATTAAAAGTAAATAATCCATTTTTATAAATAGCTGATTAATACGTTCTAATTCTTGATGAATAAAACTTGTTCCAGCTTCTTGTAATAACTTTATTATTTGAATTTAAAGAAGGGGAAGATCTACAATTATCTTGTGAATAAACTTTTCTTAAACAATTAAATATAATGTTTAATTTAAATGTCTTGTAATTTTAGAACTTAATGGTTTTGTAATAGAGAAGTAATAATCTATTAATTTACCTTCTGGAGAAACTATATATTTTTGAAAGTTCCATTTTACAGATGAACTTTTTTTACCATTTAATTTTTTGGAAGTTAGCCAAGCATATAACGGGTGTTGATTGGTGCCTTTTACATCAATCTTTTCTGTAATAAGAAAAGAAACGCCATAATTTACTTCACAAAATTCTTGTATTTCACTTGCGGTTCCTTGTTCTTGTTGGCCAAATTGATTGCAAGGAACACCAATAACTACAATTTTATCTTTGTAAGTTTTATGAAGTTCTTCTAATTCTTTATACTGTGGTGTAAAACCACATTTAGAAGCTACGTTTACAAATAATATAAATTTGTTTTTATAGTCTGATAGTTCAATGGATTTACCTTGTAAACTGCAGATTTTTATGCTGTAAATAGAGTTGTCCATTTTAGTTTAGGGTTATATAGAAAAGTTTTTAGTTATTTATTTTCTGCCTTTTAAACGTTTTTCTATCTTTTGTTTAACAGTTGTTAATCGCTTCATTTGGTCCATGATTTCCGGATCTTTTTCCACTTTATATACTTCATTCAGTTCTAAAATTAAAGCTTTTACCTCTCTAGAAGCTAAAATTCTATCACTTGTTGTTTTAAATGAGAACTTTCTATTCTCAAACTCTTCTGCTCTTTCTAATAAATTCATTCTATTAACTTGTCTTTTTTTATAATTTTTCCAATATAATTATAAAACTTAAATAAGCAACGTAAATTTGAATTAATTATGCAGTTAATGGTTTTCCTTTTAAGCGTCTTTCAATTCTTTGCTTTATTACAGTTAGACGTTTCATGATGTCCATAATTTCAGAATCTTTGTTTTCTTTATAAACTTCATTCAAACTTAAAATTAAAGATTTTGCCTCTCTAGCAGCTAAAACACGGTCACTAGTTGTTGGAAATCTCATTTTTCTAGTTTCAAATTCTAATGCTTTTTTTATTAATTCCATTATTTATTATTTATGTTATATTATCTTGTTTGAATTCTACGTTATTTTTTCTAACATTTTTTATTTCAATCAGAAATAATATGTTTTTTTAAAGAAAATAGGTTTTATAGTTTTCAGGTTATTTGGTTCAATTACTGTACCATATAATTCTAAATTAATAGATTTTATTGATAGTTTTATAAAGATTTTAAATTTTACTATTTACTTGAAATTTTAACTAAAAAAGAAAAAAAACAGTTCTAGTTTCTGTTACTTTAGTTTTTGAACTATAGTAACAAGCGAAATTTTAATAAAATAAAAAAAACCCTCCAAATCTTAAGATTTAGAAGGTTTAGTCGGGGTGGCAGGATTCGAACCTGCGACCTCCTCGTCCCAAACGAGGCGCGATGACCGGGCTACGCTACACCCCGAAAATGATTGCTCATTTAAGGATTGCAAATATACATCCTTTTTATAAAAAAGCAACCAATTTATTAATTATTATTAAATGTAATTAATCGATTAAATCTAACTATATTTTCATTGTTAAAACTTATAAACATTCGCTTTTATAAGTGTTAAAAAACTATATTTTTACAATTCTAAATTCGATAGAAAATATTATGTCAGATACAATAGAAAAAATAAAATGTTTAATTATAGGTTCTGGACCTGCGGGTTATACAGCTGCAATTTATGCTGCTAGAGCAGATATGAAACCTATTATGTATACAGGGTTACAAATGGGGGGACAATTAACAACGACTACAGAGGTTGATAATTTTCCGGGATATGCAAATGGTACGGATGGTACGGCAATGATGAATGATTTACAAAAACAAGCAGAGCGTTTTGGTACTGAAGTTCGTTTTGGAATGGTTACTAAAGTAGAATTAAGTGAAGTGGTTGGCGGAATTCATAAAGTTATTGTGGATGAGTCTAAGCATATTGAAGCTGAAACTGTAATTATTTGTACTGGAGCAACTGCAAAATATTTAGGAATTGAAAGTGAACAACGTTTAATTGGTGGTGGAGTTTCTGCTTGTGCAACTTGTGATGGTTTTTTCTATAAAGGACAAGATGTTGTTGTTGTTGGGGCAGGAGATACTGCTGCAGAAGAAGCTACTTATTTAGCAAATATTTGTAATAAAGTAACAATTTTAGTTCGTAAAGATTTTATGAGAGCTTCTAAAGCGATGCAACATAGAGTGAATAAAACGAAGAATATTGAAGTTTTATACAATACAGAGATAGATGAAGTTATAGGATCTAATGTTGTTGAAGGTGTTAGGGCTATTAATAATCAAACAAAAAAAACAACTGATATTGCTGTAACTGGTTTGTTTATAGCAATTGGTCATAAACCTAATTCAGATTTATTTAAAGGAGTTTTAGATATGGATGATGTTGGGTATTTAATTACAAAAGGAAAATCTACTAAAACAAATTTACCTGGAGTTTTTGCAGCTGGAGATATTCAAGATAAAGAATATAGGCAAGCTGTTACTGCTGCTGGTACAGGTTGTATGGCAGCTTTAGATGCAGAACGTTATTTAGGTGCTTTAGAGTAACAACAAATAATAAAATAAAAAAAAGAGATTACTTTATAAGTAATCTCTTTTTTTTATTTTAAGAAAAATTATTAAGCTACTACAGAAGCTTTCATAGATTTTCTGTAAGTAAAAGAATTAAATATATTTCTCTTACCAAAATTATTCATAGATTTTGCGTTTACAAATTTCCCAAAAAGTATTTTGCTAACACCAAAGAATTCGTATTTATTACCATCTGTAAAAGTAACTTCTAACAGCATACTTTTATGATGCCAATCAGCAACTTGAAATTCTGTAATAGTAGTTTTGTAAGCATCTAAATTTGCTGCTTTTGTTTCAGGAGCAATACTTACTAGAAAATGATACCCATCAATAATTTGAGTACTCATAATATCTGCTTCTTCTTTTTTAGCTTCATCAGTAAATTTATCTGGATGCCATTCTTTTACTAAGCCTCTGTAAGACTTTTTTAATTCTTTTAGATCAATAGCTCCTTCTACTTTAAAAAGTTTTTTATATTCTTTTATACGTTTCATTCTTGTGTTTTCAAATTGCGTGCAAAAGTATTGATATTAAATGAATTATGATACTTATGTTGGTGAAATTTTTTAAAGATTTTTATTTAGAGAATTATCATAATTTTCAATGGCATTAATAATCAATTTTACAGCATCTATATAAAATTCTTTGTTGATATTCTCAAAAGTATCTGTTGGTTTATGATAATCTTTGTGATCTTCGACACCAAAATAAATAAATGGAATTTTTTCTTTATGAAAAATTCTGTGATCAGAAGAAAAAGTCCAATCTTCTAACTTTTTATTTTTTGGATTATCATGACCAAACAACAATGTAATTGGTGATTCTATGTTTTCTATAGGTTTTTTTAATTGCGGGTAATGATACAAACCAGCAGCAAATAATCTTAAAGAATCGTTGTGTGCAATCATATCCATATTAATGTTTAGAACAATGTCTTGCTTATTTTTATAGTTTTTCAACCAATAATCTGCACCTAAAGAACCAATTTCTTCAGCATCGACTGCTGCAAAAACTAATGTATGTTGTGGTTTGTTTTTCTTGAAATATTCTGCAATTGCAAACAAAGCTGCAGTTCCTGAAGCATCATCATCTGCACCATTATAAATTTTCCCACCTTTAATTCCTAAATGATCTAAATGACCAGTAATTACAATGGTTTTTTTAATTTTTCCTGCTATTTTTCCAACTACATTTCCACCAATCACGGTAGTATCTGTAACATTAGAAAAATCTTCATTCGCATTTTTTATGGGAAACATTCTTTGTCTTCTTTTTCCAGAAAAAGTATATGGAAATTCCTGAACATATTCATGTCCAGCTATTTTTTCTAAACCAATTTCCTTAAATTGATTGGCAATAAATTGTTGCGCTTTATAATTTCCTGGTTTCGAAAAACCTCTTCCTTCTAAAGAATCATGTGAAAGAATTTTAATGCTTTCTAAAAGCATTGCGTTGTTAATAGTAATTGTTTTATCAGTATTGCAACTTATAATTGCAATCGTAAAAAGGAATAATAATAAAAATTTGGTTTTCATAGTTTGTTAGTTTTTAATTAAGAAGAACAAGTTTTACAAGCCTAACTCATGCCTTTCTTTTGTGTCTTTTACTCCATTTTTGTTCCAATAAGGAGATAAAATGGTTTTTATTTTTTCTGCTTTTGTTGTTCTTTTTTTTCCTCTTTTAGTGTATGTTTCTTCCCAACTTTCAATAGTATGTGGAAAATCTTTAATCAATTTTATAGTTATTTTTCTTTTTAACGTAGGATAATATACCGAGAAATTAATAAACTTTCCTTTTTCTATCAAATTTACTTCTGCATCATAAGCTTTAATTTTTTGATGATTCAAAGCTAAAAACTCAAAAGAAGGAATTACTTTATATCTCCCTTTTTTTATTGAATAAGGATTAATTCTTAACATATTCCAAAAATCATTTTCTAAAGGATCTTTTTTTAAGGATACTTTTTTATCTGAATTACTTTCAAAATATGAATGAAAATCGATCTCAAACGTATCTTTATTATTTAATTGAATAAATGTATTTCCACACCACTCTTGTGCAGAAAAGCTAGCTTTTATTGCTTGTTTTTTAATGTCGATAGGAGAGAAGGTGCTCGTCATTATAGAATATGGATAAATTCCTGTTGTAAACTTTTTGGTGCTATTTAGTTTTAATATTGGAATGTTTTTAGCATTTCTAGAATCTGCTTTTACTTGTTTAACTGGAAGGAAATCTTCAGTAACATAAATATTTACAGCAGTTCCTTCGTAAACACCTCCATATCTTGCTTGTGTTAATTTGTAAGAAGTTATTTCTGCTTTTCCTTTGTACCAATACTCATTAAATTTTGAGCCTTTTTTGATGCTATTTATTTTTGATACTGATTTATTTGCATCAATATTTGAACAAAAAATGAATAAAAGACTTGTAATTATTGGGATAGAAATTTTCATATATGATTTCATTTTAAAGGAATTTGGACTAATCTACAACAAAACCAAAATTAATAGGAATAGAAAAATAGAATTAACAGTTTTTATATATAAAAAAAGACCATCAATTAAGATGGTCTTTTAAACAAACAACTAATTCTTAAAACTTGATATTTTAAGAAAATTTTAAATATTGTTAGAAGCAGTATTTATTTTCTGCTTTCAATTTTTCTGCAATTAAGTTACGCAATGCAACTACATTAGGATAATTGGCATATTTAGTAAAACGCTTTAAGCCCATTAATAACATACGTTGTTCATCACCTTCTGCAAAAGAAATAACTCCTTCTCTACCATTTTTATCAATAATTTCTACAGCGTTGTATAGATATAATCTTGCCATTGCAATTTGACCTTCTTGCTTCTCTTCACCAAAACGTTTAACGTTTTTCTCTGTACGTAATAATGTAGATTCTGCCATATACACTTCGTTTAAAATGTTTGCTGCAGCCATTAACAATTGTTGGTGTTTATCTAAATCTGGTCCAAATTTTTGAATTGCAGAACCTGCAACCATTAAAAAGACTTTCTTTAATTTAGCAATCATTTCTTTTTCTTCAGCAAATAATTCTGAATAATCTGGAGTATCAAAAGATGGAATTCCCATTAATTCATTTCCTACTTCAGTTGCAGGGCCTAATAAATCTACGTGACCTTTCATCGCTTTTTTTACTAACATACCAACAGATAACATTCTGTTAATCTCGTTAGTTCCTTCATAAATACGGGTAATTCTTGCATCTCTCCAGGCTGCTTCCATTGATGTTTCTTCAGAGAATCCCATTCCTCCAAAAATTTGAATCCCTTCGTCTGCACATGTTTGTATGTCTTCAGAAACTGCAACTTTTAAAATAGAGCATTCAATTGCATATTCTTCTACACCTTTTAATTCTGCTTCTGAATGAGAATTTCCTGCTTCTAAACGCATTGCAATTCTGTCTTCAATGTTTTTTGAAGCTCTATAACATGCAGATTCTCCTGCATAACAGTTTGTTGCCATTTCAGCTAATTTAGCTTTAATAGCACCAAAATTTGCAATTGGAGTTTTAAATTGTTTACGTTCTGTTGCATATTGTAAAGCAGTTTCTGTTACTCTTCTTTGAGAGTCAATACAGGCTGCAGCTAATTTAATACGACCAACGTTTAATGCATTTACAGCAATTTTAAATCCACCACCTCTTACAGATAACATATTTTCTGCAGGTACAATAGTGTCATTATAAAATACTTGACGAGTAGAACTTGCACGAATTCCTAATTTGTGTTCTTCTTCACCTAAAGTAATTCCATTAGGTTTTGCAGCATCATACTCAACAATAAAGCCAGTAATGTTTTTATCATCTTCAATACGAGCAAAAACAATCATCAAATTACAGAACCCTGCATTTGTAATCCACATTTTTTGCCCGTTTATTTTGTATGATTTACCATCTTCAGATAATGTAGCCGTAGTTTTACCAGAATTAGCATCAGATCCTGCGCCTGGTTCTGTTAAACAATAAGCTCCCATCCATTCTCCGGTAGCTAATTTAGTTACGTATTTTTTCTTTTGTTCTTCTGTGCCATATAAAGTAATTGGCATTGTGCCAATACCGGTATGTGCACCAAAAGCAGTACTTAAGGAACCATTTCCGCTAGAAATATATTCACAAGTAAGCATTGTAGAAACAAAGCCCATTCCTAATCCGCCATATTCTTCAGGAACAGAAACACCTAAGAAACCAAGTTCTCCAGCTTTTTTCATTACATCTTCAGTAAGCTTGAAATCTTTTGCTTCGAAACGGTCTCTATGTGCAATGATTTCACGCTCGCTAAATTCCTTAACGGCATCTTTCATCATTAGTTGTTCTTCTGAAAAATCTTCAGGAGTAAACACATCTTCACATGCAGTTTCTTTTACTAAAAACTGACCTCCTCTTAAAATTTCCTTCTCTTTTGCTTCCATTCTATATACTTTTAATCTTGATTTTTTGTTAATTTAAAAACTCGAAAATACCCGCAGCACCTTGTCCAGTACCAACACACATTGTTACCATTCCGTATTTTCCTTGCATGTTACGCTTGCGCATTTCATCAAATAATTGAACTGATAATTTAGCTCCAGTACAACCTAAAGGATGCCCTAATGCAATTGCACCACCATTTACGTTAATAATGTCTGCATCTAGGCCTAATTCACGAATTACAGCTAGAGATTGCGAAGCAAAAGCTTCATTTAACTCAATTAAGCTAATATCTTCTTGTTTTAATCCGGCTTGTTTCAATGCTTTTGGAATCGCAGCAACGGGTCCAATTCCCATAATTCTTGGAGGAACACCTGCAGCAGCATAACTTACCATTCTTGCAATTGGTTTTATGTTTAATTCCTTAACCATATCTTCACTCATAACCATTACAAATGCTGCACCATCACTTGTTTGTGATGAATTACCAGCTGTAACACTTCCGCCAGTTGCGAATACAGGACGTAAACGTTCTAAACCAGCAATGTTAGATCCTTTACGAGGTCCTTCATCTTTGTTTACAGTATATTTTCTTGTTACTTTTTTACCTTCAGCATTAACATATGTTTCTTCAACTTCAATAGGAACTATTTGATCTTGAAAACGATCTTCAGCTTGTGCCTTTAATGCTTTTAAATGAGAGTTTAAAGCAAACTCATCTTGATCTTTACGAGAGACATTATATTGGTCTGCAACAGCTTCTGCTGTGTTTCCCATTCCCCAATAATAATCTGCATGCCCTGCAGCAACAGTATTGTAGTTTAATTCTGGTTTAAAACCTGTCATTGGTACAGAGCTCATACTTTCTGCTCCACCTGCAATAATACATTCTGCCATTCCTGACTGAATTTTTGCAACTGCCATACCAATAGTTTCCAATCCTGAAGAACAAAAACGATTTACGGTTACACCAGGAACTTCTTCAATTTCTAACCCCATTAAAGAGATTAAACGTGCCATATTTAATCCTTGCGAGCCCTCTGGCATTGCATTACCAACAATTACATCGTCAATTCTTGTCTTGTCGAATTCTGGTAAATTTTTCATTAAATGTTGGATAGTTTCAGCAGCCAATTCATCAGCTCTTTTAAACCTGAACGCGCCTCTTTTAGATTTTGCTACGGCTGTTCTATATCCTTGTACTATATATGCTGTTTTCATAATTTTAGTTTCTTAAAGGTTTACCAGTTTTTAACATGTGTTGAATACGCTCTAATGTTTTGCGCTCTGTACATAAACTTAAGAACGCTTCACGTTCTAAGTCTAATAAATACTGTTCAGAAACTTTAGTCGGTTCTGATAAATCTCCACCAGCCATTACATAGGCTAATTTATTTGCGATTTTTTGATCGTGTTCTGATATAAATCTACTTGCTTGCATAGAATCTGTAGCTACCATAAATGCACCTAAAGCTTGCTTACCAAGTACTAATACATCATTACGAGTTGCTGGTTGTGTATAACCTGCTTCTGCCATTAAGATTGCATGTTTCTTTGCAACTGCAATTTGACGATCTTTATTAACAACAACAACATCTTTTCCTTTTTGAAGTAACCCTAAATCGAACGCTTCATAAGCAGAAGTTGCTACTTTTGCAGTACCAATTGTTAAGAAATTTTCTTGCAATACGTTTAATTGAACATCTCCTTTACGGAATGTGTCTGAAGCACGTAACGCCATTTCTTTAGAACCACCACCACCTGGAATAACACCTACTCCAAATTCTACTAATCCCATATAAGTTTCTGCTGCTGCAACAACTTTATCGGCATGTAATGAAATTTCACATCCACCACCTAAAGCCATTCCGTGAGGAGCAGAAATTGTTGGAATTGAAGAATAACGCATACGCATCATTGTATCTTGGAAATATTTTATAGCTTGGTTTAACTCTGCATATTCTTGTTCTGCAGCCATCATAAATATCATTCCGATATTTGCTCCAACAGAGAAATTTGCTGCTTGATTACCAACGATTAAACCTTGATAGTTTGTTTCAGCTAAATCAATTGCTTTATTAACTGCAGCTAAAACGTCTCCGCCAATAGTATTCATTTTAGATTGGAATTCTAAATTGATAATTCCATCTCCTAAATCTTCTATTACAGCACCAGAGTTTTTCCAAACTTCGTTTGATTTTCGGATGTTGTCTAATATGATAAATGAATCTTGACCTGGTTTTTTAATTTGCTTTTTTGAAGGAATGTCATAATAAAATGTAGCTCCTTCTTTTACTGAATAGAAAGAAGTTTCTCCTTTTTCTAACATTTCTGTAACCCAAGAGGCAACTTCATGTCCTTCAGCTTTCATAATCTCAACACCTTTGGCAATACCAACTGCATCCCAAATTTGAAAAGGTCCATGTTCCCAACCAAATCCAGCTCTTAATCCATCATCAATTCTATATAATTCGTCAGAAATTTCTGGAATTCTATTTTGAACATAGGCAAACATTGCTCCGAAAGACTTTCTGTAAAACTCACCAGCTTTATCTTTCCCTGCAACTAGTACTTTAAAACGATCCGTAACATTATCAATTGTTTTTGTCAATTCTAATGTTGCAAACTTTGCAGATTTCTTTTGTCTGTATTCTAATGTATTTAAATCTAATGTTAAAATGTTTCTTTTACCATTAGCATCTTTTGTCATTTTGTAAAAACCTTGTTTGGTTTTACTTCCTAACATTTTGTTTTCCATCATGTGGTTTACAAAATCAGGAATCACAAATTGCTCTCTCATTTCATCTTCGGGGCAATTGTCTTTTACACCATTTGCTGTATGAACCAATGTGTCTAAACCAACAACATCAATAGTTCTAAAGGTTGCCGATTTTGGACGACCAATAACTGGACCTGTTAATTTATCTACTTCTTCAACAGTTAAATCCATGTCTTTTACAACGTGAAATAAACTCATAATTCCGAAGATTCCAATTCTGTTCCCAATAAATGCTGGTGTATCTTTAGCTAAAACTGATGTTTTACCTAAAAATTTATCACCGTATTCCATTAAGAAATCAGTAACTGCAGGATCACAATTTGGTCCAGGAACAACTTCAAAAAGTTTTAAATATCTTGGAGGATTAAAAAAGTGAGTTACCGCAAAATGCTTTTGGAAATCTTCACTTCTTCCTTCATTCATAAATTTAATAGGAATACCAGAAGTATTAGAAGTAATTAAAGTTCCTGGAGTTCTGTATTTCTCTAATTTTTCAAAAACGATTTTTTTAATATCTAATCGTTCAACAACAACTTCCATTATCCAATCTACATCTGCAACTTTAGCAATATCATCTTCTAAATTACCTGTGGTAATTCTTTCAGCAAACTTCTTACTATAAATAGGAGAAGGTTTCGATTTTAATGAAGCTGTTAATGCATCGTTTACTAAACGATTACGAACAGTTTTGTCTTTTAACGTTAATCCTTTTGCTTTCTCTTTGTCGTTTAATTCTCTTGGAACGATGTCCAATAAAAGAACTTCTACGCCAATGTTTGCAAAGTGACAGGCAATACCAGATCCCATAATTCCAGAACCGATAATTGCTACTTTTTTAATTCTTCTTGTCATTTGTTATTGGTTTATTTATATTGCTTTTTAATTGATGTCTTCATAAATCTTTTTGTCAGCAATTAATTTATTTATAGTTGAGGTTACTTTAAAGAAAGATTCTAAATCTTGCTCTGTAACATTTTCTATTATCTTATTATTAAACTGAAAAACGTATCCTTTAGAAACTTCTCGCATTTCTTTACCATATTCTGTTAGTTTAACAATAACACTTCTACCGTCATCTGGGTTTTTTTTTCTACAAATAGCACCTTTATCTTCCATCGCTTTTAAAATACGCGAAAGGCTAGTTGGTTCCATTCCCATTAAAGGACCTAAAGAAGTAGAAGGTGTGCCATTATCTGCATCAATATTTAATAAAACAAAAGCTGTAGCCATTGTGCTTCCACGGTTTGCAGCTTGCTCATTATAGAGTTTTGCAACAGCTTGCCACGTTGCTCTTAATTGATGATCTATCGATTTATCTTTATCCATTGCCTCAAAGATATAAAAATTTATTATGCACGCATAGTAAATTACGAAAAAAGTTATGCATGCATAGTAAATTTATTTTTTTTACTTGTAACAAATAGGTAAGAAAGAATACTAATACCTATAAAATATGTAAGTTTGTAATTATAGTAGACTTTCAAGAAAATTAACAATTATCCATGAAGAATTTATTAGAAGTAAATAATGTTGTAAAAAAATATGGAGATTTTACAGCTTTAAATGATGTTTCCATTCATATCCCAAAAGGAAGTGTTTTTGGTTTATTGGGCCCAAACGGAGCAGGAAAAACATCTTTAATAAGAATTATCAATCAGATTACAATGCCAGATAGCGGTTCTATATTTATAGACGGAGAGGCATTATCGCCAAAACATACAGCAGATATTGGTTATTTACCAGAAGAACGTGGTTTGTATAAATCAATGAAAGTTGGTGAACAAGCTTTGTATTTAGCACAATTAAAAGGTTTAAGTAAATCTGAAGCAAAAAAACGTTTAAAATATTGGTTCGATAAGTTTGATATTGCAGCTTGGTGGGATAAGAAAATTGAAGAACTTTCTAAAGGAATGGCGCAAAAAGTACAGTTTATTGTAACTGTTTTACATCAACCAAAACTATTAATTTTTGATGAGCCTTTTTCTGGTTTCGATCCAATAAATGCACAATTAATAGCAAAAGAAATTTTACAACTTCGTGATGAAGGAGCAACCATAATTTTTTCTACGCACAGAATGGAATCTGTTGAAGAAATGTGTGATGAAATTGCTTTAATTGATGAATCTAACAAAATTTTAGATGGTAAATTGAATGATATTAAGCGTGAGTTTAGAACCAATACGTTTCAAGTAGGATTAAATACAGTAAACCCAAAAGAAGTTGAAGCGAAGCTAAAAGAGAATTTTGAAGTTTTTCCTGCTGATTTTAAATTATTAGGAAACGAGTTGACGATGAATGTAAAATTAGGAGCAACAAATTCGGCAAACGAATTATTATCTTTTTTAACAAATAGCGGAGAAATGCAACATTTTGTGGAGTTAATACCAAGTGCAAATGACATTTTTATTCAAGCAATAAATAAAAATAAGTAAGAAAATGAGCAAGTTAAAATTAATTATACACAGAGAGTTTATTGCGAAAGTTAGAAATAAATCATTTATAATGATGACTTTTTTAAGCCCTTTATTAATGGTTGGTATGGGCGCTTTGGTTTTCTTTTTAATGAAAAAGAATGACGAGAAAGTTAAAGAAATTGTATATGTAGACGAATCTAAATTATTTACAAAAGACGATTTTAAAGATACTAAAACTATTCATTATCAAGATTTTACTGCTTTGGGAGTTGATGAAACCAAGAAAAAGGTGGAAGAAGGTAATTATTATGGAGCATTAATTATTCCTAAACAAGATAGTTTAGAGTTGTTAGCAAAATCTATAGAGTTCTATTCTAAAGATTCTCCGGGAATGTCTGTAATAAGTTCATTAGAAAATAAAATTGAATCTAAAATTAGAAATGAAAAACTAAATAACTTTGGTATCGATTTAGAAAAAATTAAAGCTTCTAGAATTCAATCGGATATTAAAATGTTTAATTTTTCTGGTGAAGAATCATCTAAATTAATAAACGGATTAAAAATTGGTGTTGGTGCAATTGCTGGTTATTTACTAATGATGTTTGTTATGATTTAT
The DNA here is from genome assembly GCF_036480315.1 of Polaribacter sp. GTDB lineage: Bacteria > Bacteroidota > Bacteroidia > Flavobacteriales > Flavobacteriaceae > Polaribacter. The sequence goes on from NZ_JAZGGG010000066.1 coordinate 99,836, forward strand.
GGTACATCAGTAATGAGAAGTGTTATTGAAGAGAAAACAAGTAGAATTATAGAAATTATTGTTTCTTCTGTAAAACCTTTTCAATTGATGTTAGGTAAAATTTTAGGAAACGCATCCGCTGGTTTATTACAATTCTTTATTTGGGGAGTTTTACTTACCATTATTTGGTTTGTTGCTTCTACTGTTTTTGGAATTGATATGGTCGAAATGCAAACCTCAAAGTTACCCGCAGAACAATTAGAAGCAGCTAAAAAAGCGGTTGATATTGATAAATTTCAATTGATAATTCAAGAAATTTTAAGATTACCAATTTTAAAAATGTTTGTGTTATTTATTTTTTATTTTTTAGGAGGCTTTATGTTATACAGTTCTCTTTTTGCTGCAGTTGGTGCTGCTGTAGATAATGAAACAGATACCCAACAATTTATGTTACCAATAATGGCACCTTTAGTTTTAGGGGTTTATGTTGGTTTTGCAACAGTAATTAATGATCCACATGGTTCAATTGCTGTATTGTTTTCTCACATTCCGTTTACGAGTCCTATTGTAATGTTAATGAGAGTACCATTTGGCGTTTCTTGGTACGAATTGTTAATATCGATGGCTTTATTAATAGTTACATTTGTATTTATGGTTTGGTTGGCTGCAAAAATTTACAGAGTTGGTATTTTAATGTATGGTAAAAAACCAACCTATAAAGATTTATATAAATGGTTAAAATATAAAGGATAGCATTTAATGGAAAAGCTAATAGAGTTTCTTAATTTTTCATTTAATATTACAGAAAGTATTCATCTAGATGTAAAGACAATTCTGTTTGTAGTTGTTGTTTTTATTTTAACAGGATTATTCTTGAAATTGATAAAAAAAATTGTCAATAGAAAGTTAAATGAAGAAGATAAAGGGAAGTTTAAAGCCGTTTTTTCTTTTGTAAAATATTTTGTTTATACAATTGTTTTAATAATAGCTTTAGAATCTTCAGGAATAAAAGTAGGAGTAATTTTAGCAGGTTCTGCTGCTTTATTAGTTGGTATTGGTTTAGGGTTACAAACGTTGTTTCAAGATATAATGTCTGGTATTTTTATATTGATTGATAAATCTTTACATGTAAATGATATTATAGAAATAGAAGACAAAGTAGGGAAAGTAATAGAAATTAGATTGCGAACCACTAGAGCAGTTACTATAGATGATAAAGTTTTAATTATACCCAATCATAAATTTTTAACGAATAGCTTATTTAACTGGACTCAAAATGGAGTTCAAACAACTGAAGGTATAGAAATAGGAGTTGCTTACGGTTCTGATGTTGAATTAGTAAAAAGTATTTTAATTGATGTAGCAAAAGCACATCCTAAAGTTTTAAAAACTACCTTACCAAGAGTGTTATTTACTGACTTTGGAGATAGTGCTTTACAGTTTAAATTACTTTTTGTGATTAATCATAGTTACGAACATTTAACAATAAAAAGCGATTTACGTTTTGAAATTGATAAAAAGTTTAGAGAAAATAATGTTACAATTCCATTTCCACAGAGAGATGTACACCTTATAAAATAAAAAAAAAGATGTCAAAGATTTTAATAATAGAAGACGAAGCTGCAATTAGAAGAGTCTTAACAAAAATCATTTCAGAAGAAAACGAAGCTTATAATGTAGAGGAAGCAGAAGATGGTTTGTTAGGAATCGAAATGATAAAAAATAATGATTACGATTTAGTTTTATGTGATATTAAAATGCCAAAAATGGATGGCGTAGAGGTGTTAGAAAAAGCGAAAAAAATAAAACCAGAAATACCAATTGTTATGATTTCTGGTCACGGAGATTTAGATACTGCCGTAAATACAATGCGTTTAGGCGCTTTCGATTATATTTCTAAACCACCAGATTTAAACCGACTTTTAAATACGGTAAGAAATGCTTTGGATAAGAAAGTCTTAATTGTAGAAAATAAACGATTAAAGAAAAAAGTAAGCAAAAGTTACCAAATGATTGGTGAAAGTGACGCTATTTCTCACATTAAAGATATCATAGAAAAAGTAGCAGCAACGGATGCAAGAGTTTTAATTACTGGTCCAAATGGAACAGGGAAAGAATTAGTTGCGCATTGGTTACATGAAAAATCAGATAGAGTAAAAAAACCTATGGTTGAAGTAAATTGTGCTGCAATTCCGTCTGAATTAATAGAAAGTGAGTTATTTGGCCATGTTAAAGGTTCTTTTACAGGAGCAAATAAAGACAGAGCAGGTAAGTTTGAAGCAGCGAATGGTGGAACTATTTTCTTAGACGAAATTGGTGATATGAGTTTGTCTGCACAAGCAAAAGTTTTAAGAGCTTTACAGGAAAATAAAATTCAACGTGTAGGTTCTGACAGAGATATAAAAGTAAATGTTAGAATTGTAGCTGCAACCAATAAAGACTTAAAAAAGGAAATTTCAGAGGGTAGATTTAGAGAAGATTTATACCACAGATTGGCAGTTATTTTAATTCAAGTTCCTTCATTAAATGATAGAAGAGAAGATATTCCTTTACTAATTAACTTCTTCACAGAAAAGATATCAAAAGAACAAGGAACACCTAAAAAAGAATTTTCATTAACAGCAATTAAGCTTTTACAAGAATATGATTGGACAGGTAATATTCGTGAATTACGTAATGTTGTAGAGCGTTTAATAATTCTTGGTGAAAAAGAAGTGTCAGCGAATGATATAAAACTTTTCGCAAGTAAATAGTGTAAATTTATAGAAAATATAAGTTAGTATAAGTAAAGTTGATGAGGATATAAAAAGTTCTCATCAACTTTTTTCATTTAGAATAGTTGTATTGCTATCTTTGTAATAGAAAAACAAATAGAATATTAATTATATAAAAATTAAAAATATGGCAACAGCAGTCGGAAAAAAATTTCCAGATTTAAATGTAGATGCAATGAACGAAATGGGAGATACATTTAAAGTAAATGTATTAGAAGAAGCAGTTAATAACAAAAAGAAAGTGTTATTATTTTGGTACCCAAAAGACTTTACATTTGTTTGTCCAACAGAATTACACGCTTTTCAGGCAGCTTTAGGTGAATTCGAAAAAAGAAATACAATTGTAATTGGTGCTTCTTGTGATACTCCAGAAGTACATTTTGCTTGGTTAAGTCAATCAAAAGATAATGGTGGAATTGAAGGTGTTACGTATCCAATTTTAGCAGATAGTAATAGAAATTTATCATCTATTTTAGGTATTTTAGACATTACTAATGAAACTTTTGATGAAGCTTCGCAAACTATACAAGTAGAAGGAGATAATGTAACTTATAGAGCTACTTATTTAATAGATGAAGAAGGAACAGTTTTTCATGAAGGAATTAATCATATGCCAGTAGGTAGAAATGTAAATGAATTTTTACGTTTAATTGATGCGTATGCACATGTACAATCTCATGGAGAGGTTTGTCCAGCAAACTGGGAAGAAGGTAAAGATGCAATGTCTCCGAATGCAAAAGGAACTGCAGAATATTTAGCTTCTCACTAACTATTACGTCATTACGAGCGTTAGCGAAGTAATCTTTTTCATTTAAAAGAATAGATTGCTTCGCTAACGTTCGCAATGACAAAAAAAACAAAAAATGGTACAAGAATTAAATCAAGATAATTTGGCAAGTATAGTTTCAGAAAACAAAACTGTTGTAGTACAATACGCTGCAACTTGGTGTGGAAATTGTAGAATTATGAAGCCGAAATTCAAAAAACTTTCTTCGGAAAATGAAGGAGTTACTTTTGTTATTGCAGATGCAGAAAAATTTCCCGAAAGTAGAAAGTTAGCAGACGTTAGTAATTTACCAACATTTGCAACTTTTGTAGATGGTAAATTTGTAAATCAAACGCAAACTAATAAGTTTGAAGTGTTAAAAGATTTAGTTAACGAAGTTATTTAATTATGAAACTACCTGTAATAAAACACTTAACTAATTTTATAGAAGAAAACGATCAAGATTATGTTCTAGAAACCATTGAAACATTAGAAGCATTAACAGAAGTTCCGTCTTTAAAAGATGAAGAATTAGATGTTATTGGTGAGTTAATTTCTAATATGTACGGTGCAATAGAAGTAGATAAAATGATCAAAGAAGGTACACCAAAAAAGGAAGCGTTAAATGCTTTTATGAAACGTGTTTTAGGTTCTATTGATTAATTGTTCTTACTGTCTTAAAAGTATATTTAAACCTCAAGTTAAAGCTTGAGGTTTTTTATTTATTGAAACTTATTTGTTAGTTGTGTTACAATCTGGTCTCCTTTATAAACGGCACCTTCCATATAACCATCACTTTTTTACGAATGTTTTTGCCCAGAAAAAGCAAAAGGGGTAATAAAGGCACAGAGACAATAGCACCTAAAAAGTACTGTAATTTACTGTTCATTTTCTTTTTCTTCATTCACTTTTTTAATAATTGCTTTTAAGCGTTCTCTAGTTAGTTGTTTTTCTAACTTCACTTTGTTGATTTTTTGATTCATCAACCTTGTGTGTTTCGCTTTATTAACGGTGTTTTTTGCTTTCCCTTTTCCTTTCTTTGGCATCTAGTAAATATTAAAAAGTAAAATTAAGAAATAATTTTTCTAAAAGCATCAATTTTTACTTTTGCATCGTTTGCGATATTGTTATTAGAAAGCCAAGAATGTGTGTCTCCTAAATAGTTTGCACTCTCTATAAATGGCATTGTAAATCCATTTTTTAAATCATTTTCTGTAGAGTTGCTAATCATCGCTAAATTTTTTCCACGTAATTGTCTGCCTAGTTCTTTTTTATAATGTAATAAATCGGACACTCTATCAAAAAAATCTTTTAAAATTCCACTCATAGAGTACCAATAAACGGGTGTTGCAAAAACAATAGTATCGTATTTAGAAATTATTTCTTCCATTAATGGTAGAAAATCATCATCAGCATTTGCAAATTCATAATCAAACGAACCAATATTTTTTGTTTTTAAATCAACAACATCAAATTGATTGTCTTTGTTTAAATAATTTACAACTTTATGTGTGTTCCCTAAACTTTTAGAACTGCCTTGAATAATGATTGTTTTTTTCATTTGATAAATTTCAATATTAAAAGGGATATTTTGTGAAATAATTATCATTTTAATTGATAAATGCCAAGAGAAAATCAATAGATAAACCACTATTTTTTTTATCTTTAGGGAATATTAATAAGGAAGATGAATTTAGAAAAATATAAAGTAAATAGTAAAATTCAGTTAGAGAGTTTTAATACAAAAGAAGTGATAGGTGATGCCGAAAAAGCATTAAAGAAACTTCGAAAAAAAATAAGTAAGCTTCAAAACGTAATGTATGCAGAAGGTAAGTATAGTGTGTTAATTTGTTTACAAGGAATGGATACTTCTGGTAAAGACAGTTTAATTAGAGAGGTTTTTAAAGATGTAAATGCAAGTGGAGTAGAAGTGACTAGTTTTAAAGTGCCAACAGAACTAGAGTTGAAACATGATTTTATGTGGAGACATTATATTGCTTTGCCAGCAAAAGGAAAAATGGGTATTTTTAATAGAACGCATTATGAAAATGTTTTGGTAACAAGAGTGCATCCTGGTTATGTTTTTGGAGAAAACATCCCTGCTGTAAAAAGTTTAGAAAATTTAGACGATGCTTTTTATCATGATAGAATGGAAAGAATAAATGATTTTGAAAGTCATTTAGCAAAAAACGGAACTATTGTTTTAAAATTCTTTTTAAATTTATCTAAAGATGAACAAAAAAGCAGATTGTTAAGAAGATTAAACATCCCAGAAAAGAATTGGAAATTTTCTGAAGGAGATTTAAAAGAACGAAAATTGTGGGATAAATATCAATTTTGTTACGAAGATTTATTAAACAGAACGTCTAAAGAAAATGCACCTTGGTTTATATTACCAGCGGATGATAAACCTTCAGTAAGGTTAATTTTAGCAAAAATTTTATTAAAAGAATTAAAAAAATATAATTTTAAAGAACCTACACTTCCTGTAAAAGTACAAGAACAAGTGAAGGAATTTAAAAATCAATTAAACAACGAGTAATGGAATTAAACTTAACAAAGCCAATTGTATTCTTCGATTTAGAAACAACAGGAGTAAATATAGCTACAGATAAAGTAGTAGAAATAGCAATTTTAAAAGTGTTTCCAAACGGGAATAAAGAAAGTAAAACGTGGTTGGTAAATCCAGAAATGGAAATTCCGAAAGGTTCTATCGATATTCATGGAATTACCAATGAAAAAGTAGTTACAGAACCAACTTTTAAAGAATTAGCGCCAAAAATAAATGAGATGATTGCAGATTCTGATTTAGCAGGTTTTAATTCTAATCGTTTTGATATTCCTTTATTAGCAGAAGAATTAATGCGTGCAGGAATTGACTTTGATATGAAAAATAGAAAAGCAATTGATGTACAGGTAATTTTTCATAAAAAAGAGCAAAGAACTTTAAGTGCTGGTTATCAATTTTATTGCGGAAAAGAACTAGAAGGTGCTCATGGTGCAGAAGCAGATACTAATGCAACCTATGAAATTTTGTTAGCACAATTAGATAAATATACGGATATAGAAAATACTGTAGATGCTTTAAGTGAGTATTCTACACACGGAGAAAGAGCAGATTTTGCTGGTTTTATTTTGATGAATGACGAAAAACAAGAAATTTTCTCTTTCGGAAAGTATAAAGGAAGAACCGTAGAAGAAGTATTTAAAGAAAACCCGGGTTATAATAACTGGATGCAGAATGCGGATTTTCCATTATACACAAAAAAGGTTTTAAAAGAAATTAAGCAAAGAATGACAGCTCCAAAAAAGCAACTGTCAGACAAAGAAAAGTTAGAAGCTTTGCAGCAAAAGTTTAATTTGAGGTAAAATTATTAAAAATGAGTATGCTAACTTCTTAAAATTGACAATTTGAAAAAACTAATTTTCTTACTATTTATCAGTTCGCAAGTATTTGCGCAGAAAGTCAATTTTAAAGGAAAATTGGCAGACAAAGAAACAAAGGAGCCAATTGTATATGCAAACATTAGTTTTCTAGATTCTAATAAAGGAATTTCAACTACGGAAGAAGGACTTTTTTCTATGAACTTACAAGAAAGATATTTGAACTCAAAAGTTCATATTTCTTGCTTAAATTATAAAGATACTGTTGTTTTAGCAAAAGATATTTACCAGAAAACGTTGTACTTAAAACCTATTGCAGAAGTGTTAGGTGAAATTATTTTAACAAAAAGAATAGAAAAATCTATTGTTTTAGGCGAAGTGAAAAATAAAGTACAAGGAGTTCATACTTCAGGAATGAGGATGTTGGCAAAGTATTTTCCGAATGATAAAAGAGCAAATTGTTGTGCTTATTTAGAAAAAATAGAAATCCATTTTTCTGAAAAAAATAATCAACGAAAAAAAGCAAAATTTAGAATAAGAATTTTAAAAAAAGACAAAAAAACAGGTTTACCTAAAGAAGATATTTTAAATGTAAACCTACCAATAGAAATTAAAGAAGGACAAAAAACGACTATAATTGATATTTCCAATTATAATTTGGAAATGCCAGAAAATGGTGTTTTTATAGTTTTTGAAAAATTATTTATTCCTTTTAATGAATATGGAGAAAATGATTTAGATACAGAAAATGAATTTTTTTATACACCAATTATAGGATATTCAAAATATAGTAAGAAAGATAGAAATGATAATATGTATCATTTTGTAAAAGGGAAATGGAGATTGTCTCCATTAAGTAAAATAAAAATGATGCGTAAATACGCTCCAGCAATTTCTTTAAAGCTTACAAATTAAATAATTTAAAAGTTACATAACAAACATGTTTACAGAATATAAAAATTTACCAAATAATTCTCGCGTTTGGATTTACCAATCCGATAGAGAATTTACCAATAAAGAAATAGTATTTATTTCTGCGAAAGCAGAAAATTTTATAAATCAATGGACACGTCATGGAGATGATTTAAAAGGATCGTTTACAATAAAGTATAATCAGTTTTTAGTACTAGCAGTAGACGAGAGTTTTAACAATGTTTCTGGTTGTTCTATAGATAGTTCAGTTCGTTTTGTACAAGAATTACAAAAAGAACTACAATTAGATTTAATGGATAAAATGAACATTACTTTTAAAGATAATGACACTATTAATCTAGTAAAATTATCTGATTTTCAGAGGTTTGCAAAAGAACAAAAAGTAACTTCAGAAACGATTGTTTTTAACAATATGGTAAATACCATAGAAGACTTTGAGGCTAATTGGGAAGTTCCTGCAAAACAAAGTTGGCACAAACGCTTTTTGGTATAACTATTGATTTTAGTAATAGTATTAAGCTATTAGTTAAGCTGCGTTAAGGATTGAGCGGTTTGTTTGAGCTCTTTTTTAGGTGTTAATTCGAGTGGTTTTTCTGACAAAGGAAGAAAAATTGTATCGAGAACAAACCTAAAAAAAGCGAGTAGCGAAAGCCTGTTAAAACGTCCAAAAAAATATTCAAAAAAAATTAAAATGAAAAAAATATTACTATTAGTTTTATGTATCGCTTTTGGCTACAATTTTGCTGCGCAAAGTGTAGATCCTTTAAGAACTAAAGATTTTGAAGCGCAACAGGTTTGGGTAGATAGTATAATGAATTCTATGTCTATTGATGAAAAAATAGGGCAATTATTTATGGTGCAAGCGTATTCTAATTTGGACCAAAAACACGAAAATTTTATTACTGAAATGATAACAAAATATCATGTTGGTAATTTGATTTTTATGCAGGGTACACCAAAGAAACAAGCTCAACTTAATAATAAATATCAGTCAGCAGCTAAAGTTCCTTTAATGATTGGTTTTGATGGAGAATGGGGTTTAGATATGCGTTTAAAAAACACTTACAGGTTTCCTTGGAACATGACTTTGGGGGCTATTAGAAACGATTCTTTGGTAAAACAATTTGGAGAGCATTTAGGAAGACATTGTAAACGATTGGGAATTCACATAAATTTTGCACCTGTTGTAGATATTAATGTAAATCCAGAAAACCCTATTATCGGTAACCGTTCTTTTGGAGAAAGTAAAGAAAATGTAACCGATAAAGCAATTGCTTTTACACAGGGAATGCAAAGTTTTGGCGTTCTAGCAAATGCAAAACATTTTCCAGGTCATGGAGATACTGCTGCAGATTCTCATCATACATTACCTTTTTTAGATTTTGATATGGCGCGTTTAGATTCCATTGAATTATACCCTTACAGAAAAGTGTTTGATGCTGGTGTTGCAAGTGTTATGACTGCTCATTTAAGCATACCAAGTTTAGAGTCAGATACAAGTTTGCCAACTTCATTATCTAAAAATGTTGTAACCAATTTGCTGCAACAAAAAATGGGTTTTTTAGGTTTGATTATTACAGATGGTTTAAACATGAAAGGTGCTTCTAATTATGCAACTTCAGCAGAAATTGATTTGGCAGCAATATTAGCAGGTAATGATTTGCTATTAATTCCGCAAGACGTTCCAGCAACTGTAAAGTTGATGAAAAATGCTTTAGAATTAAAAACGCTTACAAAGGAAAGGTTAGATTTTTCTGTGCGTAAAATTTTAAAAGCAAAATATTGGGCAGGCTTAAATAATTACCAACCTGTAAAACTAGAAAATCTTCATGAAGATTTAAATTCAGTTGAAGACGAATTATTACATAGAAAACTGGTTAAAAATTCTTTAACACTTGTAAAAAATATTAATAGTAATTTACCAATAAGAGATCTAGAAAAAAAGAAAATTGCGTATATAAAATTAGGTGATGACTCTAGCGATTCTTTTGTAGAAATGATGAAAAATTATACAAAAGTAGATGTTATTTCTGATACAAATTTAGATGGAGTTCTAAAAAAACTAAAGCCTTATAATTTGGTGATTATCGGTTTTCATAAATCAAATTTACATCCTTGGAAAAGCTATAAGTTTTCTACTAAAGAACTGGTTTGGTTACAGGAAATTGCCAGGGAAAAAGAAATTATTTTAGATGTTTTTACAAGTCCATATAGCTTATTACAACTTAAAACATATACAAATATAGAAGGGATTGTTGTATCATTTCAAAATAGTAAATTGGCGCAAGAACTTTCTGCACAACTTATTTTTGGCGCTTTTGGTGCATCTGGGAAACTACCAGTTTCTATCAAAAAAGAGTTTGCAGAAGGACATGGTTTAATAACTTCTAGTTTAAGTAGATTTGAATATACCATACCAGAAGATGCAAAACTATCTTCTATAAAATTAGCAGCAATAGACAAAATAGCAGACATCATTTTGAGAAAAAAAATGGCACCTGGTTTTCAAGTTTTAGTAGCAAGAAAAGGAAAAATTATTTTTAATAAAAGTTATGGTTATCATACAGACGATAAAAAATTTATAGTCAAAAATTCTGATGTTTATGATTTGGCATCATTAACGAAAATTTTAGCATCACTTCCGTTAATTATGAAAGCAGAAGAAGATCATAAAATTTCTTTATCAGCAAACATAAGAGATATTTTACCAAGCTTTAAGAATTCAAATAAAGGTAAGGTTACAGTTAAGGAAATTTTATCTCATTTTGGTAGGTTAAAAGCTTGGATTCCTTTTTATAAAGATACACAAGACAGTATTTCTGGCTTAAATTTAGCAAAGTTTTACAGAAAGAAAAAAACAAATAAATTTAATATAAAGGTTGCAGAAAATTTATTCTTGAGTAAAAACTATAAAGACAGTATCTACAAATACATAAAAGAAGCAGACCAAAGAGAGAGAGTTGGTTATAAATATAGCGATCTAGGCTATTATATTTTTAAAGAAGCATTAGAAAAAAAGTACGAAAAACCAATTAATAAATTGGTAGACGAAACATTTTATCAATCTTTAGGCGCAGATAGAACCAGCTATTTACCATTGCAAAAGTTTACTAAAAACGAGATTGTACCTACAGAAAAAGATGATTATTACAGAAACCAATTGTTACAGGGTTATGTGCATGATATGGGCGCAGCAATGATGGGCGGAGTTGGCGGTCATGCAGGTTTGTTTGCCAATGCAAATGATGTTGCAAAAATTATGCAAATGTATTTGCAAAAAGGATTTTATGGCGGAAAACGTTATTTAAAAACAGAAACCATAGACAAATTTAATCACAGATACTTTTCTGATAAAAAGGTGCGTAGAGGTTTAGGGTTCGATAAACCACAACTTAACCCAAAGGTGAAAGCTACTTGTGGTTGTGTTTCCGATGAAAGTTTTGGGCATTCTGGTTTTACAGGAACTTATACTTGGGCAGATCCAAAAAGTGAAATTGTGTATGTGTTTTTGTCTAACAGAGTGTACCCAACAATGAGTAATAGAGGCTTAATTAAAAGTAACGCACGTACCAAAATTCAACAGATTATTCAAGATGCAATTATAGATTAGAAGTTATTTCCTGCTTTTCACTATATCTTTTTAATTTTGTTATAGATATAATTTTTTTCATTCTTCAAAAATTTACTAGAACTGACAATTAAAAAGGATGCCTTTTCAATCTGGGCTAGACTTGTTTGCCAGCTTCATTAAATTCTATATGTTTTTTTGCATTTGTAGGAGCCAATTTGGTGTATACTAAAACACAAAAAGCAGAAATTGTTATATAAAATAAACCAATTGTATTTCCAAAAAAATGACTTAAAACAAAACCTTGTAAACAGTAAAAAAAACTACATAAAAACAAGTTAAAACTATATCTAAAAGTATCAATAAATTCAATTTCATCAATTTTTTTAGAAACTTTTTTCCAAAGTAAAAAAGGAAAAATACTATTCAAAATAATTAAATAAAGTAATGGTTTTAAATAGTTGTTTTGAGGTGGCTTTTTCTTCGGAAAAGTGTTTTTTGCAATCATCTCATTTACTTTATCTACTTCAGTAAAATCAACTTGAGCATCATTTAGTTTTTGTAAAGTGATTTCGTAATTTTCATCATCATCAATACAAACACTTAATTCTTTTAGTTGTTCTGTTACTTTAGCTTTTAAAATATTAATAGCTTTTGCAGGAGTATTTATTTCAAAAATATTTCTTGTTTCAATAGGTGTACCATAGTTTATAGTCACTTTTACAGGATAACTAGAAATGTTTTGATAAGTAATACCAACCGGAACAACCTTAATTTCTAAATCTTTGTGTTTTTCTAAAGCGCCAAAAACAATTCTTGTAAAACCTTTGCTTAAAGGTCTAATTGTTCTTTTTTTATCATGACTTCCTTCAGGGAAAATCATTAAAGTTTTACCTTCATTTAAAATTTTAAAACACTTTTCAAAAATTTCTTGATTGTTTGCGAGTTGCTGAATTCCATCTCGAATTCTATAAATAGGCATTAAATACAATGATTCTAAAACTTTTTTTATCATTGGGTTTTTAAACGAAGCTGCTCTTACCAAAAAATGATTCTGTCTCTTGTTTGTTGTGGTAACATATAATGGATCTACCAACCCGTTTGGGTGATTTACCGCAAACAGAACAGCACCTTTTTTTGGAACATTCTTTCTACCTAAAACCTTTATTTTTTTGCTGTAAAAAAACAATCCGAACTTTATATAACTCCAAACAAGTGTAAACCAAATTTTTTGAATCATGAATTATGTGTTTTTAATTGAAGCTGGCTTTTTTCTTCCCCAATAAGTTGCTAAAATAATTCCAGAAAAGACATCCCAAATCCCCCAGAAAGCAGCCAATAAAGCCATGCCGCCTAAACCTTCAAAAAAGCCAAAGATTAAAAGCAAACCTAAACCACCATTCTGAATACCCGTTTCCATAGAAATTGTTTTACGATCTTGTTCATTTAACCCAAAACTTTTTGCGGTATAAAAACCTAAAATGAATGCAAAAATATTATGTAAAATAACCAAGAATATTACATGATGAATGTGATTTACAAACACATCTAAATTTTGTGAGAATGCAATAAAAATCAAAGCTATAAAAACGAGCATTGACAATGGTTTTAAAATTTTTTCTATTTTTTTTGCCATTTCAGAATGGTAATGTTTTATTAGCATACCAAAGAAAAGTGGAATTCCTAAAATTAAAGAAACCAATTTAAACAAATCAAACGGATTTAAAGAAACGGTTTTTAAAATTTCATTTGTAGGTGCATATAAACTTCCCCAAAACTGCAAGTTAAAAGGAGTCATTACAATACAAATTAAAGTTGCAAAAGCAGTTAAGCTTACTGATAATGCAGCGTTTCCGCCAGCCATTTTACTAAAAAAGTTAGAAACATTTCCACCAGGACAAGCGGCAATCATCATCATTCCTAAAGCAAAACTAGGGTGAGGTTCAATAATGATAATAGCTAAAAAAGTAAATGCTGGTAATAAAATAAATTGGGATAAAACGCCTACAAAAACTATTTTAGGTTTTTTAAAAAGTCGTTTAAAATCGTCGATTTTAATTCCTAATGCTACACCAAACATAATAATGGCAATGGCAATGTTTAAAACCCATAAACCGCTTTCATCGAAGTTTATTTTTATGGAATCTATATCTATTTGGTTTTGCATTTATTTTATTTAATTTAGTTTCAAAGTTTCAAAGTTTCAAAGTGAAAATTAGAAACAAAGTTGTGTAGTTTTAAAATTTTTATTTCTGCATACTGCATACTGCTAATTCTTAAAAGTGAATTCAATAATATTTGCGCCCATTTTTAATGCTTTTTCTCTAACAATTTTTGGGTTGTTGTGTATAATTTCATCTTCCCAACCATCACTTAAATCGGTTTCATAATCGTAAAAAACAACCATTCTTCCTTCGTAGAAAATTCCAAATCCTTGTGCTGCTTTTTTATCGTGTTCATGAATTTTTGGCATTCCGTTTGGAAATTTATAAGTCTGATTGTATATAGGGTGATTACTGGGGATTTCTTTAAATTCTAACTTCGGAAATACTTTCTGCATTTCTTTTCTAATAAATTTATCTAAACCATAATTATCAGAAATGTGCAGGAAACCGCCAGAAATTAGATAGTTTTTTAAGTTTTCTGAATCTTCATCAGAAAAGAAAATATTTCCATGTCCTGTCATAAATAACATTGGAAAATTAAAAATATCTTCACTAGCGACAGAAATAGTTTGAGGGTTTTTAGAAATATTGGTTTTAATGTTTGTATTTGCAAATGCAACTAAATTAGGAATTGCAGTTGGGTTAGAATACCAGTCTCCACCACCATTGTATTTTAAAATAGCAACGTCTTGTGCGTTTGTAGAAAGAAAAAGAGATAAAATAAATAGCGTAAAAAATTGCTTCATAAATTTTTAGAAAAGAATTGAAAGCAAGATAGTAAATTAGAAATTGTATTAAAAAGTATTGTTTTAAAAATATTTTGAATAAGAAAAAACGCCATTAAAATTTTAATGACGCTTTTCTGAAGTATACTTCTCTTTTTCAATTATTAATCTATTGCTATTGTATAACTTTCATAAATACTATTGTACTGTATTGTTAAAATATAAAGACCCGTAGGTAAATCTGAAGTTGGTACCGTAATAGAATTTGCAATACCATTAACTTCTCTAGTAATTCTAAAGACTTTATTATATAATGTAACCATAAAAAACTCTCCGTTTTGTAAAATTGCAGAAGATTGGTTTTTTATCTTAACAGTTAAGTTTATAGTTGAAGGAACAGGAAACACCTCAAAATTTGTGCTATTTACACCAGTAGTTGTGCCAGAACCAACTCCACTACAATTGGTAGAACAACTTGTAATATTATAAGTAATATCTTGCCAATTAGACCAACCACAACTATTTTTAACTCTAACTTTAAACTGAATAGGCCCATTACAACTTTTAGATATTATAACTCTATTATCATTACCATATAAATTGTTGTCTTGAGACCATACAAAGTTACTACCTACTTTTTGCCATTCTATTTTTTCTATTTCTGTATTAGAAGCATTAAAGTTTAGTTTTAAACCAATATCTGTTGCCCCACCAGGTGCAATAGGTAAAATATGGTTTATAGAAGAAGATGGTATTTCTGTTATGTTTGTAAACAGATGATACCCAACATTAACTTGTTTTTTTATGATATTGTTCCCGTTTTTAGCTGTTATCATTGCTGCACCAAAAGTTACACCACTTCTAGGTTTTACCCCAATATGGGTACTATTAGACCAAACTTTTATTAAATTCCCAGAAACTTGCCAGCTTGTAGCATTAAATTTACAATTAGCAAAAGAATATACTTCTGTTGGCACAAATATGAAAAAACGAATTCTAACATCATTATTTTTAGCATTTTGTATTTTGGGATGTTCTCAAAATAACAAATCAATTTATCCGAATTTTATCGGACAAAATTTAGACGCAATTGAGA
>NZ_JAZGGG010000067.1:0-30077 GCF_036480315.1 Polaribacter sp.
GTTTTAAGACTAGAATACTCTCAAAATTAACCTCATTAACAATTATTCAATTCATTAATAAGTTTACTTTTGATAGAAATATTAACAACTTAAAAATTAGTATTATTTAAATGCACAACGGGTTTAATTAATAATATACAAATACTAATTTTTGTCCTTCATATTTTAAATACCTGAAGGACTTCTATTTTATTAACAATCGAAAAAAGAACGTCTTTAAATATATAATAATTCACTAATTTCGACCTCACTAAAACAATCAATGAAAGTCTGTATTGCCGAGAAACCAAGTGTAGCAAGAGAAATTGCTAGTATTCTAGGAGCCAACACAAAACGTGATGGTTTCTACGAAGGAAACGGCTATGCAGTTACTTACACCTTTGGTCATTTATGTACACTTTTAGAACCTAAAGATTACAAACCACATTGGAAAAGTTGGGATTTAAACAACTTACCAATGCTACCAGAACGTTTTGACACCAAAGTTACTGGCGATGCAGGAATTAAAAAACAATTCAATATTGTAAAATCTTTATTCGAAAAAGCAGACGTAGTTATCAATTGTGGAGATGCGGGAACTGAAGGAGAATTAATTCAACGTTGGGTAATTAATCAAGCGGGTTATAAAGGTGAAGTTCAACGTTTATGGATTTCTTCATTAACAGAAGAAGCCATTAAAGAAGGTTTTAAGAACTTAAAACCTGCAGAACAATATGACAACTTATATTATGCAGGATTCTCTAGAGCAATTGGAGATTGGCTTTTAGGCTTAAATGCAACACGTTTATATACAGTGAAATTTGGGGGTTACAAGCAAGTATTATCGGTTGGTAGAGTGCAAACTCCTACCCTAGCAATGTTGGTAAATCGTTTTGTAGAAATTGAAAAATTTATACCACAACCGTATTGGGAATTACAAACTACGTATAGAAACACACTTTTTAATTATGAAGATGGGCGTTTTTTAAAACAAGAAGACGGACAAATTTTAGCTAATAAAGTAAAAGAATCTGATTTTGAAATTGTTTCTGTAACCAAAAAGAAAGGAAAAGAATATGCACCAAAACTGTTCGATTTAACGGGCTTACAAGTATATTGCAATAATAAATTTGGTTTTTCTGCGGATGAAACATTAAAAATGGTTCAGAAGTTATACGAAATGAAAGTGGTAACGTATCCAAGGGTTGACACTACTTTTTTACCAAATGATGTGTATCCAAAAATTGTAGGAATTTTATCAAAATTAACAAACTATAGCGAATTAACGCAACCTCTTTTAGGGCAGAAAATAAAGAAATCGAAACGTGTTTTTGATGATAAAAAAGTAACAGATCACCATGCCATTATTCCTACAGGAATTCAAGGGAATTTACAATACAACCAACAGCAAGTCTACGATATTATTACACGTAGATTTATTGGTGTTTTTTATCCAGATTCAGATGTTTCTAATACTTCTGTTATTGGAAAAGCTGCAGATGTTCCTTTTAAAACTACAGGAAAAGAGATTATAAATAAAGGTTGGCGTGTTGTTTTTGAAACTGAAGAAAGTAAAATTAAAAAGGAACTAAATCAACAAATGACTTTGCCTTCTTTTGTAAAAGGTGAAAAAGGAACGCATGAACCTTCGTTTTTAGAAAAAGAAACAAAGCCGCCAAGAAACTTTACAGAAGCAAGTTTATTACGCGCCATGGAAACTGCTGGAAAGCAAGTTGATGATGATGATTTGCGCGAATTAATGAAAGAAAACGGGATTGGAAGACCTTCAACAAGAGCAAGTATTATTGAGACCTTATTCCGAAGAAAATATATTGAACGTAAGAAAAAACTGGTTTTACCAACCCAAACGGGAATCGATTTAATTAATATTATTGATAACGAACTTTTAAAATCTGCTGAATTAACTGGTCGTTGGGAAAAACGTTTAAAGGAGATTGAAAGAGGTGAATTCAATGCTGGAACCTTCATTAATAATATGAAGAAAATGGTAGACGAATTGGTTTATGAAGTTCGTTCTAATACTTCCAAAAAGAGAATTTCTTCAAACAACTCTGTCAATTCGAGCGTAGTCGAAAACAATTCAAAATCTAAACCTAAAAAAACAAAATCTAAACAAGTTGCTGGAAAAACCTGCCCGAAATGTAAAAAAGGACACATATTAAAAGGTTCTTCTGCTTTTGGTTGTTCTGAATATAAAAATAATTGCGATTTAAAAATTCCATTTGAAATTTACGAAAAAAAAGTATCAGAAAATCAGTTGATACGTTTGATTGATAAAGGTTGCACAACCAATTTAAAAGGTTTTAAAACGGATACTGGTTCTGTAGAAGGTTTAATAAGGTTTGATAATGAATTTAAACTAAAATTAGAACCAAAACAGAAAGCAGTCGCTTCGTCTTCAGATAAAATATCTTGTCCGAAATGTAAAAAAGGAACCGTTTTAAAAGGAAAAACTGCATACGGTTGTTCAGATTATAAGATAGGTTGTGATTTTATTTTCACTTTTGAAAATATTAAAAAAATTGCAAACGGAAAACCTTTAACAAAAGAATTAGTTTTACAAATTATTGCTAGTTAATACCTCACTTTTTATACTCGCATACAACAATAAACAATCTTCCTACTTTTAGTAATGCTATTTGCTTGCAAGTACGTTGCGTTAGCGATTGAAATGGCATCCTTTTTTGGAGGAACGAGAAAAAGATACAATGGAAAGCGCGACCTTTAGGTAACGCTCAGTTTTTAAGCGAATTTAATTGATTTTGATGGGTTTATTTTTGTGATAATATAGGAAGGAATTATGAGCATTAGAAAGCACAATGTAAGTGTACCAATGTTTAGCGCCAAAATTGCGCCAATAGAAATGTGAACTGGCATTACTGCTACGTAATATGTTTCTGGATTTAAGGTAATTACTTTAAAAAAATACTGAACACCAATAATTGACAAACCGATAATATTACCCCAGAAAAGTCCTTTTAAAATTAGGTAAGATGCGTTGTATAAAAATATTTTACGAATGCTAGAATTATGACTTCCTAACGCTTTTAAAATACCAATCATTTGTACGCGTTCTAATATTAAAACGAGTAAAGCGGTAATCATATTTATGCCTGCAATGAGAATCATAATACCGATTATAAACCAAACATTATTGTCGAATAATTTAATCCAATCGAACACTGTTGGGTATAAATCCATGATAGTTTTACTGTTAAATTTTGGTGAAACTTCGCTATAAATTTCTTCTCCTTTAGCTTCTATATCATCAAAATTATCTAAAACAACTTCAAAACCACCAACCTGGTTTTCTGTCCATTTATTTAATTTTTGTACTTCTCTGATATCACCAATCATCATGTTTTTATCAAATTGCGCAAAACCAGAATTGTAAATCCCTACAATTGTATATTTTCTATTTGATGGTAATTTTCTGAATTCAGACTTTAAAAAAGTGGCTAAAACAGTATCATTTAATTTTAATTGCAAACGATTTACAACTGTTTTAGACAACAGTATTCCTTTTGTTCTTGGTAAGCTAAAATCTGGAAACCTTCCTTCAACTAAATATTCTTTGAATAAAGTGAAATCGTAATCTGAAGAAACTCCTTTAAAAATAATGCCTTCAAAATCTGTATCTGTTCTTAAAATTCCGCCTTTGTTTGCATAAACTTGTACATTTTTTATTCCTTCTACTTCTTTAAGTTCAGGATAAAAATCTTGTTTAATATTTATGGGTGTTGTAGAAACATCAGAATTATTATTATCATAATTTACAATTTGAACATGACCTTTAAAACCAGCCATTTTATCGCGAATTTTATTCTGCAAACCAGTTGCCGTTGCAACCGCAATTAGCATAATAATAATTCCCAACGTAATTGCTGTAATTGCAATTTTTATTATTGGTGATGAAATACTATTTTTATACTTTTTGCCAGCAATAATACGTTTTGCTATAAATAACTCGTAATTCAAATTGATGATATATTTTAAACCTTTCAAAAGTACATATTTATTCTTATTTCTATTGCTGAATTTTCAGCTGATTTCTTGTGCTCAAAAAGTAACTATTAAAGATTCTGAAGCTAAAGTTGAAAAATTAGTAACAGAAAAACTAGTAATTAAAACAGGAGCAGAAAGAACTGGTTTGTACCTAGATTTATTAAAAGGAAAAAATGTTGCTATTGTTGCTAATCAGACTTCTGTTTTATCGGTTTTACAACGTGCAGAGGTTGCGCCTAATATTATGGGGTCAAAAAAAGTAACGCATCATTTAGTAGATTATTTACATAATTATGGGAAAATTACAGTTAAAAAAGTATTTGCACCTGAACATGGTTTTAGAGGAAAAGCAGATGCAGCAGAGTTTATTAAAGATGGTTTTGATACCAAAACAGGTTTGCCTATTTTTTCTTTACATGGAAAAACAAAAAAGCCTTCTCCAGATCATTTAAAAGGAATTGATGTAGTAATTTTTGATATTCAAGATGTTGGAGCTCGTTTTTACACGTATATTTCTTCTTTACATTATGTTATGGAAGCTTGTGCAGAAAACGGTATTCCCGTAATTATTTTAGATAGACCAAACCCAAATGGACACTATGTTGATGGACCAGTTTTAGAATTGGAACACAAAAGTTTTGTGGGTATGCATAAAGTTCCTGTTGTTTATGGAATGACAATTGGAGAATACGGAAATATGATTAATGGAGAAAAGTGGCTAAAAAATGGAATTAAATGTGATTTAACAGTAATTCCGTTAGAAAACTACACACATAATTCAGAGTACAGTTTAACCATAAGACCTTCACCTAATTTACCAAATGATAAATCTATAAACTTGTACCCTAGTTTAGGTTTTTTTGAAGGAACAATTATTAACGCTGGTAGAGGAACAGAATTTCAGTTTCAAAGATATGGAGCATCATTTTTTCCAAAAAATAATTTCAGTTACACTCCAAAACCAAATTTTGGTGCTAAATATCCAAAACATAAAGGCAAACTTTGCTATGGTGTAGATTTAAGCAATACAGAAAAATTAAGCTCTCTTAACTTAAAGTGGTTAATTGATGCGTATCAAAAAACTCCAAAAACAGAAAAATTCTTTGGAAAAACCTTTACTATACATGCTGGAAACACAAAACTTCAACAACAAATAGAGAAAGGTTTATCTGAACAAGAAATTAGAAAAAGTTGGAAAAAAGGTTTGGAAGTCTTTAAAAAGGTTAGAGAAAGGTATTTGATTTATAAATAAAAACTCGAAGTTAAACTTCGAGTTTTTATAATTTTATATTTTTCTAGATTTTAAGAGCAAATCTTTATAACCCTTGTTTGTTTTTAGCTTTTCATACCAAATTCTTGCATTACCTTTATCTTTTAACTTGTTGTAGGCAGTAAAATACATAAAATCATAAAGGCTCTTATTTGAAGTGTCAATTTTATTTTCAGGAAAATCATCCTTTAATTGTTTAATTGTTTTTTCGTAATTCCCTCTCACTAGATACTTATACACATCACCAAATAAATGAATTCTTTGAGCATTTTTATTTTTACTTCCTTCTTTCTTATATAATTTATAGGTTAATTTTAAATACTTATTTGCAAGACTTAAAAAATCATTTTTCACTTCTTTTTTAACGTATATAGAATAATCAAAGTATTTTTCTGCAATTTTTAGAGCATTATCACCAGATTTAGTTTTTTTATAGTTTAAGTAATCTTGTTGTAGAAAATTTGTTCCATAAGTATATTTTTTAAGTAATTGCATTACTTGGCTTTTCATCATATAACTTTTACGCTGAAAAAGAATTTCTCCGTTTGAGTCAAGAATATAAACATCAGGAATAGACCTAATATTATATTTTGAAGATAATTTTCTATTTACATCAATGTCAATTTTTAATGGTATAAAATTACTCATCAAATCCTGTACTTCTGGGCTGTTCCAAGATTCAGAGTCCATTCTTTTGCATGGCCCACACCAAGTAGCCCAAAAATCTACCAATATTAATTTATTAGTAGCTACAGCTAGCTTTTTAGCATCCTCAAAAGATGTCATCCATTGTGTTGCTTTTACTTGTTGATTTAAAGCAAACAATAATACAAATGATAGAATAAGTTTTTTCATAGTTTAATTTTTAGCAATTTAAATTTAAGCTAAAATAATAATAAATTTGATTATTTTATCCAAGTTAGTGAGTTTTCTATATCCTTGAAAAGACTGTTTCAATATTTTTTTTAATGAAGAATTAGTTTTTGAATATCTTTAATTAAACGATTCATTTCTTTAAAATCAGTACCATCATAAATACCTCTTATCTGTTTTTCTTTATCTACCAATACAAAATTAGTGGTATGGATAAAGTCTTGTAAACCACCATCACCTTTTTCCACTACAGCAAAATAGCTTTTACGAGCTAGTTTATAAATGTGCTTTTTATTTCCAGTTGTAACATTCCATTTAGAGTCAATTACACCCTTTTTATCAGCATATTCAAGTAAAACAGAAACACTATCAATTTCAGGAGTTACTGAAATTGATAAAAACATAATATCAGCATCAGTTTTAAATATTTCTTGAAGTTTGCCGATATTATCAGTCATTATCGGGCAAATAGTTTTACAACGTGTAAAAAAGAAATCTGCTACATAAATTTTATCTTTATAATCTTCTTGAGTGATCTTTTTTCCATTTTGATTTATCAACTCAAAATCTGCAACTATATGATTCTTGTTTGAGTTACGAAGACTTTTGTCAACTAATTCTGGATTAAAATCAGCAGGATTGTAAATAGGTAATTGTTTTTGGTTTTGATTACAAGATACGATCCCTAAAAAAATAAAGAAAAACAAAAAATATGCTATGATAATTTTCATGTTAAACCATCTTTTGTTTAACAAACTCTTTTGCTTCGATTAATTCTTTTCTATTGCTATTTGAATTTTTTGTCAATTCAATGAGTTGATTAAAATATAACGTTGCTTTTTCTTTATTACCAGATTTTTCTGATGCTACGGCTGCTCCATAAAGTCCGTTAAATCTATTAGGGTGTATTTTTAAATTAGCTTCATAAGCAGTTAAAGCTTCGAGATAATTATGTGCTTCTATCAACATATCACCATAAAGTTCTATCGCAGGCAACACATCTCCTGGAGTAACAGGATGCTTACTCGTTTTACTTTCCATAAAAGCAGCCTCTTTCATAAGAGCTAACCCTTCTTTTTTATTTCCTTTTTTGAATATTAACCAAGCTTCAGCAGTTTTAATTTGAATAGCGACTTGCTCAATCTGTAAGGCATTTGTTGATTTGTTTTTACCTATAAGGCTTTGTTTTAATGTTTTAAGCGTTTCAATTTCATTATTAGCACTTTTAAAATCTTTAGCATGTGCATTACCTAATGCTTTTGCAAAATGAAGGATAGCTTCTTGCCAAGGAAATTTTTTCCAATCTAAATTTATTTCTGGCAACTCTAAAGCAGCTGCTCGTTTCCAGTCTTTATTTTCGAGTGCCATTCTTGAAGGCACAGAAGTTATAGGGTAAATTGCTGCTAGAATAGCAGCTGGATAAAAGGTTTTCATTTCTTTTACTAGCTCATATTGTGCTTCGGCATTTACATTATCACCTACTTGAAGATATGCATAAACCAAATAATCTATGGCGTGTAATTCTTCAAAATAAGAACCTTTTATTTCTGCAGACTGTGTATAACACCTAGAATTCTCAGCAGATAAAGTATTTGATGCAATAGACTCATCCCAAATACCTAATCGTGTAAAAATATGAGAAGGCATATGTTGTGCGTGAGATGAAGCAGGAGCAATAGTTGCATAACGTCTTGCCGTTGCCAAAGCTTTTGATGCCAATGTTGGATTGTCATAATTATGAATAATATAATGAGCAATTCCTGGGTGATTGGGCTGTTCTTTAAATAATTCTTCTAATATTTTCCCAGCTTTTCTTTCGTTCACATACTCTTTACTAACTCTATCTCGAGTTGAATATAAAGCCAACGTGTAAAAGATAGCAGCTTCTGTATCTCCTTTGTATTTTAGATACATATCTTCCATTTTTTCTTCATACTTTTTGGCTCTTGTCTTATGACCTATTTTATCCCAATCTTTATAAAAAGATGAAATAGCTTCAAAATAATCATTTTCTTTAGCTCCTTTTTCAATTGATTTAGCAACCTCCAATATTTTTGAAGCTCTTATTAATTCTTTTTTTGAAGGCGGAAACCAAGCTGCATGATAAATGCTCATAGCAACTCCCCAATATGCCATAGCACATTCTGGATCTGCATCTAACACTTTTACAAAGGCTTTTTCTGCTTCGCTATACTCAAAAGAATGCAGTAAAGCCAAGGCTAAATCGAATGTTTTTCGAACCGAATAATCACAAGACAATGAAAAATTTACATCACCAAATTGTTCACCATAGCAGAGTACCAAATCGCCTCGTTTTAACTCTATAGATGCTAATGCCGGATTTGGTTTTTTTGTTTTATTTTTACATGCTGTAACGGAAAATAAAACAGCCGAAATAATAAATAGAATACTAAATCTAATTGGTTTCATTTTTTATACTTTTTGATGAATAATTATTTTTTTGATACAATTCTTTTTATTTTGATAAAAGGACTTTTCATCAGATACAGAAATGTTTGTTTTTCTTTATCGTCAAATTCTTTTAAGCCATATTCCATTTTCTCGACTGGCAACTCTTTAAAGGTTCCGAATAATCGATCCCAAACAATAAAAATATCAGCAAAATTAGAATCTGTATAAAACTGTTCTTTATGATGATGTACTCTATGATGGTTTGGCATTACAAAAAAGAACCCTAATGTAGAATCTATCCACTTTGGATAATTTAGATTTGAATGCTCGAAAAAGAAAAATATATAAAGTATAAAATAATACAATGCCATTGATAAAATATCAGTCCCAAAAAGTGCTGCGGTAACAATATTTCCTGTTTGATAAATTAAAATTAATTCTAGAGGATGAAATCTAAACACGGTTGAAGAATCCATAGAAGTATCACTATGATGTACTCTATGCAACCTCCAAAGCAAAGGAACTTTATGGGAAGCTCTGTGTACCCAATAAGTAGTAATATCATACAATGCCACACTTAAAAAAAGCTTTACCCAAAATGGTAATTCAACAAGATACAGAAGCCCTATTTCGTTATTATTAAACCATTCTATACCATAAATTACAAAACCAATACAGACAATATTTAATAGTACCAATGTAATTTGAAACAAAATATTCTGAAAAAGGTGCTGCACTCTATTCTTAAATATAAAGGGGCTTTTTAATACTCGTTCTAATGAGAAGAAAAATACTAATAAACCAATAACAATATAATTAGGGTTTATCTCTAAAAGTGAATTTAATGTTTCCATTTTTATATGTTTTTTTAAATTAGCACACTATAATTTATATCAACAACTTACATGTTTGTTGGTTTTCGATATCCTTGAAAGGGTTGTTTTAATAATTCTTTTAAAGAAGAGTTTATTTTTTCATCAGGAAAAGTATCTACTCCGTATACAATTTTTTCTCGCTCTAGATATGAATAAGTCCCAAAAATTCGATCCCAAATAGAGAAAACATTTCCATAATTAGAATCTGTATATGGCAACATATTATGATGATGAATTTTATGCATATCAGGAGAAATAATTACATAACTTAATATTTTATCTAATGTTTTAGACATCTTAATATTTGCATGCGTAAACTGTGTTGCAATCAATGATACCGATTGATACAGCATTACAATTGCGATAGGTGCGCCAATTACAAAAACACCAAATAAAGTAAATAAAAATCGAATAATACTCTCTAACGGATGGTGTCTATTTGCGGTCGTGGTATCTACTTTATGATCTGTATGATGTACCAAGTGAATCATCCACAAAACCTTTATTTTATGCTCTACAAAATGTGCTAAATAAGCTCCGAAAAAATCTAACAATACAACCCCGAATACCACATACAACCACAAAGGCATTTTTGGCAGCCAATTTATAATTCCGAAGTTATTTGCTTGCACCCAATCGGCAGAATTTAACAATAAAAAAGCCAATGAAAAATTGATGATAATTGTTGTTAAGGTAAAAAATAAGTTTGGAAAAGCGTGTTTCCATTTTTTATAATCGAACTTAAATAGCGGAATTGCGCCTTCTAGAAGCCAGAAAAAAGTGATTCCACCAACTAAAATTAAACTTCTATGTGAAGAAGGAATAGTTTCGAAATAATTAAAAATGGTTTCCATGTATTTTATTTTCCACTAAAATAGTGAAAATAAATGTTCTCGATACAAATTTGTTCATACTTCACAAATTCACTCGAACATACAACGCTTTATCACTGAAATACTGTCACTTCGAGTAATTTTCGACTTTTTAAGAAAATTGTATCGAGAAGTCTTTTAATTGTAAAAAAAATAAATTAAGAACGTTTAACCTTCTTATTCCCTTCTAAAGGTAAAACTTTCTTTAAATTTTCTACTATAGAATAAGCAGCAGGACAAATTGCAGTATTGTCTATTGTTAAATCTGTAATACCAATAAACTTTTTACGATTTGTGTGAGGATATTCCGCACAAGCTTTTGGTCTAACATTATAAATAAAACAAGAATTATCAGATTCATCAAAGAAAGAACAAGGCGCCGTTTTTAACACCATAAAATCATCTTCATCTCTTATTAAATATTGCTCTTGAAAATCAGCAGCTTTCATTTTTAAAGACTTCGAAATTCTATCCACATCTATGTTTGTAAAAATCGGACTTGTAGTTTTGCAACAGTTTCCACATGTTAAACAATCTGTTTTTTCAAATTCTTTTTCATGTAGTTCTTGCATTAAATAATCCAACCTTTTTGGAGTACGTTTCTTAAGTCTAGCAAAATATTTCTGACTTTCTTTTTTTGCTTCTTTAGCTAATTTAGGTAGTTCTTTAAGTCGTTTTTCCATACTGCAAAAATACAATTATTCTTGCCCAAAAATCATTCTAAAAACAAATAAAATTCCGTAATTTTGTGTTTCAATTTTTTGAAATAAATGAATATTCAGAACATCATAGAAACCAAAGTAAAAGAAGGTTTTTTAGCTTTATACAATACAGAAATTCCTACCGTAGAATTTCAAGCAACTAGAAAAGAATTTGAAGGCGATATTACCGTTGTAGTTTTTCCAATGTTACGCTACAAGAAAGGAAACCCTGTTGCTATTGGTGAAGATTTAGGGAAATATCTTGTTGAAAATGTTACAGAAATAACCAATTATAATGTTGTAAAAGGTTTTTTAAATTTAGTCATTGAAGATGCATTTTATACTAATTTCTTTAATGGAATTTATGCAGATACTATTTTTGGTCTAAAAGCCCCAAAGGAAGAAGACAAAGCTGTTTTGGTTGAATATTCTTCCCCAAACACAAACAAACCTTTGCATTTAGGTCATGTTCGTAATAATTTATT
Source organism: Polaribacter sp. (assembly GCF_036480315.1). Taxonomy (GTDB): domain Bacteria; phylum Bacteroidota; class Bacteroidia; order Flavobacteriales; family Flavobacteriaceae; genus Polaribacter. Next base: position 11,494 of record NZ_JAZGGG010000067.1, read on the forward strand.
AGGTTATTCTGTTGCAGAAATTATAAAGGCTTCTGGTAAAAAAGTATACAAAACACAAATTATTAACGACAGAGGAATTCATATCTGTAAATCTATGCTAGCTTGGGAAAAATTCGGAAACGGAGAAACTCCAGAATCTACTGGTTTAAAAGGAGATAAATTAGTTGGTAATTATTACGTAAAATTCGATCAAGAATACAAGAAAGAAATAGCGCAGTTAATTTCCGAAGGAAAAACAGAAGACGAAGCAAAAAAAGAAGCACCACTTTTAGTAGAAGCACAACAAATGCTGCTAAAATGGGAAGCTGGAGACGAGCAAGTTGTTTCTCTTTGGAAAGAAATGAACGCTTGGGTTTATGCAGGTTTTGATGTTACTTATAAAAATTTAGGTGTAGATTTTGATAACTTATATTACGAAAGTAATACGTATTTATTAGGTAAAGATATTATAGATGAAGGTTTAAAAACGGGCGTTTTCTATAAAAAAGAAGATGGTTCTGTTTGGTGCGATTTAACTGCAGATGGTTTAGATGAAAAATTGGTATTACGTTCAAACGGAACAGCAGTTTATATGACGCAAGATATTGGTACTGCAATACAACGTGCTAAAGATTTACCAGATGTTGGTGGAATGGTGTACACAGTTGGTAATGAACAAGATTATCATTTTAAAGTATTATTTTTAATTTTAAAGAAATTAGGATATTCTTGGGCGGAAAGCTTGTTTCATTTAAGTTACGGTATGGTAGATTTACCTTCTGGAAAAATGAAATCTAGAGAAGGAACTGTGGTAGATGCAGATGATTTAATGGTTGAAATGACAACTACAGCCAAAGAAATTTCTGAAGAATTAGGAAAATTAGATGGTTATTCTGATAAAGAAAAAAACGAGTTATATAAAACGATTGGTTTAGGTGCTTTAAAATATTTTATTTTAAAAGTAGACCCAAAAAAGAGAATTTTATTTGACCCAAAATCTTCTGTAGATTTTCAAGGAAATACAGGTCCTTTTATACAATATACATATGCTAGAATTCAATCTATCATTAGAAAAGCTGAATTTGATTATTCACAACCAGTAACGATTGAATTACACGAAAAGGAAAAAGAATTATTGAAACAATTAGAATTGTATCCTGAAACAATACAACAAGCTGCGGCAAATTATTCACCAGCAATTGTTGCAAATTATACATATGATTTGGTAAAGGAATTTAATTCTTTTTACCAGAATGTACATATTTTAGGAGAAGAAAATCAAGATAAAAAAGTATTTAGAGTTCAACTAGCAAAGAAAGTTGCTGATACAATTAAATCCGCTTTTTCTTTATTAGGTATTGAAGTTCCGGAGAGAATGTAAAAACTATGAAAAATAGAATTTTAATTTTACTATTAATTATTTCCTTTAAAGCAGCTAGTCAAGATATAAATATTTTTAATAGCTATAGAGATGGTATACTTTATTTTAGAGATAGTACAGAAAAAAAAGGTTTGATAAAAATTACTTCAGACGACGAAATAAAATTTAAAGAAACTAGAAAAGGAAAAAAGCAGATTTATAATTACGAATCCATTAAGAAAATTCATTTTTATAAAAATAATAAAACACTATATTACAAACATAACAATAGTTCTGTTTATCTACTAGAAAAAGAAGTTTCGGGTAAAATAGATTTATATTTTAAAATAGTTAATTCTGGGCATATTATGGGAGCAAACGGTATGATGATGCATGGAGGATTTTATAACACTTATTATATTGGAAATAAAGGTTCTGATATAATAGAGGCTTTAGATGAAAATGTAAAAAGCAGAGAGTTTTGGTTAACTTTTTCAAAATATATAAAAGATTGCCAATATCTAATTGAAAAAGTGAAAGATAAAAAAAGTATTAAGAAAAATTTTAGAAAGAAAAAATCAAGGTTAATTAATATGGTTAATGACTATAATACTAACTGTAAATTAAAAACAAGCAAATAAACAGGCAATTACAGCCACAAGTTAATAAATTAGCACGCGTTAGGGATTGAAGTGACATCCTTTTGCTATTTCGCAAAAGATACAACGGAAAGCCCGCTCGAACGCCATAAAAAAAAAGAAACAAACAACGAGTAAAAATAAACAACATGAAATACGACATCATAATTATTGGAAGTGGCCCTGGAGGTTATGTAGCAGGAATTAGAGCTTCTCAATTAGGCTTTAAAGTTGCTATTGTAGAAAAAAATGAAATAGGTGGAATTTGCTTAAACTGGGGATGTATTCCTACAAAAGCTTTATTAAAATCTGCTCAAGTTTATGATTATTTAAAACATGTTGACCAATATGGATTAAAAGCAGAAGCAATTGATAAAGATTTTGAAGCTGTAATTAAAAGAAGTCGTGGTGTTGCTGATGGAATGAGCAAAGGTGTTTCTTTCTTAATGAAGAAAAATAAAATTGATGTTATTAACGGTTTTGGTAAAATTAAAACTGGTAAAAAAGTAGATGTTACTGCCAAAGACGGAAAAGTAACAGAATATAGCGCAGACAATATTATTATTGCAACTGGTGCTCGTTCTAGAGAGTTACCAAATTTACCACAAGACGGTAAAAAAGTAATTGGTTACAGACAAGCAATGACATTACCAACACAACCAAAATCTATGATTGTTGTTGGTTCTGGTGCAATTGGTGTTGAGTTTGCTCATTTTTATAATTCAATGGGAACGGATGTAACTATTGTAGAATTTATGCCAAACGTAGTGCCAGTAGAAGATATTGATGTTTCTAAACAAATGGAACGTTCTCTTAAAAAATCTGGTATTAAAGTAATGACAAATTCTTCTGTAGAATCTGTTGATACTTCTGGTGAAGGAGTTGTTGCTACTGTAAAAACGAAAAAAGGTGAAGTAACTTTAACTGCAGATATTTTATTATCGGCAGTTGGAATTAAATCTAACCTAGAAAATATTGGTTTAGAAGATGTTGGAATTATTGTTGATATAGATAAAATCTTGGTAAACGATTTTTACCAAACTAATATTCCGGGTTATTATGCTATTGGAGATGTAGTTCCTGGGCAAGCATTAGCACACGTTGCTTCTGCAGAAGGAATTACTTGTGTAGAGAAATTAGCTGGTTTACATACAGAACCAATCGATTATGGAAACGTGCCTGGTTGTACGTATGCATCTCCAGAAATTGCTTCTGTTGGTTTAACTGAAGCAAAAGCTAAAGAAGCTGGTTACGAATTAAAAGTTGGAAAATTCCCTTTTTCTGCATCTGGTAAAGCAAGTGCAGCAGGAAATAAAGATGGTTTTGTAAAAGTAATTTTTGATGCAAAATATGGCGAATGGTTAGGTTGCCATATGATTGGTGCTGGAGTTACTGACATGATTGCTGAAGCCGTTTTAGGACGTAAATTAGAAACTACAGGTCATGAAGTGTTAAAAACAATACATCCACACCCAACAATGAGTGAAGCTGTTATGGAAGCAGTTGCAGATGCTTATGATGAAGTGATTCATTTGTAGAGAATTAGATTTTTGCTTTTATAGATTTATAAAATTCAGAATAAAGAACATAGAGAAAAGACCTCACCAATTTCGTGAGGTTTTTTTTGTAACTTTAATTTATGAAAAAGTATCTTCTTCTATTAATTCTTTCTTTTATATTTAGTTGTAAAAAAGATTTAACGGGTCATTGGCATTTAAGAGATTTGGAAAACAATTCTTATAGTAAAGCAAGTATAGAAATTTTAGAAAATAACGATTGTTACTTGTATTTTTCTTTATCGTCTAAACCGAGTAAAGGAGAACATTTTCCACAGAAAAATGTAATTGCCATTCCTAGTGATTGTGGTGTATTTATGTTTGACTATAAAATAAATAATGATAAACTTTATTTAACTAATGCTCTTGGAACAGAGTTTATTGCCGAAAAACAAAACGACAATTGTGATAGGTTTAAAGATTTTAAAACACTTTTAAATATTAATTTCCTAAAAATAGAAAAGCAAAAAGATTTATTCAAACCTAAAGACTCTATCGAAAATGAGGGTTTGAGTTATTATTTTAATATTGATTATGATACCTTAAATAATAAAATTAGAATAGAACATATTGATGAAATAAAGACGGTTGATAAAATTGAATCAATTAAAGAATATATTGAGAATTCTGTTTCTGAAGCAGAAATTCCTTTTGTAAACTATGTATTAACTCCTGATAAAAATTTAAAAGCTTCCGATTTAAAACTTATTATTAATAAATTAAATGAAGGTTATAAAAAGAAAAATTATATTCAAACTTTGAAGATCAAACCAGAAAAAATGAATATTTTTGAATATATAAAAATTAATAATTTAGATTTAGAATCGGATAATAAGTTGTTATATATTATAAATTAAATTTTATCATCAAGTATCAAAAAAACTTCAAAAAATTGATCACCAACAAAAAACAATTTTCAATTGAACTTTTAAAAGCATTTATTAAATTAATAATTGCAGGAATTCTAATAGGCGTTTTAAAAGAATACGATGCTATTATTGCAGGAATTCTATTCCTAAAAGTGATTCATAATATTTACAAAGAAGTTATAAGACCAAAGACTAATAAAAATTGGTTGCTAATTATTGGTATGTTATTAACTGGTTTTGGAGGAATTGTTGGTGAAACTTGGGGCGTTTCTAATGGATATTGGGAATACCATGAAGTTACAAGAGACTTACCACTTTGGTTACCTTTTGCTTGGATGTTAGCTTTCCATTACTTATATAAATTAGAGCGAAATTTAATTCCGCTTTTAAAAACTCAAACCACAAAAAACAAAATTCTATTAGCTGTTATTTTAGCCGTAATTCTACCCGCTTTTGGTGAAGTTATTACTATTTATTTAGGTGTTTGGACATATTATTGGCCGTATCAAATTTTAGGAGTTCCTTTATATGCGTTTATCTGCTTGGTATTTGTACATATGTTAGTATATGCTATTTTGCATTTTATTTGTATAAAATTTAAAATTGAAGATACCGTTTACAATTAGTTACAATACAAAGTTCCACAAATAACTTCCAGAGAGTTTTACAGCAAAATATAAAAAAAATACTAATAATTATGTAGTAAGTTGTTTTATTAAAAAAACAACAATTACACAAGAGTATTTCTTCCCTTTGGGAAGATTAAGATGGGCTTAAAACCTCCAACAAGCAATTCTTGTTACCTTATTTCCTTGTGTCATTGAGATAACTTTAAACTCGGCAACTTTTAATTTTTCTGAAGACTTTTCTAAACTTTTTATATTTTCCTTTTTAGAAACTAAACTTGTAAACCACTCACTTGCACCTTTGTCTAAAGAACTTTCATATAAATAGTTGTGTAAAAATGCTTTTTCTCCACCAACATACCACAACTCATTATTGTTACCCGAGAAATTTCTAACAGCACTATTTCCTAAATTTCTATTTTTACGTTTGTTTGCTCCTTGTGCTTCTTCAGCAGATTTAAAAAATGGTGGATTACACATTACAGCAGAAAAAGAATCTCCATCTTTTAAAATTCCTTTTAAAATTTGTGCTTCGTTTTGTTGATGACGTAATTCTATTTTTTTGTCGAAATTATTGTCATGAACAATATCTTGTGCAGTATCTAAAGAATCAAAATCAATGTCTGTAGCAACAAAATTCCAATCGTATTCTGCAACACCTAATAACGGATAAATACATGTAGCACCTGTACCAATATCAAGAATTTTAATATCTTCTTTATCTCCAATTAAATCAGCTAAATGATGAATGTAATCTAAACGACCAGGAATTGGTGGACATAGATTTTTATCAGGAAAATCCCAACTTGTAATTTTATCAAAAGAAAATAATAACCCTTTGTTTAATTCTTTTACAGCCTTTGGATCTGAAAAGTCTATGGTAACAACATCAAATTCATTTTTTGCAACGTAAGTTTCTAACTTTGGGTTTATTTTGATTAATGCTTCAAAATTATAACCTCTATTGAATTTATTTTTTGGGTGAAGATTTTTTTCTTTCATAATGTATATTGAAATTTTTAGGCACAAAAAGTCCTAGTCTGCAAAATTACTGTTTATTATTAGATTGCCACGTAATTCTTACTCACAATGACTAAACTATTTTAATCATTACAATTCTAAAATAGTAAATTCTAACTCTAAAGGTTTTAAAGCAATTTTTAAAGCATTGATAAACAATGTACCATACTCTAAATAGTATTCAGAAAAATTACGTTGTCTTTCTTCTAAACTTTGGTTTGGTAATATTTGGTTTTGAAGTTCTGTAATTCTATCAACCAAATCCTTTTGTCTAATTTTTTCTGCTCTTAACAAACGTTTTTCAAGGTTTTGTAATCCTTTAATTTGTTTTTTCTCTTGTGCGTTTACAGCACCAACAAAAGATACATCTGTTTTTTTAGCAATTTCTTTTAAATCTAAAAACTGTTTATTTAGGTATTCAATTTTCTCTTTAAAGTCAACTTCTATTTCTGAATTCTCAACTACTTTTTTTGACAATAATTGATGTTGATTTAAAAATAATTCTTCGTGAGAAATATGTAATTTATGTAATTTTCTCTGTTGTTTTTCAGATACAACTTGTACTGAATTACGCAATAACAGAATAGGAAAAGGAACATTAACCTTTTCGAAATAGTTTTTCAATTCAAACCAATAAGCAATCTCTCCACCTCCACCTAAATAGCAAATATTAGGTAAAATCACTTCTTGATATAAAGGTCTCATTATTACGTTTGGCGAAAAAGTTAACGAATTTTCATCAACTTCTTTTAAAATTTCTGATTTAGAAAAAGTGGTTTCTGTATAATTTATTTTGTAAACTCCATCCTCAAAAATGATACGTTCACGAGAATTATCACCTAAATAAAACAAATTTATTTCTCTAGGGTTTACTTGAATTTTATAGTTTTTTTCTAAATTAGAAATGGTTTTAGAAACTTCATTAAACGACGTTTCGTTTTCTAATTCGTCTTTTACAAAAGGTATAAATAGTTTTTTTAGTTCCTTATCATCACCATCAACAATTACTAAACCATGCTCTTTAAACATTTCATTGGCAATATATCTTGTTGCATCTGCCAAATTATTATGTTCTAAATATCCTTTAGAAAATAATTCTTTTAAGTGTTCTGCATTTTTAGAATTCCCTAATTGATTTGTAAATACTTCTAGAACATCTTGTAAACCTTCCGTAGAAAAACGACCTACTGCTCCACCATCTTCTCGGTTCCATCTTACTTTTTTTCCTTGAAAATTAAAATAATTAACTTCATCAAAATCATGATCTTCCGTTGCCATCCAATAAATTGGAACAAAGTTTTTCTCTGGAAACTTCAATGACAATTCTTCTGCTAAATTAATAGCAGAAATAATTTTATATAAGAAATATAAAGGTCCTGTAAATAAGTTTAATTGATGCCCCGTAGTAATGGTAAACGTATTTTGTTGTTTTAAAAGTTCAATGTTCTCACTGGTTTTTTCAGAAACATTAAAACTTTTATATTGATTTTTTAAGGCTTCAACCAAAACCAAACGCGATTGTAATCTGTAAGACTTTTCTTTCTCTTCAATCTGATTATGAAAACCTGTAATATCGGGGAAATTATTATAAAAAGGTTTAATAGTGTCTTTTTGCTCTAAATAATCTAACATTGTTTTAGAGAAAAAACCAGTATTTTTAAATGGAATTTGTGTTACTTTCATTTTTAATTCTTTCTTTGAAACAATGAATAAATATAAGGTCTTTCTGCTCCATAAGGATTTACAAACGTATAATTAAAACTATTTTTGAGTTCAAAATCAGCTCCTAAATAATCTTGTAACATTTCTAAAGAATACCTTTTTAAAGGCAAACCACAACATTTTTCTGCACCATTTTCTGAAAAAACAGCAATAATAACAAACCCGTTTGGTTTTAAAATTTTCTTTAAAATATTAAAATAACTCGTAATTTCTTCTTCTTTTAAAAAGAAATGTAAGACAGCTCTATCATTCCATAAATCGATATTTTCTAATTCATTTAATTTTGATGGGTTTAATAAATCATCAACCAAAAATTGAACTTTACTACTATCTCCTATTCTATTTTTTAGTGAATTTAAAGAGGATTTTGCTAAATCATTTGCAATGATATTAGAAAAACCTTCAGCTAATAAATTATCGATTAATGTAGATGAACCTGAACCAACATTTAAAATTGTTGCATTTTTAGCAATTTTTGTTTCTTTTATTAATGCTAAAGTTTGCGCTGGTTTTTCTTCAAACCAACCTAATTTCTCTGTTGAATTCTTATTGTAGGCAACGTTCCAATGATTTTTATAATCTATAGATGGTTCAGTAATTTTACAATCACTTTCGTTTGTAGTCATATTTCAAAAATACTAAAATTTGATAGTATGTAGCAAGAAGAAATTGAATCTAACAAATATTTAACGAGTTTAACATTTATCCTTTTAAAAAGAGAAAATATATTCCTTACTTTTGAAAAACTAACCGTCTATTTTATGAAAATTAAATTACTTATACTTACTGCGTTATTAACGATTACAAGTATTTTTTCTCAAACAATAAAATCTCCATCAGAATTTTTAGGCTATGAAATTGGTGCTCGTTTTACAAGACATCATAAAGTTGTAGACTACTTTAAATACGTTAGTAACACTTTATCTAATGTAAAACTAGAAAAATATGGTGAAACAAACGAAAATAGACCTTTGTATGTAAGTTATGTTTCTTCCGAAGAAAATATTAATAATTTAGAGAATATTAGAAAAGAAAACCTGTCTCAAACCGGAATTATTACTGATAATTCTAATAACAAAAAAGCCATAGTTTGGTTGAGTTATAATGTTCATGGAAATGAAGCTTCAAGTACAGAAGCTGCCATGTTAACTTTATATGAACTAGTGACTAATAAAAAAGATTGGTTAGAAAATACAGTTGTTATTTTAGATCCGTGTATAAATCCTGATGGACGAGATCGTTATGTAAACTGGTACAATCAAGTAAAAAGTACGCCTTATAATGTAGATCAAGATGCTAAAGAACATGCAGAACCATGGCCTTCTGGAAGACCAAATCATTATTTATTTGATTTAAATAGAGATTGGGCTTGGGTTACTCAAGTAGAATCTGCTCAAAGAATTGCTGTTTACAATAAATGGATGCCACATATTCATGTAGATTTTCATGAACAATACATTAACAATCCATATTACTTTGCTCCAGCAGCAGAACCTTTTCATGAAATAATTTCTGATTGGCAACGTAGTTTTCAAACTGAAATTGGTAAAAACCACGCTAAATATTTCGATAAAGAAGGTTGGTTGTATTTCACAAAAGAGAGTTTCGATTTACTATATCCTAGTTATGGCGATACTTACCCAACATATATGGGTGCAATTGGTATGACGTATGAGCAAGCTGGTCATGGAATGGCGGGTTTAGGAATTAATACAGATGAAGGTGAAATTTTAACTTTAAAAGACAGAGCAATTCATCATATGACAACTGGTTTATCTACTGTTGAAATAGCTTCTGAAAATGCTGAAAAGTTAAATATTGAATTCAAAAAATTCTTTGATAATTCTAATTTAAATTACAAAAGTTATGTGTTGAAAAACGAAAATGATGATAAAATGAATCGTTTAAAAAAGTTGTTAGATGCACATGAAATTAGATATGAAAGCCCAAAAAAGAGTACCATTAAAGGTTACAATTACAATACTCAAAAAGAATCAAAGTTAAATGTTTCTGAAACTGATTTAGTAATACATACAAATCAGCCAAAAGGAAAAATGGTGAAAGTTTTGTTTGAACCAAATGCAAAATTAGCTGACTCTTTAACATATGATATTACTGCCTGGTCTTTACCTTACGCACATGGATTTAATGCTGTTGCTTCTAAATCTAAAGTGAGTTCTTCAAAAAATAACAACATAAATTTTAAAATTAACTCTATAAATAAATCTGCTTATGCATATATTTCTAAATGGAATAGTTTAGATGATGCTACTTTTTTAGCTGATTTGTTACAAAATAACATTGTACCAAGGTTTTCTGAAAAAGCTTTTTCTATTGCTAATAAAAATTTTGAAAGTGGTTCATTAATCATTTTAAGAAATGACAACAGAAATAAAGAATTTGTTAGTAAATTAAATAAAATCACAAATAAACATCAACGTAATTTAACTAGTGTTACAACAGGTTTTGTTTCTTCTGGAGTTGATTTTGGTTCGTATTCTGTAAAACCAATTAACAAACAAAAAATTGCAGTTTTATCTGGTAAAGGAACTTCTTCTTTAAGCTTTGGTGAAATTTGGCACTTTTTTGAAACACAATTAAAATACCCAATTACAAACATTAATTCTGATGATTTTGGCAGTATTGATTACTCAAAATACGATGTAATTTTATTACCAAATGGCTCTTATAGCAGCATCTTGAATAAGAATGTTTTAGAAAAATTAAAAAAATGGACACGCTCTGGAGGAACATTAATTGCTATTGGAAATGCTTTAAATAGCTTTGCTGATAGGAAAGGTTTTTCTATAAAAAAGAAAAAAATAGAAAAAGACTCAACACAATCTAACTTAACTCCTTACGCAGATAGAAAGCGTAAAAGTGTTGCCAATTTAATTACTGGAAGTGTTTTTAAGAGTACTTTAGATAATTCGCATCCGTTGGCTTTTGGTTACGGAAAAGCATATTTCTCTTTAAAATTAAGCGGAACATCTTACAACTATTTAAAAGACGGTTACAATGTTGGTTATTTTAATAAAGAAACTAAAAACGTGTCTGGTTATGCAGGAAGTAAAGCTGTAAAAAAGGTGCCAGAATCTTTGTTGTTCGGAGAGCAAAAAATTGGAAGTGGAAGTATTATTTATATGGTAGACAACCCGTTGTTTAGGTCTTTTTGGGAAAACGGAAAACTGTTTGTTGCAAACGCTGTTTTTCTCTTGAATTCTGATACGTTGAAATAAAAAATAATTAACTCAAATCGCAATACCAAAAACTTGTATCGTGATTTGAGTTTTCTTTTTTAGATTGATGACAGTTATCACCATCATTGTCATGTAAAGTATAAGATCGCAGTACTTTTTCTCCAACAGAAAAATCAATTGGGTTTTTAAAAATAGGTCCATCAAAAACAAAAGTATGAAACTCACCATTTTCTCCACAAACATCAACATTATCAGGTAAGTCTTTTATAAACTGCTCATCTATAACTCTACCTAAAAATTCGGCTCCTAACAATTTCGCATTTACACAAACGGTAATTGCTTTAAATCCTAAACCTAAAAATTCTTGTAATACTTCTTTTGTATCATTTTTCCAAAGTGGATAAATTCCTGTAATATTTACTTCTTTTAGTTTAGAATCTCTATATGCTTTTAAATCTTCTAAAAAAATATCACCAAAAACTGTATGCGAATATCCTTTTTCTAACAAAGAATTCATAGCTTCTTTCATAATTTCAGAATACGAATCCATAGTAACATCCGCAGGAAATTCAATTGTTTTTAAATTGATTCCTATAGAATCAGCTTGCTTAAATAATAGCTCATTTCTAATACCATGCATAGAAACTCTATTAAAATCTTTATTGATGGTAGTGACCAATAAGTCTAAATTATAAGTTGAGTCTTGTTGTATTTTATACAACGCCAAAGCAGAATCTTTCCCAGAACTCCAATTGAAATATGTTTTTTTCATCGCATTAATTTGCATAAAAAAATCCTACATAAAGCAGGATTTTTAATTATTTATTTTCTTTTTTGATTTAAAGGAATTGGTTTTTCAACTTTAGTTACTGGTGTTCCGTATAAATCGTAATCTCCGGCTTCGTGAATTTTAATATCAATAAATTCCCCAATTTTAATATAATGTTCTTTTGCATCTACAATAACATCATTATCTACATCTGGTGAATCAGATTCTGTTCTTCCGTAGAAAAATTCTCCATCTTTTCTATCGAATAAACATCTAAATGTTTTTCCTATTTTTTCTTGATTCAATTCCCAAGAAATTTGAGATTGAATTTCCATAATCTCATTTACTCTTTGAAACTTAACTTCTGCAGGTACATCATCTTCTAAAACATACGCTCCAGTGTTTTCTTCATGAGAATATTCAAAAGCTCCCATGCGTTCAAAACGCATTTCTTCTACCCAATCTTTTAGTTCTTGAAACATTTCTTCTGTTTCACCAGGATACCCAACAATTAGCGTAGTTCTAATTGCCATTTTTGGCACTGTTTCTCTAAACTTATGAATTAACGCAGTTGTTTTTTCATGTGTTGTTCCACGTTTCATTGACTTTAATAACTCTGTATTAATGTGTTGTAAAGGTATGTCTAGATAATTACAAACCTTAGGCTCACGTTTCATTACTTCTAAAACATCCATAGGAAAACCTGTAGGAAAAGCATAATGCATACGAATCCATTCAATTCCTTCTACTTTAGACAAAGCTTCTAACAAATCTGCCAGAGCTCTTTTTTTGTAAATATCTAATCCGTAATACGTTAAATCTTGTGCAATTAACATTACTTCTTTAATCCCTTTTTCTGCTAATTTTGTTGCTTCCGTAATAATATCTTCAATAGGCGTAGAAACGTGTTTTCCTCTCATTAAAGGAATTGCACAAAAAGAACAAGGTCTATCACAACCTTCTGCAATTTTTAAATAAGCATAATGTTTTGGTGTAGTAGTTAAACGCTCTCCAATTAATTCGTGCTTATAATCTGCTTCTAAAACCTTTAATAAGTTCGGTAAATCATGCGTACCAAAATACTGATCTACATTAGGTATTTGATCTTCTAAGTCTGGTTTATAGCGCTCACTTAAACATCCAGAAACAAAAACTTTATCAATTTCACCAGCTTCTTTTCTGTTTGCATAATGTAAAATAGTATCAATAGATTCTTCTTTTGCTTTACCAATAAATCCACAAGTATTTATAACGACAATATTTCCATCATCTTCAGGGTCTTCATGAACAACATCTTTCCCGTTGGCTTTTAATTGTCCCATTAATACTTCAGAATCATAAATATTCTTTGAACACCCTAAAGTAACAACGTTAATCTTATTTTTTTTAATGGTTTTTGTACGCATTGTATTGAGTTTTTAAGCGACTGCAAAAATACAAGTTTTAAAATGGTTCTATTGATAGTTTTTAGGCATTTTTCTAACTTTTGTTAATTGTTCAAAAGCATAACTAATTTCTAATAGTTTTCTTTCTGAATAAGGAATACCAATAAATGTTAAACTTATTGGCTCTCCAGAAGTTTTATATCCCATTGGAACCGTTAATGTTGGGTATTTAGCAACTGCTGAAATACCAGAATGATAATTATTAATAGATAAAATTGCATCTAAATTTTAGATTTTCTAAAGATTGTAAATATTTCTTACCTTCAGAATTTAAATTATTTTTTATGATTTCTAACCCCTCTAAACTTGTAGAATCTTTTACAATTCCTACAAATAACTGTTGCCCATATGGCGCTCTTAATAACGAATTTTTTAAATTGAATATTGTTACATCTTCTACCGTTTTTATAGTTATATTTTTATCCGCAGATTTTGATAAATATTTAGGTAAATCATGCTTCATATCTATATTTAACAAGGTTAAAAAACCATTAAAAGCAATTTCTGGTGGTGTAATTTCTAAAATTTCTGCTCCTGTTTTTTCTATCTTTTCTACTGTTGCAGCGTAAATAGAATCTGATAATAAGGCTTTTAAAACTCCTAATTTTCCACCTTTTAAATTGTCTTTAAACCCGTTTTGAAAGTAATCTTCCTTTATTTTTTTTGAAGCTGAATCATTTTTATCAAAACCGCGCATTGCATCCATAACAATTGCATTGTCAATAACATTTTTTGTCATCGGTCCTGGTGTATCTAAAGTTGAGGAAATTGGCACAATACCAGTTCTACTTAAAACACCAATTGTTGGTTTTAATCCCACAACAGAATTCTGACTAGATGGCGAAGTAATTGAACCCGTTGTTTCTGTACCAACTGCAGCAACAGCAAAATTAGCCGCAATTGTAACGCCACTTCCATCAGAGCTTCCGCCTGTTTCAAATTGCGCTCTTCCGTAAGGATTTAAAGTTTGTCCACCAATTGCAGAATAACCCAACGGACAACCAGAACAGAAAAAATAAGCCCATTCACTTAAATTTACTTTCCCTAAAATTAAAGCACCGTTTTCTTTTAATTTTTCAACAATAAAAGCATCTTTAATATTTTTGTTTTCAGCCAAAGCAATTGCTCCAGCAGTAGTTGACATATTATTAGTATTGATATTATCCTTTAACAAGATTGGCATTCCGTAAACTGAATAATCACTAGAAAGGTTTTCTTTATTTTTATCTCTTGCTCTAGCTTCTTTTAAAACATCTCTGTTTAAACTAATAATACTATTTAAAGATTTTGTCGAATCACTCTCAAATTTTCGAATCCTATATAAATAAAATAATGTTAGTTTCTCGTACGTTAATTTTCCTTCTTTTATATTTTTCTGAATTGTAGGAATATCTTGTTCTAAAATAAAAGGTTATAATGCTGAATAATTATCTTCAGAAAAATATTCTAAATCTTTCTCAAAAGGCTTAAAAACTGTATTCATATCTAAATATTTAGATTGAAACAATTTGAATTGCATTCTATTACTTTTATGATTTTGCTGCATTTCTAAAGCCACAGTTTCATCATGTTTTTTAAATATAACTTTGGCTTGTTTTTCTTTTTTTGGTTGACATCCAATTAAAAAACAAATTGAAATAATTAAAACTAGTAGTTTTTTCATAATTATTAATTGTATTATTGAAGATACTATTCTTACTTTTTTTTATTTCTTTTCTAATTGTAGGCTTTTATAAACTGTACTTCTAATTCTTTCTCCAGTAATCCATCCACTAAAAGAATTGTATTTTTCTGTTAGCTCTTTATTATCTGTTACTTGTTTTAAAGTTTGTCCTTTATCTATTTCTTTTAGAACATTTTCTCTTACTTGTTCTAACATTATTAAATATACTTTTAAATCTGCTTTATTAGAAATATTTCCATGACCAGGAATCACTTTTGTTTTATCATCTGTTAGTAAAATCATCTTTTTAATTCCTTCAATATAACCATTTATACTACCTCCAGAATCTAAATCGATATAAGGAAATTTTCCTTGAAAATAAGAATCTCCTGTATGTAGAACATTATTAGTTGTAAAATAAATTAATGCATCTCCATCTGTATGTGCATTATGAATATGAGAAATAAAAATAGCATCATTATTAATATGCATCATTAGGTCATCAGAAAAAGTAATTACTGGCAAAGCTTCATTAACTGCGGCTTTTTTTGCTTTTCCTCCTACTATTTGATCTACATTCATGCGCTTTCTAACATTTTTATGTGCAACAATTAAAGCTCCTTCTTTTTGCATATTTTCATTTCCTCCAGTATGATCTCCATGCCAATGAGAATTTATTAAATAAGTTAAAGGTTTATCTGTGATATTTTTAACAGCAACTAATATTTTTGCTGATAATGGGGCAAATTGATCATCAATCATAAAAATACCATCATCTCCAATAAAAAGGCCTATATTTCCTCCTTGACCTTTTAGCATGTATACTTGATTAGTTAATTTTGCTGTTTCAATTTTGACTTCTTTTTTTTGACATTGAACAGAAAAAGTTATAAAAAAAAGAATGCTAAATATTTTAATGCACTTCATTTTAATTTATTTTAAGATGTAAGATACAAACAATATATTTACTTGAAAATATTTAAAAATGATAACAATTAGACTTATTGAGCATGAAAACATTCTAACTATTCTTCCTCTTTTATCAAAAGTAAACACAAAAACACCAAAAGACTTATTAATTGAACGTGTTTTAGAAATGTCTAATTTGCCAAATTACGAATGTGCAGGTCTATTTATTGATGATAAATTAGTTGGTATTTCTGGTCTTTGGTATTCAACAAGGCACTATGTTGGTAAAACGGTAGAACCAGATCATGTTATTATTGATGGCACTTATAGAGGACAAGGTCTTGGTAAACAATTTTTTAACTGGATAGACCAACATGTAAAAAATAAAGGTTGTGAAAGTATTGAACTAAACACTTATGTAAGTAATTCTAAATCGCATAAATTCTATTATAATGAAGGCTATGATATCTATGGTTTTCACTTTCTAAAGATCTTACGTGATGATAAAAATTATTATTAATTTTCTTTAAAAAATAGTTGCAGAACTAAAAAATGATTTTATATTTGCAACCGCTTACCAATAATGCGAAAGTAGCTCAGTTGGTAGAGCGTCAGCCTTCCAAGCTGAATGTCGCCAGTTCGAACCTGGTCTTTCGCTCTAAAGACTTTATTAGAAATAATAGAGTCTTTTTTTTGCTATAAACTTTTTAATTTATCTCCAAAAAACAATACTAAAATAATTGGTACTGCTAAAAATATAACCAATAATTTATTCGTTGAAAATAACGTAGGGTTCAGTAATAACGTTAACGCAAAGCCACCCATTGTTCCTCCTAAATGTGCAGAATGACCAACATTTCCTAACTGCTTTTTCATTCCGTAAATAGAATATAATAAATAACCTACACCAAAAATATATCCTGGAATCGGAATTGGGATAAAAAACAAGTATAGCTCCATTTCTGGATATACTAATATAGATGCATACACAATACCTGAAACGGCGCCAGAAGCACCAACGGAACTGTAATAAGGTTCGTCTTTATGATATTTAAGTGAATATAAACTTCCTGCTAATAAACTTCCGAAATAAATAATTAAGAAGTTAGGGATTCCTAAAATAGAAACTACAATGTTTCCGAATAAATAAAGTGCATACATATTAAAACCAAGATGTGCCCAATCTGCATGCAAAAAACCAGAGGTAATGGTTCTTAATTTTTCACCAGATAAAATTCTTCCAACTTGAAACTTGTATTTATCTAAAAAAGAATAGTCGTTAAACCCTTTCATAGAAACCAACACATTGGCTATGATAATAAGTAAGACTGCTTGATTTATATTTTCCATCATGTAACAAACATAAGAAAATCCGTTTAGTAAAACTCTATCGTTTTAAATATAAATATAGATATTTGTAATCTTAAAACAACCTTTATGCAATTTCTAGTTTTTGCGCTAACATATCCTCTAATATGGATTATGTCTCGTTTACCAATGCGAATTTTATATATTAAATCTGATGTTATTTTTTTTCTAATTTACCATGTTTTTGGATATAGAAAAAAAGTTGTTTTAGAGAATCTAAAACTTGCTTTTCCAGAAAAATCGGAAGAAGAGTATAACGTAATTTCTAAAAAATTCTTTAAACACTTTACAGATTTAATAATGGAAAGCGTAAAAGCTTTTTCAATTTCTGAAAAACAAATATTAAAACGCTACAAATACAAGAATCCTGAATTAGTAAACAAATATGCTAAAGAAGGAAAAAATATTGCTTTGGTTGGCGCACACCAAGCAAATTGGGAATGGTCTTTTAACATGCCTTTAATTTTAGATATTGATGTTTATGGTGCTTACACAAAATTAAATAATAAATATTTTGAAAAAACGATTAGAGAATCTAGAGAGAGATTTGGTGTTAAAGGTTACAAAACATCTGAAACAGTTAAAGGAATGCAGAAAAATTTTTCAGATAAAAAACAAGGTGCATATATTTTATTAAGCGACCAATCTCCACAACCACACAAAACTTTTTATTGGCGAAAATTCTTTAACATAAAAGTTCCTGTACATACAGGTGCAGAAATGCTTTCAAAAAAATTCGATTTGGTTGTTATAAACTATGTTGCCAGAAAAGTAAAAAGGGGCTATTATGAAATTGAATTTCAATTAATTAAAGAAAACCCAAAAGAGTTTGAGAATTACAAAGTTACAGATATCTATACTGATTTAACGGAAGCTAATATTAAACAACAACCTGAATTCTATTTGTGGTCTCACAAAAGATTTAAGCATAGAGACAAAGTGCCAAAAGAGTTTCAATAAAGAAATTAAGATATTCTTATAATCTAAATCTTCCGCCAATTAAAATATTGTTTTGCAAGAAGAAAAAATCTTGAGAAGCTTTATCTGAAGAATTTGCTTTTATCTTAACATTTGGCATGTTAATATATCCTGCTTTTAAATCTACTTGAATAAAGAAATGTTTTAAAAAGGTAACATTTAATCCAACACCAGCAGAAAGCCCATAACCAGAAATATGGTAATCATCATGTCTTTCATTTCCTAACAATGTTGTATCTGTTTTTGGGTACAAAATACCAGCACCAAAACCTTCTGTAATGTTTATTTGAAAATTCTCGGATTCGAGACCAAACCAACTACTAATATCATCAAAACGATATAACTGTACATTAATATAACCTGTTGTGCATTATAAAAAAGCTGTTCATTGATTAAGAGAATCGTATATTTAATTGAATTTCAAACATTTAAATAGATGAACAGCTTTAGAGCAAATTACGAGAAAATTTTAGAGGTATTAA
>NZ_JAZGGG010000068.1:0-29358 GCF_036480315.1 Polaribacter sp.
GACTTTTTTTCTTTTAAAAGAGTCTCAATTTGAACTCTTTCTTTGCGTGTAAGTCGTCTATGTTTTTTTACTTCCATTTTACAAATCTATTATTTTAGATTTGTTGCGTTGAGTTATTGAATGGAGGGAATATTAGATTGGAGTTCGCTAACGGGTTTGTGTATGATTTCGTTGCGTGTTTCAGTAACTAATTTAGTAAACAAAAACGAACCAGAGGAAATTCCGAAGGAATTTCCAAGTAGGCTAGAACTAGCAATTAATTATATACGTTGTTTGCAGTAGTATTTTTAATTTCAACAAGTACTGGGATATGATCTGATATACAAAGATTATTTACCCGTTTATCGTCTATATGGCGATAACTTAAAACAGTGATGTTTTTTGTAAAAATATAATCAATTCTTTTCTTTATTTCTAAACAATTATTAAATCCATTGAAAGTACCTAATGGTCCATAAAATTTTTTTAAAGAATTTTTAAAACCATAATCTAATTTTTTGCTAAATATTGCAACAGGTTCTGACATGGGTGTAGAGTTTAAGTCTCCCATTACAATAACGACAGCATTATTTAACTTGTACTCAATAATCTTTTCCAAAATTAATTTTGCTGCCTTTTTTCTAGCTTTTACTCCAATATGGTCAAAATGGGCATTAAAAATGTGAATTGAATCATTCGTTAATTTATTTTTGAATTTTCCATATGTACAAATCCTTGGCAAAGCTGCATCCCACCCAATTGAAATTTTATTAGGTCTATTAGAAAGCCAAAACGTGTTTTGAGTAATTAACTCAAATTTTGTGATATCATAATAAATAGCACTATATTCTCCTTTTTTACTGCCATCTCTACCAACTCCTATATATTTATAATTCGATGTATTCTTTTGTATAAAATCTACTTGCTTATACAAACCTTCTTGTATCCCCAAAAAATCAGGGTGATAATATTCTATGAGACCAGCAACTTCATTTTTTCTGTTTTCCCATGAATTTTCATTATCACTTGGGTTATCATATCTTATGTTGTATGACATAATTGAAGTCTGCCCTAATAAGATCAAAGGAAATATTTGAGCTAAAAATAATAACGTATAAATATATTTCTTCATTTTTTTTTATTACAGCTAACGTTAACACGAATATGACGTCGTTTTAATGACTTATATTCGTAGTTAGCGAAGTTCGGTTTTTTTAGAAGAAAATCAAGGGTGAAAATACCTATTTTTTAGCTTTTTCTACCAATTCCAATTTGTTAACGGTAGTTTTTGTTGTAAAGAATCCGTAGTTAATAGTAACCTTCTTTTTGTCTATTCTATCAATAGTACCAACAGCATTAGAATCTATAATTTTAACTTTATCATTTATATTATAAACGTATTCAGATTTTTCTTTAGCAACTTTTGCTGCCACAATTTTCTTTTCTTTTCTAACTTCAATAACTTTTTCTAAAACCTCTTTTTCAACCTTTTTAATAGTATCTTGAATTTGTTTTTCAACAACTTTTGCTTTCTGTTTTTGAGTTTTAGTCTTAAGTTTTAAAGGGTTTTTTTTAGCAAACCTTACTTTTTCATCAACTACCCATTTGTTAAAATTAGCATTTAATTCCTTTTTATTGTTGGTCTGAAAGTACTTATTCAGCAATTCATTAGTTTTTCTTCCTAAAGAAAGCATCTTTTGGTTTTGGTCATACAATTCTTGAAAACCTGCCAATTTAGATTGAATTTTATCTTCTTTTTCTTGCAAACTGTCTAAATGCTCTTTTCCTTTCGATTTTTGTTTCTCAAGATGGTCAGAGTTTTTCTGAAGTCTACTGCGTTCTTTTTGTAAGTTAGAAATGGTTTTGTCTAAACGAATTTTTTCAGTTTCAACACGCTTTTTTGCTTTGTTAATCAAACTAAAAGGGATTCCGTTTTTCTGTGCTACTTCGAACGTAAAAGAACTTCCTGCCTGGCCAATAAATAATTTATACAAAGGCTCTAAAGAACGTTCATCAAACTGCATGTTGGCGTTAGAGACGTTTTCTAATTCGCTGGCTAATACTTTTAAATTAGAGTAGTGGGTTGTAATAATTCCGAATGCTTTTTTGTAATAAAACTCTTCCAAGAAAATTTCTGCCAATGCGCCACCTAATTCAGGATCAGAACCTGTACCAAATTCATCAATTAAAAATAACGTATTTTCACCACATCTTCGTAAAAAATTACGCATATTTTTTAATCGATAGCTATAAGTACTTAATTGGTTTTCAATAGATTGATTGTCTCCAATATCTGTTAGAATCGTATCAAAAATATAGGTTTCACTACGTTCGTCTACTGGAATTAGAATTCCGCTTTGTAACATAATTTGTAATAAACCAATAGTTTTTAAAGTAATACTTTTTCCACCAGCATTCGGTCCAGAAATAACAATAATTTGTTGTTTTTCATCTAGTCGAATGGTTTGCGGAATGGTTTCTATTTCTTGCTGCTGATTTTTTCTCCATAAAATAGGATGCACAGCATTTTTGAAATATATCTTTTTTACTTTGGAAATTTTTGGCAGAATAGCATTCATTTCTACTGCATATTTTGCTTTTGCGCCAACAACATCAATATGTGTTAAATACCAAATGTATTGCTCTAATAAAGGCGTAAACGGACGAATAGTAGTTGCTAAATCTCTTAAAATTTTAACAACTTCTTGTTTCTCTTCGTAAATAAAATTTTGATACTCTCTAGAATAAGAAAGTGTTGCTTGTGGTGCTATATAAACAATGTTACCAGATTTTGAAGCGCCTAATAAGCTACCAGCTACTTTTTTTCTATACATGGCAGAAACTGCTAAAACACGCTGATTGTCTACTACGGTTTCTTTTATATCATCTAAATAACCAGAAGCAATAGATTTACTTAAAGCACTCGAAAAACTGGCGCCAATTTTTCCACGAACATGGTTTATGTCTTTTCTAATCTGTTTTAATGCTTGTGAAGCGTTGTTTTTAACTTCACCAGAAATTTCAATAATTTTCTTTATTTCATCATCTACAGAAGTTGTAAACTCTATTTTTTGAGAAAGTTTAAAAAATGTAGGAAACTGAACTTGAAATTTCTTGAAAAACTTAATCAGTTCATTTACAGTTAAAGAAGTCGTTGCAATCTTTAAATAGGCATCTGTTTCTATAAAACTGTTTTCAATAGCTAAACGTTTTATCTTTTCTGTAACATTATCAAAACCATGATTGGGAAGGCTATTCTCACTTTCAAAAGAAGAAACATATTCATTTACCAAATGTAATTCAGTAAAAAGTTGTTCTTTATTAGCTATCGGCTGAATTTCTCTAACGTTTTCTTTCCCTAAACCAGAAATACAATGTTCTGCAACGTGTTGTAAAACCGTTGAAAATTCTAAATCTTGTAATGTTTTATCTGATATATTTGTTCTCAAATTTGTAATTTTGATTTCCTACAAAAATAACAAACAATGGAGCTAAAAATAGCCGATAGCTGGAAAAATATTTTACAACATGAATTTGATAAAACATATTTTAAAGATTTAACCAATTTTGTAAAGTTAGAATATAAAAACCACCAATGTTTTCCAAAACAAGAAGACATTTTTGCTACTTTTAATTTTTGCTCTTTAGATGATTTAAAAGTGGTAATTATTGGTCAAGATCCATATCATGGTGAACATCAAGCAAACGGATTGTGTTTTTCTGTTCAAGATGGAATTAAACATCCACCATCATTAAAAAACATTTTTAAAGAAATATCTACAGATCTAGAGCAAGAAATTCCACAAAGTGGAAATTTAGAAAAATGGGCAAAGCAAGGAGTTTTATTGTTGAATGCTACATTAACTGTTAGGGCACATGAAGCTGGTAGTCACCAGAAAAAAGGTTGGGAAACTTTTACGGATAGCGTTATTAAACAAATTTCTAATAAAAAAGAAAATGTGGTTTTTTTACTTTGGGGAAAGTTTGCAGAGAGTAAATCTATATTAATAAATTTAGATAAGCATACAGTTTTTACTGCTCCGCATCCATCTCCATTAGGTGCTTGGCGAGGTTGGTTTGGAAGTAAACATTTTTCTAAAACGAATATTTTTTTAGAAGGAATAGGAGAGAAGGCTATTGATTGGTATTAATGGTTCTCGATATGATTTTTTCGTTTCTCAAAAATCACTCGAACTGACAGTATTCTTTGTCTTTTTAATAAACCTAATGTCACTTCGAGTGAAATTTTTATTTTTCAAAAATTTTGTATTGAGAAGTTGTTTCATTTTTTATAGACAAAGCTTTTAAAATCGAGAATTTGTGGCAAATCTAACAACAATTTCAGTTGCTGAAATAATTTAAGCACAAAAAAAATCCGCTAAAAAGCGGATTCATTGAATTTGAAATTAAGAATCAAGTTGATTTAAGTTAAATCTACTTGATTTAATGTTGTTTGAATAGTTGTTGTATTGTCTGCTAAACCACAAGATTTAGAAGTACTTCTACAAGAAGAAAAACACATAATTCCTAAAATACAAACTGCAATAAATACTACTTTTTTCATTGGTAATGGTTTTAAAAATTTAAATGTACATATTTTTTATAAAATCTGCAGAGTTTTTCTTCTTTTTGATAACGTTAAAACGCATCATTTTATTTTGAATACGTGTAATTAAATTTTTAGTGATGGGTTTTCCGTCATTCCATTTGGTTATTTTCAACCATTTTTGAATGTCTTCTAATTGTTGTTCGTATCTAATAGATAGCGTGTTATCTATGTTTTTAATGCTTTTAAAATTGGCAGTTTGATTATTTATAATATCTAAAACTTTTTTAACTTCGTTAAAATTATTTTCTAAAACTTCATTTCTAACTGCAATAACAAAACATGGCCAAGGTGTTGGGCAATCATCTACCCTTCTAAAAATACCATTGTCTACTAACGGTTTTGTGGTAAAATGTTCCCACATAAAATAATCTGCTTCTCCGTTTGTAAGTGCATCAATACCACCTTGTAAATTACCAATTACTTTAAATTTTAGGTTTTTAACATTCCAGCCTTGGTTGTGTGCATTTACAATTGCCATTAAATGAGAACCAGAACCAAATCTACTAATTGCAATAGTTGCATGTTCTAAATCTTTAATTTTTTTAAATTTAGATTTTGCACCAACATGAATACCCCATATTAAAGGTGTTTTTACAAAAGTTTGTACAATTTTAGAAGGGTTTCCATCAGCAATATCTTTTATAATACCTTCGGTTAAAACAATAGCAATATCTACATCACCATTTCTTAAAGCCTTACACATTTGCCCGGTTCCACCATAGAAATCTTTCCAACGAAGATTTATGTTTTCTTTAGTGTACTCTTTATTTTTTAAGGTTAAATACCAGGGATAATTAAAGTGTTCTGGTACACCACCTACTTTTAAATCAAACATTTATTCTGCTATTTTTTCTAAAGTATATATTATTAAATCTGCAACAACTTTACTTGGGTTTTTACTAAAAGTACCATTTGCTCTATTGGCAATTATGGCATTCATAGAAATTGCATTGTGGCCTAATAATTTAGACAATCCGTAAATTGCAGAAGTTTCCATTTCTAGATTTGTAATTCTATGTGTATTGTATTGAAAACTATCAATTTTATTATTCAATTCAGCATCTTGTAAACCTAAACGTAAAATTCTTCCTTGTGGGCCGTAAAAACCACCTGCAGTTGCAGTTATACCTTTATAGATTTTCTCGGATGTTAATTTATTTTCTAAAACCTTGCTGTTTTTTATAATAATAGGATGCGCTTTTTTAGTACTCCAGTTAGTATGTTTTACAAAAGCATTTTCTATTTTTAAATTTGAAATTTCATCAATTTGATAGGAGTGAAGTAGTCCGTTTAAATCTAAACCATGCGAACTCATTAAAAAAGAATCTACCGGAATATCACTTTGTAAAGAACCAGAAGTACCAATTCTAACAATGTTTAAAGAAGTTAATTTAGATTTTGGTTGTCTTGTTTTTAAATCGATGTTAAAAAGCGCATCTAATTCGTTTAAAACAATGTCAATATTGTCCGGCCCAATTCCTGTTGAAATAACAGAAATCCTTTTTCCCTTATATGTTCCTGTAGAAGTTTTAAATTCACGCTTTTGTGTTGTAAAGTCAATAGAGTCAAAGTGTGCTGTAACTTTTTCGACTCTATCTTGATCACCAACAAAAATAATATTTGCGGCAATGTTTTCTGGTTTTAAATTTAGATGATATATACTTCCATCTGGATTTAAGATAAGTTCAGAATTTTTTATAGACATTTAAGATGTAATTTGTAGCAGTTTTTTAGTTTCGTTCTGAAATAGAAAACTGTATTTTTTAGAGCCGCCAAGATACGAAATATCATTACGTAATTGACCGTAAAAATTAACTTGATTATCTAAAACCTGTTTTCCTTTTTTAGAAATATAAACAGGATTAAAAGAAGAAAATAAGTTTTGAAGGTTGTTTATTTTGTGTTCGTACTGTAAATCGCCAAAACCGTATACTTCCTGCTCTTTTAAAAGTTGATGAACCAACTCATCTTTTGAGGTAAAGCGATGATTATTTGCAGTTTTAAGAATATTGTTTTCAATAGTGTTTAAACCATTTTTTATGGAAGGAAAACGCTGTAAATGGGCTTCTAATGCAGTAGCTAGATATGTAAAAGGAGATGTTGATTTAAATTTGTAGACAGTTTCTAAACGTAAAGGACTGTCTGAACAATACAATTGCCATATATAATCTGCGTATTCAATATCGTCTTGGTTTAAATCAATTCTGTTTTTAAAATGATCGGTAATTTGTTCTTCGGAAAGTTCAGATAAACCGAACATTTTGTTAGAATTTTCTACTTTTCCACTACAAACTAGAGAAATATGATATCCTTTTCGATACCGTTTTAACCAACTTATTACAGCAAGCATGTTAATTTGGCAGAATAAATCGTGTTCAAACCAAAGAACAATTTCTTTTTGTTCTTTCTTATTACACAGGTTTCTGTATTCTTTAACGGTGTAATTAATAAATTTTTGTTTGCTTACTTTGTATGTGGATTTAAAAAAATCGAAACGATTTTTCCAGAATTTCTCACTTCCAACATCTGTAGTAGTTTTACCTTCACATAACATTTCTCGCCAAGTTATAAAATCTCCTGAAAAATGTAATTTTTGAAGGTAATTAGTTGTGGTGTCTCCGTTTGTGATGTGTAAAATTGAATTCCCCATAATTTAAAAACAACGTTTAATGTTCTTTTTTATTGCTTTGATTAGAAAAATTATCCTCCAACACGTTTTACTTTAAATCCTTTTTCAATTAACATGGCCATTATTGTATCCCTATAATCACCTTGAATAATTATTTTATCGTCTTTAAAACTACCACCAACAGAGAGCTTTGTCTTAATTTCTTTGGCTAGAATTTTAAAATCTGAAGTAGCGCCAGTATATCCTTCTAGAATAGTAATTGGCTTTCCTTTTCTTTTTTCGTATTTACAAATAATTGGGTCTTTTTGCATCCAAATATTCGATTTTTCTTTAACTACAGTTTTTGTTTCTTTATGTTCTGGAAACAAGTTTTTTAATTGGTCTTTGAAATCCATATTAGCCCCTTTTAATTTCCCCAAAGGGGAAAAACTCATGCTTTATACTTACTCATATTAAAATGAGTTGTAATTAATATTTATTTTACTTTTAAAAAAGCGATTTACTTGCAAATAATATTTATATAAATAAATATCCACAAACTTGCTAGTTCCTTACATTTAGGAAGGTTAGGATGGGCTCTTTTATTTTTTCAATCCTAATTCACGTAAACGTTCATCCAAAAATTCTCCAGCTGTAATATCATCAAACTTTTTTGGGTTTTTTTCATCGATACAATTTTCTAAAACATCTAATTTCATATCAGAAACTGGGTGCATAAAAAACGGAATTGAATAACGAGAAGTTCCCCACATTTCTTTTGGCGGATTTACGACTCTATGAATGGTAGATTTTAATTTGTTGTTACTATGACGAGATAACATATCGCCCACATTAATCATTAATTCATCTGGTTCAGCCATGGCATCAATCCAATCGCCTTTATGGTTTTGTACTTGTAAACCTTTTCCTTGCGCGCCCATTAATAAAGTAATTAAATTAATGTCTCCATGAGCAGCAGCTCTTTCAGCTCCTTTTGGTTCAGTTTGTATTGGTGGATAATGAATAGGTCGTAAGATACTATTCCCGTTTTTAATATAATTATCAAAATAAGTTTCTTCTAAATCTAAATGTAAGGCTAAAGAACGCAATACGTATTTTGCTGTTTTTTCTAGCATTTGGTAAGTTTCTTTACCAATTTCATTAAACTTTGCTAATTCGTTTACGGTAACATTTTCTGGGTATTCATTGGTGTATTTAGAATTTTTATCTACATATTGTCCGAAATGCCAGAATTCTTTTAAATCACCTTCTTTTTTGCCTTTTGCAGACTCTTTCCCGAAAGAAACATAACCTCTTTGTCCACCTATTCCTGGGATTTCATATTTTTCTTTAGTCTCTGTTGGTAACTCAAAAAAGTTTTTAATTTCTGAATATAAATTACTTACTAATTTATCATCTAAAAAGTGACCTTTTAGAGCTACGAATCCTATGTTTTCATAAGCGTGACCAATTTCTGCAATAAACTTTTGTTTTCTGTTTTTATCATTAGATAAAAAATCGGCTAAATTTACGCTAGGTATTTTATTCATATTAAATTGTTTTAATAAAATGGAGGTTAAATTTACAAAAAATAAATAAGTGTTACTTTTTATTTTTTAGTAAAAGGAATTAAATAAGAAAGTGTGTAGTTAAAACCAAATCCAGAATTAGTCTCAAAGATTCTGTTAAAGCCTGGTGAGTATAACGTTTTAAAGTTTTCAGGGTCTTTTACACTCATTAAAACTTTGTAAGAAACACTAAAACTAACAAATAAATTATTTAGAGTTTCCACTTTAATACCCATTATAAATTCTGACCAATGGGCATTTAAACCACTTGTGGTTTGCGGAACTGTAAGTGTATTTGCTGGAAAATAAAGAGTATTTACATTTGGTGTGTAAGAATTTAAAGTTTGGTCGAATAAACTGAACCCATATCTATAGCCTAAAGATATTTCGTTATTCATATCTAACCAATTCTCATAGGCGTTATAATTAAAACCTAATCTAATATAACTCCCTTTTGCGGTAGAATTTGTATAATCTTCTGCATTTGTTTCTTCTTCATAACCCAGTTCTGCGGCTACATAAAATCGTTTAGAAATTCTATAATCTCCCACAATTTCAAAGCCGCTATAACCTCCATCAATAGCAGATAAAATAGGTTTACTAATGTCTGCACCTATACGCAAACCGTATTTAGATTTGTAAACAAGAGTATCTTTTACCGTTTCCTTTTTAAATGTTTTTTTGTCTTGTGAAAATCCATCAACAAAAACAAAAAGAAAACAAATGCTAATGAAATATTTGTACATGTGCTTCATCTTGGTTGTCTATGGTGGTTAATGTTGTTGGCGTAAAATCGAGAATCCAACTGTTATCCGTACTAAAAGAAACGTCATTAAAAATAACTTTGTAACCACAAGAACGAGATACATATTCTTCTTGTGGAGTATAGTTAATGGTTAAAGTTGCTATTTTATTGTTTACTTTTTTTCCATCGATATTATTTATCTTTAAATGATAGATAGTTTGCGTAGCTAAAGTATTTAAAGGAATAAAAATACTGTCTTTTCTTTGACTTATATATGTTTCTAAAGTGTCTTTACCTTCTGCCCAAACAGATAAACGTTGTGCACTTTTTAAAGTTTCCCTATTTGTATTATTGTAAAAACTTAATACCAATTGTGGTGTAACCGGATTTTGAACACAGAAATCATCTTTTTCGCAAGCGGAAAATAGGATAACAAAAAAGGAAATAAATAACAATGTTTTTTTCATAAAGCTACTCTTCAACTTCAACAATTATATTGATAGCGGTTGCCAATTTAAAATCTAACTCTGTAACACCATCTGCATCATGTGTAGTTAATTTAATGTCTAAAGTATTGTAAACATTTGCCCATTCTGGATGATGGTTTAAAGCTTCGCATTCGAAAGCAATTCGATTCATTGCAGACATACAATCTTTAAAGTTATCGAATTCAAAATCTGTATGTAAAGCATCATCATAATACTCCCAGTCCACGAGGTTTTCTAACTTTTTATTTATTTCGAATTCTGAAAGTTTTTTCATTATTTTGATCAATTTTACAAGTTATTGTTTTTACCAATTAGATTAATAGAATCAGTTTTTTTTGGTGTGTTTTTAATCAGCCTTAATCCTAGTTGAAAAAAAATAAATGCAATTATTAAAAATAAAAAAGAACCAATTGCATAGCCCACTAAATAGCCAAAATTATCAGAATAGAATTCGTTTAAAATTTTTGGTAATTGTAATAAAAAACCAATACAAAAAATTAAAGATATTAATATAAAAATAATTCCAAAAACCTTCTTAAGCATTTTACAAATATATTAAATGAAAATTCAATCAATAAATAAAGTTTTCATAAATTTGATAAAGAATTCTTTACTCTTTCTCAAACAAAACAACAGTTTCAATATGACTTGTATGAGGGAACTGATCTACCAAACTAATTTTTTTAATTATGTAACCAGCTTCAGCTAACAATTCTGTATCTCTTGCTTGTGTTGCAGGGTTACAAGAAACATACACCATTCTGTCTGCATTTAAGTTAATGATTTTCTGCAACGTTTTTGGTGCAATACCCGCTCTTGCAGGATCTAAAATAATCGTTTTTATTTTATTTTGATATTCTGGATGTGCAATTAAAAACTTACCAACGTCTGCTGCATAAAACTTTAAGCCATCTATATTATTTCTTTTTGCGTTCTTTTCTGCGTCTTCTATAGCTGAAGCAACAATATCTACGCCTACTATTTTTGCGTTTTTAGATTTTGAAGCCACAATTTGACCAATAGTTCCTGTACCACAAAACAAATCCATAACCACAGTGTTGTCTACTTTAGATTTGTCTTCTAAAACATACTCTACTACTTTATTATATAGTTTTTCTGCACATTTTGGGTTTGTTTGAAAAAAGCTTTTCATGCTGATTTCAAAATTTAAACCTAATAATTCTTCAACAATTTTATCTTTTCCATAAACTAAATCAATGCTACCAGAAGTTGCAATGGTTCTATCGCCAGTTTCATCATTAATAGTATGTAATAAACCAGCTAAACGATTTCCAAAAATACCTTTTAGAAAATCTGCGAATTTGTTTAAATCAAAATTTGGTAATTCTGGTGAAGTAGTTACTAAATTACATAACAATTCATCTGTTTTAAAAGATTTTCTCACCACAAAATAACGAAAGAAACCTGTTTTTTTGGGTCCATGCCAAGGTTCTAAACCTGTTTCTATACAATATTGACGAATGTTTTTTAGGTTGTCTTCCATCTGTTTGTCAAACAAACCAGAATCTTTCTCAAGATTATCTCCCATCCACCAAACACCACGTCTTTTAAAACCCAATGTAAATTCGTCTTTATCTGTTTTATTTAATCTGTCATAACCAATGGCAGAAAAACCATACTCCATTTTATTTCTATAATGAAATACATTTGGCGAGGTTACAAACTCGTCGAATAAATCTTCTATATTTTCTACTTTACCAATTCTTTTGAATAATGAAAGTGTACTTTCTTTTTTATATTTATGCTGTAATTCAATAGGTAATTGAATGTAAGGCGCACCAGGAATATCTTGAAAAGGAACTTCAACTTCATCTTCTGATGGTTCTAAAACATCTATTAACTTTGCTTCTGCGTAATTTTTACTAGATTTATTAATCTGTGCTTTTACCAATTGGCCAGGTAAAGTATTCGGTACAAAAACAACAAAACTTCCATCTTCGGAATGTATTCTTGCAATTCCTTTTCCTCCAAAAGCGTAATCTTCAATTTTTAATTCTAAAACTTGATTCTTCTTTACAAATTTGTTTCGTTCTCTACGTGGCATTTTAAATATTTTAGGATTGCAAAATTAAGGAATTTGAGGTCTTATATTGACGAAAACGCCAATAATAATTGATATATCTTTAATCGAAAATAATTTTCCGAGGCTTTTGCCTTGGATTTCTATTAAAATTGTCATTCCCGTGAAAACAGGAAACAAAAAATAAAATGAACCTTTTCGTTTTTCTCTCGTCTATGGTGTGTAATCGATTATGAACAAAAATAAAATTCTTTCTGACGCAATTTTGATTGAAAGATATCAAAAAGGAGATAAAAAAATGATCTCTTTTTTGATAAAAAAATGGCATTTACAGTTTTGTAATTTCGCTTTTTGGATTGTTAAAGATGCCGATTTAGCGAAAGATATTGCACAAGAAAGTTGGACAATTATTATAAATAAATTAGACAATTTAAAAGAACCAGAGAAATTTAAAAGCTGGGCAATTAGTATAGTAAATAGAAAAGCTATTGATTTTTTAAGAGCAAAACAAAGAGAACAAAACAAACTGCAAAGCCTTTATTTTGATAGTAAAACAGAAAATATAGCTTTAGAAGTTAATGATAACTCGGTTTTGAAACAGAAACTTGCAAGTGCAATTAGAAAACTATCTATTGAACAACAAATGGTTGTTAAGTTATTTTATATTGAAAATTACACGTTAAAAGAAATTAGTAAAATTTTAAAGATTTCTATTGGTACCACAAAATCGAGATTATTTCATGCAAGAGAAAAATTAAAAACAAAATTAAAACATATAAATTATGAAAAATAATAAAGAAGAAATAGACAAATTAATTAAAGAAACATTAACGCAAGAAGAAGCAAGATTTTATGATGAATTAGAGGAACAGAATATTTTTAGAAAAGTTTTAGGTATATTTAAAGGTAAAAACGCTTTTATTTCTATTATAATGAATATTACAAACATTATCGTTTTTGGATTCTTTATTTACTGTATAGTTCAAGCTTTTGATGTTGAAAATACGAATGAGCTTATTTTATGGGTTGGCGCAACAATTCTCTGTTTCATTACAATGAGTATGATAAAAATATTCTCTTGGATGCAAATGAATAAAAATGATTTATCAAGAGAAATTAAGAGGTTAGAGTTGTTGGTTACTGCAAATTCCACTAGATAAATAACTTGTGTTTTAGATTCTCTATCTGCGTTAGTGATTGAACGATTTGTTTGAGCTCTTTTGAGGTACGAAAAAAGCGAGTAGTGAAAGCGCGACCCATAGGTAACGCCCAAATAAAACTTTATTTTCTAAAAATAAATTTACTACTTTTGTGAAACTTCGAGGATGATTTCTTTCCCACGCTGAATTTCTGAAACTTCAGAAGGATAAAGGTAGAACAGGAATGTTTTTTTAATATAAACATTTAAAGTAATTAAAAATGGCTGTTTTAAACAAGTTAACATCGCAAGAAGCGATAGAATTAGAGAACAAATTTGGTGCACACAACTATCATCCACTTCCTGTGGTTTTGAGTAAAGGTGAAGGTGTATACGTTTGGGATGCAGAAGGTAAAAGATATTATGATTTTTTATCTGCTTATTCTGCTGTAAATCAAGGACATTGTCATCCGAAAATTGTGGATGCAATGGTAAATCAAGCAAAAAAGTTAACACTTACTTCTCGTGCATTTTACAATGACGTTTTAGGTAAGTATGAGAAATTTGCTACCGAACTTTTTGGTTTTGACAAATTATTACCAATGAATACTGGTGCAGAAGCTGTAGAAACTGCTTTAAAACTTGCTAGGAAATGGGCGTATGAAGTAAAAGGAATTGATGAAAATAAAGCAGAAATAATTGTTTGTGAAAATAATTTTCATGGAAGAACAACGACTATTATATCTTTTTCTAATGATCCTGTTGCTAGAAAGAATTTTGGACCTTATACAGATGGATTTATAAAAATTGAGTATGATAATTTACAAGCTTTAAAGGAAACTTTAGAGAGTAGTACTAATATTGCTGCATTTTTAGTAGAACCAATACAAGGTGAAGCGGGTGTTTATGTACCTTCTGAAGGTTATTTAGCTGGCGCACAAGAATTATGTACTAAACATAATGTGTTATTTATTGCAGATGAAGTGCAAACAGGAATTGCTAGAACGGGTAAAATGTTAGCAGTAGATCATGAAAATGTACAACCAGATGTTTTAATTCTTGGAAAAGCTTTGAGTGGAGGCGCGTATCCTGTTTCTGCTGTTTTGGCAAATGATAACATTATGAATGTTATTAAACCAGGAAATCATGGTTCTACATTTGGTGGAAACCCAATTGCAGCTGCTGTTGCAATTGCTGCGTTAGAAGTTGTTGCAGATGAAAAATTAGCAGAAAATGCGGAAGCTTTAGGTCAAATATTCAGAAATGAATTAGCAGAATTTGCAAAAACAACAGATTTAGTATTATCAGTTAGAGGTAAAGGGTTGTTAAATGCTGTTTTAATAAACGATTCTGAAGATAGTTCTACTGCTTGGGATATTTGTATGAAACTTCGTGATAACGGATTATTAGCAAAACCAACGCATGGAAACATTATTCGTTTTGCACCACCTTTAGTTATGACTGAAGAACAATTAATGGATTGTATTGCAATTATTAAGAACACAATTTCTGATTTTAAGTAGGAAGAAATTATTAGAATAAAACCTTTAGTCACGAATTCACTAAATTAATTTTGTGTACTCGTGGCTTTTTTATTTACTTTTGAGAACAAACTATTACTAACAAAACTATATTACTATGGAAAACCCAATTACAGAATTAGAACTATTAACATTAAATGGTCGCTCAAAAAGTTATTTAAGAGAAACGGCTAAATGGTCTCAATTTTTAGCTATCATTGGTTTTGTTGGTATTGGATTGATGATTGTTTTTGCACTTTTTGCAGGAACTATTTTTAGTGCAATACCACAAGCACAAGCAATGCCTTTTGATTTAGGAATTGTAATGACAATTACTTATTTAATTTTAGCGTTATTATATTTTTTACCAGTTTATTATCTGTATCAGTTTTCAAGTAAAATGAAAACAGCTTTATTAACAAAAAATGATGAGACTTTATCTGATGCTTTTGAAATTTTAAAATCTCATTATAAGTATGTTGGTGTTTTTACAATTATAATTTTATCATTATATGCTTTAGCTTTTGTTTCTTTAATATTTGTAGGAGCTTTTGCATCATAATTAAACCACTTTGTGTAAAAAAAAAGGAAGCCGATAAGCTTCCTTTTTTACGTTTTATACACAACTAATTTTTCTTTGTAGTATCTTTTTTCCTATTTCCGAAAAGGCCGTCTAAAAGCCCTTTAATTTTACCTTTTGTGTCATCTTTTGTTTTTGTGGAATCTTTTTTAGTTCCTAAACCTAACAAATTGTTTAGCTTATCCTTTCCTTGATTTATAAGACTTTGCTTCTGCTTTTCAATTATATCTTTCATTAAATTAGAAGTAGCATCTTTAATGTTTGATGAAAAATTTGGACTACCAAAACTGCCTGTTAAGGTTCCTTTTACTGGAACATTTTTCACTGATGCTGCATCTTTAGGTGTTAATTTTGCAATTAAATTAGTAACATCTGTACCTAGATATTTTACAGGAACATCAAAAACAATATCATAATTCATTTTATTATCAAAACTATGGTTTCCTGATATTTCAATACCAATATCTTTATATTTTAAAGGAATTGGTTTTACATTAACTTGTCCGTTTTCAAATGATAATAGAGCATTTATTCCGTCTAAATTTAGTTTATCAGTATCCAAAAAAGAAAGTTTATCTCCTAATAAAGTAAGTACTTTAGAATTACTTCCATTTAGTTTTGGGTTTAATAATTTCCCGAATAAATCTCCCGAAATTGTTGCTAAATCAGGGCTCATGTTTTCATCTAAATCACCAGAAACTTTTATGGTTGAATTTATTTTACCTTCAATTGTTTTTGCTATTGGTGCAATTGCTTTTAGCATTTCTAAACTTGTAAAAGAATCTGAAATATTTAACTCTTTTAAGTTTAAATCCATATTAAATTTAGAAGTTTCTCCTTTGGTAGAAACCTTTCCGCTAAAACCTATATTTCCACCAAAAATATCAGTTTTTAGGTTTTGCAAGTTTACGGTTTCATCTTTAATAAAAACATTTCCAGAAACATTAGATAATGTAATATTATCATATAGAACTGTTTTTGCTTTTGCTTTCAATTTGATATCTAAAAATATTGGAATCTTTAATTTCCCTTTTTTGGTTTTTTCACCTTTTACAGTTTCTGTAGAAAGAAAATCTGCTACTTTTAAGTTGTTAGAATTCAAATCAAAATTTCCTTTTAAGACTTGATTTTTAAATAAAAACCCATAGAAATTGTTTAAATTTCCTTTAAGAGAAATATCTGAAGTTCCTGTTTTTGCTTTAAACTCTTTTAGTTTTATGGAATTGGTATTAAATGTGATGGAAGTTTTATCAATTAAAAACTGGTTTGCAACATCTTTACCATCATATTTAAAATTATTTAAAGAGACATTTCCAGCATTTTTTATATGCTGATATTTTTCTTTTTCAACAGAATTCATATCAAAATTTGTAGAAATATCTGCTTTTAAAATTCCTGCTAACTCGTTTTCTAATTTTACAGGATATACTTTGCAGATGTTTGCCAAATTAATAATCCCTTTGACAGCAATATTCAC
This sequence comes from Polaribacter sp., assembly GCF_036480315.1. Taxonomy (GTDB): domain Bacteria; phylum Bacteroidota; class Bacteroidia; order Flavobacteriales; family Flavobacteriaceae; genus Polaribacter. The sequence continues at coordinate 16,754 of NZ_JAZGGG010000068.1, forward strand.
AGCTGGGTTTGTAGTAATATTTCTAATATTTCCGTTTGCAGAAAAAATATCTTCATCAATTTTAAAATTTAATTGATTAATAGCTACATAAGTATCTTTTATGTTTCCGGTTTTGTTAATTATTTTAGAATCTATGTTAATATTTTTTACGGATTTTGGTAAATCTGCATATTTAAAAAGTGCATTTTTAGATGAAAATGAAACATCAAAAGTAGGAATTGTAGTTTCTGATAAAGTTCCTTTTACAAAGCCATTTAAATCAAAATTACCTTTAGTAGTTATCGATTTTAAATTGCCAGAATATTGTGCTGGTAAAAGTGCCAACGCATTTTTAAAAGATGAAGATGGTGTTTTAAAACGAATGTCATACAATTGGTTTTCATCAATCAGTTTAATAAAGCCATTAAACTCTAATGGCAATTGATTTATAAAACCTTTGTTTTCCTTAAAAGTAAATTTTGAATTTTTTAAATCCATTTCTAAAACAGCATCCAAAGAAATAGAAACATTATTTAGGTAATTAATTTTATCTAAATCAAAAGAAATTTTTGCTGTAGATTTTGTGTCTAAATCTAAAACTTCATTCGAAAAATTCCCTTTTCCTGTATGATAAATACTATCTAATTGTAATTCAGTGTTAGAACTTTCATCTAAATAATTAAATTGAATATTATCAACTTTGTAATCTTGAATGTTAAAAGAAAAAGAGCTGCTATTTTGTGTGTTTTCTGGAGTGTTACTCTTTAAAGCAATGTCATAATTAGCAATAGCATCTTTATTAAAAACGATGTTTACTTTTCCGTTAGAAGTAGAAATACTTTTTAAATTGATCGTTTCATTCGTGTTTTTAAAAAGTTCGGTAATTTTCATGTCTAAATTCAATGATTTTGCATGATATAATGTATCTCCTAAAAATGGTTCTTTATTAATAACTAAAACATCATTAACAGCTAAACTTGCTAATGGAAAACTTCTAAAGAAACTTAAATCAGCTTCTTTAAATGTAACCGTTGCGTTTACATTATTATTAATAGTATTTGTAACCATTTGTACTATTTTGTCTTTAAACAAGTACGGAATAGAAACTAAAGTAATTAATAAAATGATTAGTATAGAAACACTCCATTTAAAAATTCTTTTTAGAATTGTTTTTTTCTCTTTACTCATGTGCTCTTTACTATAATTTATAAAAAGCAAAAACACCTCTTTCACAGAGTTGTTTTTGTTTAAATGTTGTTAAAAATAACTCAATAAACTTAACAGTTAATTATCGAAAATATGATATTAAGTAGTAAATTATTTAAACATATCCATTCCTGGTATATTTGGCATTCCTGCTTTTGCGGCAACCGCCATTTCGTTTTCATTAATTTTAGAAGCTTTCTCAATGGCTTTATTTAAAGTAAGAATTAAATAATCTTCTAATTCTTCTGCATCAGAAAGTAAAGATGTATCAATAGAAATTGCTTTTATCTCTCTATTAGCGGTTAAAGTTACCTTAATTTTATTGTCAGCAGAATTTTCATCAACCAAAACAGAATTTAATCTTATTTTTGTTTTTTCTACTTCTTGTTGTGCTTCTTTAAGCTTATTCATCATTCCAGATACGTCTCCAAACATGGTTCTTTTATTTTAAATTTAATTGGTTGTAAAATTAGTAAATTTAGTGAGAACTCAAATCATTTAAAAATGAGAAAGATATTTATCTCTTTGATGGTATTAAGTCTTATTTTAGCAGCCGCTTGTAAAAATAAAATAATGAAAAGTACAGATTCAAAAATACCAGTTGCAGAGAAGCAACCAACTAAATTAGAGAAACACGGAGACGTAAGAATCGATAATTATTTTTGGATGCGTTTATCTGATGAACAAAAACTTTCTGAAGTAAAAGACGAACAAACTCAAAATGTAGTAAATTATTTAGAAGAAGAAAATGCGTATTATGATGACCTAACTAATTATACCAAAGATTTTCAAGAAAAATTATTCGAAGAAATGAAAGGTAGAATTAAAGAAGATGATTCTTCTGTACCTTATAAAGATAATGGTTATTTTTATATTACTCGTTTTGAGAAAGGAATGCAATATCCTATTTACAGCAGAAAAAAAGGCAATTTAGAAGCAAAAGAAGAAGTTCTTTTTAATGTAAATGATGAGGCAAAAGGTTTCGATTATTTTCAATTAGGTGGTTTAAATATTTCTACGGATAATAAATTAACAGTTTATGCAACAGATACAGTAAGTAGAAGGCAGTATTCTTTACGAATTAAAAACCTAGAAACAGGTGAAGTTTATAAAGACGTTATAGAGAATACAACAGGTGGTTCTGTTTGGGCAAATGATAATAAAACTATTTTTTATACAAAGAAAAACCCAGAAACATTAAGAAGTGAGAAAATTTTTAGACATGTTTTAGGAACACCAACTTCTGAAGATGTAGAAGTTTATCATGAAAAAGACGATACTTTTGGAACGTATGTTACCAAATCTAAATCTGATAAATATATTATTATTGGTTCTCATAGCACGGTTTCTACAGAAGCTCAATATTTAGATGCAGACAACCCTACCGGAGAATTTACAATGATTCAAGCTCGAGAACGTGATTTAGAATATAGTGTTTCGCATTTTGAAGATGATTTTTATTTATTGACAAATAAAGACAATGCTATCAATTTTAAGTTGATGAAAACACCCATTTCTAAAACAGAAAAAGAAAATTGGGTAGATGTAATTTCGCATAGAGATGATACTTTATTAGAAGATTTTTCAATATTTAAGGAATATTTAGTTTTAGAAGAACGAACAAACGGTTTAAATAAAGTTCGTATAAAACGTTGGGATAAAAAAGAAGATTACTACTTACCTTTTAATGAAGAAACGTATTCTGTTGGCGTATATGCTAACCCAGATTTTGATACAAATATCATAAGATATTCTTATAATTCAATGACAACTCCTGCATCTGTTATCGATTTTAATATGAGCGATAAATCTAAAGATGTTAAAAAAGAACAAGAAGTTTTAGGAGGGGAATTTCAAAAAGAAAACTATAAAAGCGAACGCGTTTGGGTAACGGCAAGAGATGGTGAAAAAGTAGCTGTTTCTTTGGTGTATCATAAAGATACAGAATTGAATGCAGAAACTCCTTTGTTACAATATGCGTATGGTTCTTATGGTTATACAATTCCAGATGGTTTTTCTACAACCCGTTTAAGTTTGTTAGATAGAGGATTTGTATATGCTTTAGCACATATTAGAGGGAGTGAATATTTAGGAAGAAACTGGTATGAAGATGGTAAAATGTTAAACAAAATGAATACGTTTAACGATTTTATAGATTGTTCTAAACATTTAATAGAAAAGAACTATACATCTGCAAATCATTTATACGCAATGGGTGGTTCTGCTGGTGGATTGTTAATGGGTGCAATTGTAAATATGAATCCTGAATTGTATAACGGAATTATTGCTGCTGTTCCTTTTGTAGATGTAATTTCTACAATGTTAGATGATTCAATTCCCTTAACAACAGGAGAATATGACGAATGGGGAAACCCAAACGACAAAGAATATTATAATTACATAAAATCATATTCACCTTATGATCAAGTTAAATCTAAAGAATATCCTAATATATTAGTAACTACTGGTTATCATGATTCACAAGTGCAATATTGGGAACCTGCAAAATGGGTTGCTAAACTTCGTGAATTAAAAACAGATAACAAATTATTATTATTACATACTAATATGGAAGCGGGTCATGGTGGTGCTTCAGGTAGGTTTGAGGCTTTAAAAGAAACCGCAAAAGATTATTCTTTCTTTTTAGCTTTGGAAGATAAATTAGAGACAGATTTAATTAAGCCATAAAATCAATTTTATATTTCAGATTGATGATGTACTTTTGCATCTGTTAAAAAGAAAATTTCACAAATTATAATTACTGATTTTAGTTTAGTTATTTAATTTGTGAGGTTTTTATGAAAAGATAGAATGACTAGAAATCACGGAATAAATAATAGTATTTTAGATTTAGTGGGAGAAACTCCACTAATAAGACTTCATAAAATTACTAAAAAATTAAAAGGCTCTTATTTTGCTAAAATTGAGGCTTTTAATCCAGGTCATTCTGCAAAAGATAGAATTGCATTGCATATTATTAATGACGCAGAAAAAAAAGGAATCCTTAAAAAAGGTGCAACAATTGTAGAAACTACTTCTGGTAATACTGGTTTTAGTATTGCAATGATTAGTTTGGTAAAAGGCTATAAATGTATTTTAGCAGTTAGCGATAAATCTTCTCAAGATAAGATAGAATTACTAAAAATAATGGGCGCAGAAGTGCATGTTTGCCCTGCAAATGTGCCACCCGAAGACCCAAGATCTTATTATGAAGTTGCAAAAACTATTCATAAAAAAACTAAAAATTCAGTTTATATAAATCAATATTTTAACGAATTAAATATTGAAGCTCATTATAGAACTACTGGTCCAGAAATTTGGGAACAAACGAAAGGGAAAATCACACATTTGGTAGTTGCAAGTGGAACTGGAGGAACTATTTCAGGAACCGGAAAATACTTAAAAGAGCAAAACCCTAATATTAAAATTTTAGGAGTTGATGCTATTGGTTCGGTATTAAAAAAATACCATGAGACTGGTGAACTCGATTTAAACGAGGTAAGTCCTTATAAAATTGAAGGTTTAGGTAAGAATCTAATTCCTACTGCAACAGATTTTGATGTTATTGATGTTTATGAAAAAGTTTCTGATAAAGATGCTGCTATGCAAGCAAGAGAAACTTTAAAAAAAGAAGGACTTTTCTGTGGATATACTACAGGTGCAGTTGTACAGGCAACCAAACAATATGCAGCTTTAGATATGTTTGATGAAAACAGTTTTGTTGTTCTAATTTTTCCAGATCATGGTTCTAGATATCTTAATAAAATCTATAGTGATACTTGGATGCAAGCGCAAGGTTTTTTAGACTAGAAAAAGACTTTATTTCTCCTAATTAACCAATTGTTAAAACTATTAAATTTTTCTACCTTTGCTATCTTCAAAAAAGATGAAAAAATGGCGATAGATTTATTTGATAGAATAATAAAAGATAAGGGCCCGTTAGGTAAATGGGCTAAACAAGCTGAAGGATATTATGTATTTCCAAAGTTAGAAGGACCTATTTCTAATAGAATGTCTTTCAACGGAAAAAAAGTAGTTACTTGGAGTATTAACGATTATTTAGGATTGGCAAATCATCCTGAAGTTTTAAAAGTTGATGGAGAAGCTGCTGCAGAACACGGAATGGCTTATCCAATGGGAGCTAGAATGATGTCTGGTCATACTAAATTTCATGAGCAATTAGAAGTTGAATGCGCAGAATTTGTTGAGAAGGACGCTGCTTATTTAGTAAACTTTGGTTACCAAGGAATGGTTTCTGCAATAGATGCTTTAGTTTCAAAAGATGATATTATTGTTTATGATATGGATACACATGCGTGTATTATAGATGGTGTTCGTTTACATTCTGGAAAACGTTTTGTATATCGTCATAACGATATGGAAAGTTTTGAAAAAAACATAAAACGTGCTAAAAGAATGGCAGATAAAACTGGTGGAGGAATTCTTGTGATTTCTGAAGGAGTTTTTGGAATGCGAGGAGAACAAGGTCGTTTAAAGGAAATAGTTTCTTTTAAAGAAGAATATAACTTTAGACTTTTAGTTGACGATGCGCATGGTTTTGGAACTTTAGGAGTTGATGGGAAAGGAACGGGAGTAGAGCAAGGTATACAAGATGAAATTGATGTATATTTTGCAACTTTTGCAAAATCTATGGCTGGTATTGGTGCTTTCTTTGCAGGAAATAAAGATGTAATTCAATTTTTACAATACAATATGCGTTCTCAAATGTTTGCAAAATCATTGCCAATGGCTATGGTCAAAGGAGCATTAAAACGTTTAGATATGTTACGTACAATGCCAGAATTAAAAGCAAAATTGTGGGAAAACACAAATGCTTTACAATCTGGTTTAAGAGAAGCTGGTTTCGATTTAGGAACTACGCAAACGTGTATAACTCCAGTGTTTTTAAAAGGAGATATTCCAGAAGCCATGGCAATGGTGAATGATTTACGTGAAAATCACGGTATCTTTTGTTCTATTGTTGTGTACCCAGTAATACCTAAAGGATTAATCATATTAAGATTAATACCTACAACTACGCATACTCAAGAAGATATAGATGAAACAATTACTGCTTTTTCTGCAATTAGAGAATTGTTAGAAAATGGTACTTATAAAAAGGTTGCAGCTTCAATGATGTAATTTTAAATTGAATTTATAACAAAAAAACCAGCATATTTGCTGGTTTTTTTTGTTTAAACTTAAGTTTGTTTTTTCTGTAAAGGACTAATAATTTTTACATCAGAAAAAGAAATTGCACCTCTAACAACACCATCAATTGTCTTTTTTAGAGCTTCAATTAATTGCATTTTTAATTGCGATTTATGATAAATTAAACTAACTTCTCTTGCAGGTGGTGGATTCGTAAATTCACGTAAATGACTTTTATCCACATCATTTAAATCTAAAGTATGTAAATAAGGTAACAATGTCATTCCTAAACCTTCCTTCGTTAGTTTTATCAATGTATCAAAACTTCCACTTGCTAATTGAAAAGACTTCTTATTATCGGTTTTAAAGGTTCTACATAAATTAATTACACTTTCTTTAAAACAGTGTCCGTCTTCTAATAATAAAATATCATCCATCTCTAACTCATCAGGGTTAATTACTTTTTCATTAAATAAACGATGATTCTCTGGAATTAAACCAACAAATGGTTCGTAATATAAAGGTCTTTCTTTTATAGCTTCATTCTCTAAAGGAGTTGCAGCAATTGCAGCGTCTATATGACCATCAGTTAGTTTTCGTATAATTTCTTCTGTAGTTAATTCTTCTATAATTAATTTTACTTTTGGGTGCTTTTTAGTAAAATTATTTAAAAACATGGGTAATAGAGTTGGCATAACCGTTGGAATAATTCCTAATTTAAATTCGCCACCGATAAAACCTTTTTGTTGATGAACAATATCTAAAACTCTGTTACTTTCATCAACAATTACTTTAGCTTGTTCAACTATTTTTTTTCCAATTTCAGTTAATTCAATTGGTTTTTTAGCCCTATTAAATATTTTGATATCTAATTCATCTTCTAATTTCTGTATTTGCATACTCAAAGTTGGTTGAGTTACAAAACTATGTTCTGCAGCAACTGTGAAATTCTGATATTCTGCAACTGATAATACGTATTTTAATTGGGTAATTGTCATTGGTATAATAATTTTTGATAAATATATCAAAACTATCAATAATAATTATAGTTTAACGCCATAAATTTCTATTAATTTTGATTTATCAATAAAAAACGATACAAAATGAACAAATCAATATTAGGATTAGACAAAAAAGAAAGTGCAAATTTAGTTGAAAACTTAAACGGATTGTTATCTAACTTTCAAATATATTATCAGAACTTACGAGGATTACATTGGAATATAAAAGGAAAAAACTTCTTCGAATTACATGTGAAATTTGAAGAGTTTTATACAGATTCACAAGTAAAAATCGATGATATTGCAGAACGTATTTTAACGTTGCAAGGTAAACCTTTACACACATTTACTGACTATATTAGTAAATCGTCTGTTCTTGTTGGAAAAGATATTTCTAATGATGTAGAAGCAGTTAGTTTAGTAATTAGTTCTTTGTCTGAATTATTAAAAATAGAAAGAGTAATTTTAAATCTTTCGGATGATGCAAACGATGAAGGAACAAATTCAATGATGAGCGATTTTATTGCAGAACAAGAAAAAACAATTTGGATGTTAAATTCTTGGTTAGGGAAGTAGTATACTTTAAATTTAATAAGTTAATAAAAAAGGAACTCAAATTGAGTTCCTTTTTTATAGTTTGTATGAAATACCAATTTCTAACCCTAAAATGTTGTATCCGTCATTTGGTGAAAGAAAATTTAAGTTAGAAACATGTCCGAAATTGGTTCCTAGATATAAAAATGTTTTGCTGGTGGTTTTGTAACTAAACCCAACTGAAAAATTTTCTATAAAAGTAAAACCTTTTGCCAAACGTTCGCTTCGTGTATCTATGTATGAAAAACCTAAACTAATGGCACCTTGTAAATTTAGCTTTTCTGATAGCTTTTTTTTAGCAGCAAAACCAAATTCTACTACATACAAATGCATCGTTTTAAATTTTGTAAATTCTACTCTTTTTTGTTGATAATTTTCTTCACTAGGTAAAATATAATGTTCATTTATCAATTGATGTTTTAAAATTTGATATTGTGGTTGTACAATCAATTCAAAATCTAAAGATTTCCAATTTCCTAAATTATAAAAAACTTGCCCTTTAAATGTATTAGTAGTGTATGTGTAATCTTTATCGTTATAAATAAAGTTCTCTTCAGTACCAAAGTTGTATAAAAAACCTATTTTTTCAACATTAAAAATTCCTTTTTTAGACTTCTGTGCAGAAATACTTAAAGAGTAATACAAAATAAAAAAAAATAGAATCTTACTTTTTGTCATTTTATGAATTAAACATTTTAGCAACTTTTTCTGCTTTTCTACCTTGAGAATAATCATAAAAACCTTCACCAGACTTTATTCCTAATTTCCCTGCCATAACCATGTTTACTAATAATGGACATGGTGCGTATTTAGGATTTTTAAATCCATCATGCATTACATTCAATATAGATAAACAAACGTCTAAACCAATAAAATCTGCTAATTGCAATGGTCCCATTGGGTGCGCCATTCCTAACTTCATTACGGTATCTATTTCTGCAACACCAGCAACACCATTATACAAAGTTTCAATAGATTCGTTAATCATTGGCATTAAAATTCTGTTAGCAACAAAACCAGGATAATCGTTTACTTCAACCGGAATTTTACTTACTTTTTTAGATAAATCTACAATAGTATTCATCACTTCGTCAGATGTATTGTAGCCTCTAATAATCTCAACCAATTTCATAATTGGTACAGGATTCATAAAATGCATTCCAATTACTTTATCTGGTCTGTTAGTTACCGCTGCAATTTGAGTTATAGAAATAGATGATGTATTTGTTGCTAAAATTGTGTTTTCAGCACAATTTTTATCTAATTCTTTAAAAATTTTCGCTTTTAAAACAGCGTTTTCAGTAGCAGCTTCCACAACTAAATCAACATTTTTAACACCTTCTGCAATAGAAGTAAAAGTCGTAATATTTGCTAAAGTATTATTTTTATCAGCTTCAGAAATTTTTTCTTTAGCAACCATTCTATCTAAATTTTTAGAAATAGTAGCTATTCCTTTTTCCAAAGAAACTTCAGAAATATCAATTAAACTTACCTTATAATTAAATTGTGCAAATGTGTGAGCAATTCCATTTCCCATGGTTCCAGCTCCAATAACTGCAATATTTTTCATGAATAATAATTTAAAAATTTATTTTTATTTGGGCGTTTTAACAGGCTTTCGCTACTCGCTTTTTTGTTGAAAAAACAAAAAGAGCTCAAACAAACCGCTCAATCCTTAACGCACTTGTTTATTAACTTATACAAAACCTAAAAGCTTTATTTTCCTTTGTAGCTTTGTAACTCTAAAACTTTGTAACTTTTTTAAAAACAATCAATAATCATTTGGGCAACTCTTAAAGCTTCTGCCCCTTGATGTAAAGAAACTACTGGTTTTGTGCCGTTATTAATTGCATCAGCAAAAGATTCTAATTCATCTAAAATAGCATTGTTATCTGCAACTTCTGGATTATCAAAATAAATTTGCTTTTTAACACCTTCAGCATTTTGTAAGATCATTGCAAATTCATCTGGGTTTTCAGGAACGTCTTTCATTCTAACCACTTCAGAAGTTTTTGTTAAAAAATCTACAGAAATGTAGGCATCTTTCTGAAAAAATCGCGATTTACGCATGTTTTTCATAGAAATTCTACTTGCGGTTAAATTGGCAACACACCCATTTTCAAACTCAATTCTTGCATTTGCAATATCTGGTGTTTCAGAAATAACTGATATTCCGCTTGCATGTACATTTTTTACTTTAGAATCTACAACAGATAAAATAATATCAATATCATGAATCATTAAATCTAAAACCACAGGCACATCTGTTCCTCTAGGATTAAATTCTGCTAATCTGTGTGTTTCAATAAACATAGGTGTATTAATCTTCTCTTTTACAGCAGTAAAAGCAGGATTAAAACGTTCTACATGACCAACTTGACCTTGCACATGAAACTGACTTGCTAATGTTTTTATAGCTTCAGCTTCTAATACAGTTTTTGTAATTGGTTTTTCTATAAAAATATGACAGCCTTTTTCAATAGCTAATTTTGCGCAATCGAAATGAGATAATGTTGGTGTAACAATATCTACAACTTCTACTGCACTTATTAGTTCTTCTATTGAATCAAATAATTTATAACCAAATTCTTTGGCAACTTTTTGAGCGTTTTCAGTAAATGGATCAAAAAAACCAACTAATTCATATTTTTCTGATTGTTGTAATAAACGTAAGTGAATTTTACCTAGATGTCCAGCACCTAAAACTCCAGCTTTTAGCATAAATATATCTTTTTGTCATTGCGAAAAAAGTGCAGTAATCTTTTATTGAAGAGATTACGTTGTTATTCTTCCTCGTAACGAAGTGGTTAATTATGTATATGGTTTTATTTAGAATAATATATAAAATCGATACAAACAAAGATACAATTTTATAAGAATGTATTTATATTTATTGTTACATTTAGACTTTACAAATTTGTTAAAATTGAAAGACACTTCTAAACATCAAGGACTTCGAAATCAGCTAGCTAATGTATTAGCGGCAAAAGGGATTACAGACACAAATGTATTAAATGCTGTAAGAAAAATTCCACGTCATTTATTTATAGATTCAAGTTTTGAAGCACATGCATACCAAGATAAAGCTTTTCCTATAGCAGCAGAACAGACTATTTCTATGCCATACACAGTAGCTTTTCAGTCGCAAACTTTAGAAATAAATATAGGTGATAAAATATTAGAAATTGGAACAGGTTCTGGGTATCAAACCGCAATTTTGTTAGAACTAAAAGCAGAAGTTTATTCTATAGAAAGACAAAAAGAATTGTTTAAAAGAACCTCATTATTCTTGCCTAAAATCGGTTATAAGCCAAAGAAGTTTATTTTTGGAGATGGTTATAAAGGTTTAAAAGAACAAGCTCCTTTTGATAAAATTATTGTTACAGCAGGTGCGCCTTATGTGCCAAATCCTTTATTGTCACAATTAAAAATAGGAGGAATGTTGTTAATTCCTGTTGGCGATAAAACACAAATAATGACACTTTTTATAAGAAAATCTGCTATAGAATTCGAAAAAAAGGAATTGGGAGATTTTGCTTTTGTGCCAATGCTTGAAGAGAAGAATTAAATTTGTTAAAAAGTTAAAAAGTTAAAAAGTTGCAAAGTAACAAAGGAGCAAAGTTTTATCGCTAAATAGTTGAAAAGTTATTTGTGTTTTTGATTATTGATTATTAATTACTGATTCACTCTTTCCCAGTAAGCTGTTCTACCAAAAAGTGAAACACCAATATAGCCTCTTAATTTTAGTTTGTTTGGTTTTACTAATTTTATGTAGCACTTGTATGTTTTTCCATTTCTAGGGTCTACAATTTTACCTCCTGACCATTCGTCTTCATCTTTTTCTAAACCAGATAAAATATTTAATCCCATAATAGGTTTGTCTTTATAAATCCCTTCACAATCTACACAAAGTGCATCTTTTCTAGCCGGATTCATAATTTCAATAACTTTTGCAAATGCTTTTCCGTCTTTTTTATAAATTTCTAACACAGAATCTACGGTTCCATCATCATTTTTTGAATTCCATTTTCCAAAAATTGTTTGTGCATTTATAGATATTGTAATAGTTAAAAAAATAGTAGTTAAAAATGTTTTAGTCATAATTTTATAGGTTTATATATTGGAGAATTTTTAATAATATATTCGTTTATAATTATTGAATTCTATCCCAATAAACAGATTTTCCTAGCGCTGTTATACCAAAATAACCTCTTACTTTTAATTTATTAGTAGCAACTAATTTTATATAGCAATTGTAAAAATTACCACTTCTTGGATCTAAAATATATCCTTTAGACCATTTCTTTCTTTTTTTCTTTAAACTATAAAGAACTTTTAAGCCAATTACGGGTTTATTTTTTCTACTACCTTTACACAAGGTACAAAGTGAGTTTTTTAACTTTGGATCTATGATATCTATTATTTTTGCAAAAACCTCACCATCTTTTTCATAAACTTCAATAACGGAATCTATTTCTCCCGTTTTTTTATCTCTAGAATTCCATTTTCCAAAAACTGTTTGTGCATTTATAGTTGATGAAACAGTTAATAACCCGTTGTGCATTTAAATAATACTAATTTTTAAGTTGTTAATATTTCTATCAAAAGTAAACTTATTAATGAATTGAATAATTGTTAATGAGGTTAATTTTGAGAGTATTCTAGTCTTAAAAC